>CALXDT010000097.1 GCA_944387125.1 uncultured Oscillospiraceae bacterium | reverse complement strand
CCTGCATATGTTACCACCTCCGTCACCATTTGTCAAGACCCTTTTTCCCTTTCTTCCCGTGCCGGAACATACAGCAGATTGCAGGAACCAGGATCCACAGGCCAATGCTCCCCAGGGCTATGATCATGCTGCTTATGGGCGCTCCCAGCAGATAAATCCCCCCGGCCGCAATCACCGGCATCCACCTCCATCCTCTCTTCTCTGCACAACACCTTCTGGTTCCCAGCAAATAGGAGAGGGTGACAAAGTATCCCAATGTCATTCCCGCCGCGGCAAGACTTTCAAACCGTTCGCTTACCCCAAGCAGGCTCAGGCTGCGGCTCAGCTCATACATGGGGGTCGCAATCTCAGCCTCCGGCGACAGCACCCCCATGGCAATAGCCGATGCCGCCAGCGACAGCAGCAGTATCCCCGGCAGCAGGAATTTGTTTTTTCCCGCACACCGGTTTCCCCCCAGCGCCGGGATCAGCAGAATCGCTGCCAAAGATCCGTCGGTCATTTTCCATTCCGGCTTTATATTTTCCAATCGCACCTCCTGCAGCCCCGACAACAGAACCCCTCCCAGGAGCAGCACCAGCGGCCAGAACAGCATACACCCGATCCGCACCCCCTGCTCTGCATCAGATTCCACCGACCAGGCCGCGAGAATCAGCAGAACCAGCGATCCAACCACGCCGATTCCCTGATTGGGCCAATAATTCCCAATCCATCCCAGGATCTCCCCAGCCGCCAGTCCCGCCCACAGGCTTTGAACCGTTTCCACCCAGACCGGGAGCCGCACCGTTTCCCGCCCCAGCAAATAGCAAGCCAGCAGGCATGCGCTGCCGATGATCAGCACTGTCAGCCAGCTGCTTGCCGCCGCTGTGTGTACCGCAGGGGCGGCAACAGCCGCCGCTGTCCACAGACCCATTTGCTTATCTGATATCGCATTTCTGTTCAAGATGGTATCGCCCCTCTGTCTTCCGCAGGGTCGGCAGTTGGCCGTATCCCGCCCGAACATCGTTTAACGTTACTCCCGGCCTGTGGGTGGATAGGTATTCCGCCCCATTGGCATCCACCCCAATCCCCAGGCAGACTTCTGTTGCCGGTCTGAGGATGTTCCACAGCTGAGGCAGATACCGCTCGGTCTCCGCCGTCACAATCAGGTAATCCGCCGTCTCCAGGAAAACCTTTCCCGCCGCCGCGGCCTTTAAATCCCCCAGGGCATCCTCCAGCGTGCTTCCGTATCCTGCGTCCCCTGTGTCCGTCTGGACACAGATTTGATTTCCCAGCTGCTGAATATAGATCAGCTCCACCGGCAGCAATTCTGACACATCCGTTTCCCTTCGGGGTGTCAAAAACAGCGCCGCCACAGCCAGCGCCATTGGGATCCAACGTTTCATGCCTGATTCCCCCGATCCTTTGGATGCAGACGCGGATCCCGGTTCTTCAGGAATTTCAGGCGCTTTCGAATGATGCACATTCCCTCGCCATCGCTAAAGGGCGCCAAATACGGCACGCCAAGGCAGCTCAATCCGGAAAGATGGATCAGCAAAATCAGCAGACCCACGGTCACGCCGAACAATCCTGCCGCGGCACCCAATACCGCAATTCCAAACCGCCATACCCGAACCGCTTCCGCCAGATCCCGATTCGGCAGCACAAACCCGCAAACTCCCGCCACACTGACCACGATCAACGCCGCCGGAGAAATCAGTCCCGCCTCCACCGCAGCCGTGCCTACCACAATGCCGCCGATGGTGGAAACCGACTGCCCCACCGCCTGGGGCAAATGGATTCCCGATTCCTGTAAAAGCTCAAAAGCGGTCAGCAGTCCCAGCACCTCCAGTGTGGTGGAGAAGGGGACGCTTTGTTTGCTTTCGATCATGGCCCGAAGCAGCGGCAGCGGGATCATCTCCTGGTGGTAGCTGGCCAGGGCAATGTAAAACCCCGGCAGCAGCAGGCTCAGCAGCAGCGCGCAATATCGCAGAAGGCGGATGCAGGAAGCGGATACATAATCCCGGCTGCGGTCCTCCGGACTGTCCATCAGATATCCCAGATCCGCAGGCGCCAGATAGGCCAGCGGCAGCCCATCCACCAGCAGCCCCACCCGTCCGTCCAGAAGCCCCTGGCTGAACTTATCCGCCCGCTCGGTATACTGCATCAGAGGAAATGCTGTGGCACGGGAACCGGTGACGTATTCCTCCACCGCAGAGGGGGAAAGCAGTCCGTCAATATCTATCGAAGCCAGCCGGGCCTTCATTCGCTCCACCAGTTCCAAATCCGTGATCCCGTGGATCCAGACCACCGCCACGTTGGTCAGGCTTCTGCGTCCCACCACGGTGCCATAGATCCGCAGATCCGGGGTGCGCAGGTGACGGCGGATCAGGCTGGTATTGATGCGGATGGTCTCCACAAAGGCATCCTTTGGGCCTTTGACTGTGTTCTCCACCTCCGGCGTGGACGGCCCCCGGCTGACGCTGGTTCTGACTTCGAAGGCAATGGCTCCGGCTCCGGGAAACAGCACCACACAGAATCCGTTGACCAGTTTCTGCGCCGCGTCCTCCAGATCTTTGCAGGGCTTCGCTACATTATTATAAATAGAGCCGTCCAACGCGGCATGATACAGCGCTTCCGTACTCTGTCCCCGAAGATTTTCCGAAATGGGTTTTAAAATGTATTCTGACATGCTGGTGCTGGCAATCAAACCATCAATGGCATAGGCATAGAGGGTCAATCCGCCGCAGCGAAGTTCTCTGGCAATCAAGTCATCCGCTCCGGTAAACCGGCTGCGGATCTGTTCATCGGTCATAGGCTCACCCCAGGGAATTATGCCCGGATATTGCATTTTTATCCCGGAAATGATATAGTACAAAGGATAAAGACCAATGAATCATTCCTTTGGAGGTGCTGTATGAGCCAAATCGGGAAGATCGAAAAACAAACAAACAACCGCTTTCTGAATCTGTACACCTTCCAGGCCATCCACCGGGACGGCCGGGTGAAGCCCTACTACGTAGCCTCCCGGGCAGCGGACATCCCGGATCTGAAGGCCGTGAACCGGCAAAACCGCCCCGACGGGGTGATCCTCTACGGGGTATACGGGCCGGAAAAGGATAAGGTGGTGCTGATCCGCCAATATCGCTACCCCCTTGGGGGATATGTCTATGAATTCCCCGCCGGCTTGGTGGAACCGGGAGAGGATATGATCCAGGCAGGAATCCGGGAAATGTACGAGGAAACCGGCCTGACCTTTCAACCCAAGGAAGGCGGAAGCTGCTGCCGCCCCTTCTTCACCACCGTGGGCATGACCGACGAAAGCTGCGGTACTGTCTATGGATATTGCAGCGGCCAGCCTACCAACTGTCATCAGGAAGCCAGCGAGGAGATCCAGGTGGTCATTGCCGACCGGGAAGAATGCCGCCGGATCCTGCGGGAGGAAAATGTGGCCATCATGTGCGCCTATATGCTGATGCACTTCATCGCCGCCCAGGGAGATCCGCTGGAATTCCTGGATCATATTTGATAAAAGGAGAATCTTATGCTGCATCCCATCGCCGCCGTATCTACCGGCAATCAAATCAGCGCCATTGGGATCCTGCGGATGACCGGAGAGGGCTGCATCCAGCTGGCCGAGGCGGTTTTTACGCCCCATGCAACGGCCCCCCTGTCCCAGGCGCCGGATCGGAAGCTGATCCTGGGATGTCTCCGGGATCGGCAGGGCCGGGTCATTGACCAGTGCATGGCCGTGGTCTCCCGGGCGCCTCACAGCTATACCGGGGAGGATACGGTGGAATTTCACTGCCACGGTTCCCCTGCCGTTCTGGCCGCGGCGCTGGAAAGCCTGTATCTGGCAGGCGCCAAACCCGCCCAGCGGGGAGAGTTTACCAAGCGCGCCTTCCTGAACGGAAAGCTGGATCTGACCCAGGCAGAAGCGGTGATCGATCTGATTGAAGCGGACACCGCCGATGCCGCCGCCAACGCCGCCGGACAGGTGGGCGGCGTGCTGAAAAAGAAGCTGGCGCCTGTTTACAATGATTTGACCAACCTGTGCAGCCATTTCCACGCGGTGCTGGACTATCCCGATGAGGACATTGAAGATTTCGGTCTGGAAAACTACAGCGGCACCCTCCGCCAAGACGCCAAAGCCCTGTACGCCCTGCTGCAAACCTATTCCCAGGGGCGGATCCTCCGGCAAGGGGTGACAGCCGCCATTGTGGGAAGACCCAACGTGGGCAAATCCAGTCTTCTCAATGCCCTGGCCGGCTATGACCGGGTGATTGTCACGGATATTCCCGGCACCACCCGGGACACGGTGGAGGAGAGCATCCTTTTGGGCAATACCCGCCTGCGGCTCATTGACACCGCCGGGATCCGGGACACTGCCGACCTGGTGGAAGCCATGGGTGTCCGGCGCTCCCGGGAAGCGGTGGAGCAGGCGGATCTGGTGCTGTTCGTCTGCGACGGCTCCCAGCCCCTGACCCAGGAGGATCAGGATATCATTGAGCTGTGCCTGGAGAAGGAAAACGCCATCGCCCTGATCAACAAGTCCGACCTGGGCGAGGCCGTGGCGCCTGGAGATCTGCCCTTTACCACTGTGATTACCATCTGCGCCAAAACCGGAGAAGGTCTGGATCAGCTATCAGAGGTGGTTGACACCCTGTTTGCCGGTCAGTCTCCCTGCGACGGCTCCATTCTCACCAACCCCAGGCAATTTGACGCCTGCCGCCGGGCTTACGAAAGCCTTCTCCACGCCCTGCAGGGGCTGAAGCTGGGATTCACCCCCGACGCCGTGCTTACCGATGTGGAACAGGCCATGGCAGCCATGGGCGAAGTCACCGGCGCTACCGTCCGGGAGGATATCACCGCCAGAATTTTCCAGCGGTTCTGCGTGGGAAAATAACCCCGGGCGGGACAGCCCGCACCATTTTAAATAGTAAGGACGATAGAATGATTTACTTGGACAATTCCGCTACCACCATGCCCTGTTCCCAGGCGGTGGAAGCCGTTACCGGCGCATTGACCCGGAACTGGGGAAATCCCAGCGCCCTTTACCGCTTCGGCATGGACGCCGCCCATGCTCTCCGAACCGCCCGGCACCAGACCGCCGCCGCTCTGGGCGCGGAATCGGATCGGGTATTCTTTACCTCCGGAGGCACCGAAGCGGACAACTGGGCGATTTACGGCACCGTTAAGCGCCTGGGAAAACGGGGCAGACACATCATTACCACCGCCATTGAACATCCTGCGGTGCTCAACTGCATGAAGGATCTGGAGGCGCAGGGCTATGCCGTCACCTATCTGCAGCCGGACAGTTTGGGCTGTATCGGTGTGGAGCGCCTGAAAGAAGCCCTGCGGCCGGATACCATCCTTGTTTCCATCATGATGGTCAACAACGAGGTCGGCTCTGTGATGCCCATTTCCCAAATGGCCAAAATTACCCATAAGCTGTGTCCCGACGCCGTTTTCCACACCGATGCGGTACAGGGCTTTCTGAAAATACCCTTTACCGCCAAAACCCTGGGCGCGGATCTGATCAGCATTTCCTCCCACAAGATCCACGGTCCCAAGGGCGCCGGTGCGCTGTACATTTCCCCCCGGTTAAAATCCTTCCCTCCGCTGCTCCAGGGCGGCGGGCAGGAAGGGGGCTACCGCAGCGGCACCGAGAGTACCCCTGCCATTTTTGGCTTCGCCGCCGCCTGTTCGGCGGGATTTTCCGCAAACCGCACTGCCATCGGGCATATGACCGAGCTTCGGGACTTTCTGATCCGGCGCCTGTCTGCCCTTCCTCAGGTGGTGATTAACGGCGCCCACCAGGCGCCCCACATTCTCTCTCTCTCCATTCCCGGGGTGCCCGCGCAAAATACCATCAATCTTTTGCAGGATGCCGGGATCTGCGTCAGCGCCGGAAGCGCCTGCGCCAAGGGGCACCGGAGCCATGTGCTCGCCGCCATGAACCTGCCCCCGAAGGTCATCGACGCCTCCTTTCGGGTCTCCCTGTGCCAGGATAACACCATGGAAGAACTGGAAGCTCTGGCCAAGGCTCTGGAGGAAGCGGTGATTCCCCGAGCCAATTGATTTTTTGCATAACTAATCTTTCATTTTTTCCCGTTTTTTTGTGCATCTATGCGGTTTCTTATTTTTTTTGCAATTTTCATGTAAAAAAATTGCATTTCCTCTTGTAATTCTTCCCCGGTTCTGGTACAATGTGGAGCATACACTATTTGTAGGGAGGACATTTGTTCATGAGCTATGTAGACGAAACCCTGGCACGGGTCAAACAGCAAAACCCGGATCAGCCCGAATTTAACCAAGCCGTGTACGAGGTTCTGGAATCTCTGCGGGTTGTGATCGAGCAGCACGAGGACGCTTACCGGAAAGACGCTCTGCTGGAGCGGATCACCACCCCCGAGCGGGTGATCATGTTCCGGGTGCCCTGGGTGGACGACAACGGTCAGGCCCATGTCAATAACGGCTACCGGGTGCAGTTCAACAGCGCCATCGGCCCTTACAAGGGCGGCCTGCGGTTCCATCCCAGCGTCAACCTGAGCGTCATCAAGTTCCTGGGCTTCGAGCAGGTGTTTAAGAACAGCCTCACCGGTCTGCCCATCGGCGGCGGCAAGGGCGGTTCCGACTTTGATCCCAAGGGCAAGTCCGACCGGGAAATCATGGTCTTCTGTCAGAGCTTCATGACCGAGCTGTGCAAGCACATCGGCGCGGATACCGACGTGCCCGCCGGTGACATCGGTGTAGGCAGCCGGGAGGTCGGCTACCTGTTCGGCCAGTACAAGCGCATCCGCACCCTGTACGCGGGCGTTCTTACCGGCAAGGGTCTGTCCTATGGCGGTTCCCTGGCTCGTACCCAGGCCACCGGCTACGGTCTGCTGTACCTGACCGACGAGATGCTCAAGTGCAATGGCAAGTCCCTGGAGGGCAAGACCGTGGTAGTCTCCGGCGCCGGCAATGTGGCCACCTACGCCATTGAGAAAGCCTGGCAGCTGGGCGCCAAGCCTGTCACCTGCTCCGATTCCAACGGCTGGATCTACGATCCCGACGGAATTGACGTGGAAACCCTGATCCAGGTGAAGCAGGTGATGCGCGCCAGACTCACCGAGTACGCCAAGATGCGTCCCAATGCCGTCTACCACGAGGGCAAGGGCGTCTGGACGGTCAAGTGCGACGTGGCTCTGCCCTGCGCCACCCAGAACGAGCTGCTGCTGGAGGACGCCAAGACCCTGGTTGCCAACGGCTGCTTCGCCGTAGCGGAAGGCGCCAACATGCCCACCTCCCTGGACGCCACCGAGTACCTGCAGAAGCAGGGGGTTCTGTTCTGCCCCGGCAAGGCTGCCAACGCCGGCGGCGTCGCCACCTCCGCTCTGGAAATGAGCCAGAACTCCCAGCGGCTCAGCTGGACCTTCGAGGAAGTGGATGCCCGGCTGAAAACCATCATGGTGGATATCTTCCACAACCTGGATCAGGCCGCCAAGGAATACGGCCTGGAAGGCAACTACGTAGCCGGCGCCAACATCGCCGGATTCCTGAAGGTTGCCGACGCCATGAACGCCCAGGGCATTGTGTAATCTTATATTCAAAATTGCAGCCCCGGCTGGGGCTGCAATTTTCCCTTTTATGCTTATCGACTTTACACAGCAAAGGAAATTTCTGTGCCCCATATTGGTACAGACGTTCCCCATCCAACATGGTGGTCTTTCCAATACCCGCCCCAAACAAT
>CALXDT010000096.1 GCA_944387125.1 uncultured Oscillospiraceae bacterium | reverse complement strand
GACCTTTGTAAAATAGAGGGAACCGTAAAGCAGCGTGATGACGCCCAGGCAACAGGCTGCGCAGGCCAGCCCGGCGCAGGTCAGCGCCAGGAGGATCCGCCGGTGCAGTTTGGACTTGTCCCGGGGATCCAGAGGATACCTGGCCCAAAACTTCTTCATGGGAAAGACTCCTTTCGGCAGGGGATGCGCGCTGCTGCGAAAAAAACAAGCGGGAGCGGCTTGGCCGCTCCCGCCGGGCAGTTGCTCAGAAGTTCACCCGCTCAGCCAGCCAGCTGCGTACTTCGCTGATGGGGACGCGTACCTGCTCCATGGTGTCGCGGTCGCGGATGGTGACGGCGTTGTCGGCGGGGGTGTTCTCGTCGCCGACGGTCTGGAAGTCCACGGTGATGCAGTAGGGCGTACCGATCTCGTCCTCCCGGCGGTACCGCTTGCCGATGGAGCCGGCGTCGTCGAAGTCCACCATGAAGTCCTTGCGCAGCTCCCGGTAGATCTCTTCGGCCTTGGGGCTGAGCTTCTTGCTCAGGGGCAGGACAGCGGCCTTGAAGGGAGCGAGAGCCGGATGCAGCCGCAGCACGGTGCGCACGTCTTCGTTGCCCTTCTTGTCCACGCCCACCACTTCCTGGTCGTAGGCTTCGCACAGGAAGGCCAGAGCCACCCGGTCGCAGCCCAGGGAGGGCTCGATGACGTAGGGAATGTAGTGTTCGTTCTTTTCCTGGTCGTAGTACTCCAGGCTCTTGCCGCTGGCCTCCTGATGGCGGCCCAGGTCGTAGTCGGTGCGGTCGGCAATGCCCCACAGCTCACCCCAGCCGCTGCCGAAGGGGAACTGATACTCAATATCCGTGGTGGCACGGGAGTAGAAGGCCAGCTCCGCCGGCTCATGATCCCGCAGCCGCAGGGACTCTTCCCGGATGCCCAGGGACAGCAGCCAGTTCTTGCAGAAATCCTTCCAGTAGGCGAACCATTCCAGATCGGTGCCCGGCTGGCAGAAGAATTCGCACTCCATCTGCTCAAATTCCCGGGTGCGGAAGGTGAAGTTGCCCGGGGTGATCTCGTTGCGGAAGGCCTTGCCCACCTGGCACACGCCGAAGGGCAGCTTCTTCCGGGTGGTGCGCTGGATGTTGGCGAAGTTGACAAAAATGCCCTGGGCAGTTTCCGGCCGCAGGTAGCAGGTGGAGGCCGTGTCCTCCGTGACGCCGATCTGGGTCTTGAACATCAGATTGAACTTCCGGATGGAAGTAAAGTGGTGCTTGCCGCACTGGGGGCAGACCACGTCCTCATGGCCGGCGATGAAGGCGTCCATTTCCTCAAAGCTCATGGCGTCCACTTTCACCCCGCGGCCGGAGGGAGCCGCCTCGATCAGCTTGTCCGCCCGCTCCCGGGCGCCGCAGCCCTTGCAGTCCACCAGAGGATCCGAGAAGGAGCCTACGTGGCCGGTGGTCACCCAGGTGGTGGGGTTCATCAGAATGGCGGCGTCCAGACCGACGTTGTAGTCCGACTCCTGGACAAATTTCTTCAGCCAGGCCTTCTTGACGTTGTTCTTGAACTCCACACCCAGAGGACCGTAGTCCCAGGAGTTGGCAAGACCCCCGTAGATCTCAGAACCGGCATAGACGAAGCCCCGGTTTTTGCAGAGGTTGACGATCATATCCAGTGTTTTTTCGCTGTTTTTCATGCTCTTTCCTCCAAAAAGTGGTTATTTACTATGAAAGCTCCGCATTCATAGTAAAATTTTAAATAAATGCCAGCATCTCGCCCCTTGCGGGGCAACCGATGCGGATGCATATAAATCCCCATGGGCGAACTGCTTTCGTGGTTCGTGGCGTGATCGTATCCCATGGGGATTTAAGCAAGAAATCGTATTAGTCTCTGCCCATTCCGGGTATGCCGGCGGCAATGGCTTCCTCTCTCGAGCGCATTTGTTTTTTCTGCACACCCTCATCCAGATGGTCATACCCCAGAAGATGCAGCACGGAATGGATCGTCAGATAGCCCACTTCCCGGCGGGAGGAGTGACCAAATTCCGCCGCCTGGGCGACGGCCCGCTCCAAACTGATGCACATATCTCCCAAAGGTACCCTGCCGGTGGCCGGATCCTGATACGCCGACCAATCCTGCGGAGGCTCCCCTGCAATAAGCTGAAACATGGGAAAACTCAGCACGTCCGTAGGCTTGTCCAGATTTCTGCTCTCCCTGTTGATGATTTGGATTCCTGCGTCATCGGTCACAAGGACATTGATCTCACAGGGGATATCGATACCCTCAGCGCGAAGGGTTTCCTTGATGCATTTGCGGATAATGGATCCGATGGTAAATTTTTGCAGACTCAGCTGTTCAAAGACCAGATTGATTGTATGCCTCATAATGATCTCCATTCTGTTTGCGGCTTCTGCCACAGCTTTCTGATATTGGAGCTGTCAGAATCCTATTTCTTCCGCTGGTACTGCCCACGGATCTGACCGGCGGGCTTTTTTACTTCCTTTTTCTGAGCAGCGCGCTCATAAGCGTTGATGATCTGCTGTACCAAAGCGTGGCGCACCACGTCCGCGGAGGTCAGACGGCAAATCGCGATATCCGGAATGCCGTCCAGCACACGGATTGCGTCCTTCAGGCCGGATACTTTGTCCTCGGGCAAATCGATCTGGGTCACATCGCCGGTGATCACGACCTTAGAGCCGAAGCCCAGCCGGGTCAGAAACATTTTCATCTGTTCCCGGGTGGTATTCTGCGCCTCATCCAGGATGATAAAGCTGTCATCCAGCGTTCGTCCGCGCATATAGGCCAGGGGCGCTACTTCAATGGAACCGCGCTCCTGATACTTTTGGAAAGTCTCGGCGCCAAGCATGTCGTACAGCGCGTCATACAGCGGGCGAAGATACGGATCGACTTTATTTTGCAAATCACCGGGCAGAAATCCCAGCCTCTCCCCGGCCTCTACCGCCGGCCGGGTTAGGATGATTCTGTTGACCTGGCGCTCCCGGAAGGCTGCCACAGCAGCCGCCACTGCCAGGTAGGTTTTTCCCGTACCGGCAGGGCCGACGCCGATTGTCACCGTGTTGGCCTGCATAGCCTTCATATACTTCTGCTGGCCCACGGTCTTCGCTTTAATCGGCTTGCCCTTGGCGGTTATGCAGACAACATCCTTCGCCATTTGCATGACTTGATTATCATTGCCTTCACTGACCAGAGTGATCAGGTACCGCACCCGCTGTTCGTCGATCACTTCCCCTTTTGAAGCCAGCGCCAGCAGTCCTTCCAAGGTGCGTATGGCCTTGTCAGCCAATTCCTCGTCCCCGGTGACACGAAGATCTGTTCCCCGGTTCACCACATGGACGTTCAGCGCGTCTTCAATGCGCCGGATATTCTCATCGAAGGAGCCGAACACAGCGATCAGATCCTCCACCCGCTCCGCATTGACAACTCTTTCAACCAGTTTCCCCATTTGTTTCTCCAATCTGTTCCTGCCTGACTCTGCCGATCATTTCCCGGCATACATAAACTCCTTCCAGCCGGAAGCAGCTGTCCCTTCGGGTGATCGTTTCCGTTCTGCTCTGGAGGCTTCCCGCGATCATCTGCTGCAGAAGATAATCCCCGGCAAACTCCTTCAGATCCGCTTCTGCTTCCCCTTGGGAAAGATCCCGGCAGGTGGTTTCCCAGGTAATATCGGTTTCAATGCACAGCGCCACAGGCAGCCGAAACCCTCCCGGCAGGTTCACATAGTATTCCTGATACATTCTACCACAACTGGGGTCCCAAATTCCACTACCTTTCCATAAATTTATTCGTTTTTTTCCCAGCAGCAAACTAATTTTCCTGCTGGAGCGCTTTTCCTTCTCTCTCCATGTCCAAGACACGGGGGTAATCGCCTCCAGATTATGCCTGGTCTGCGCAAACACCTCTCCTTCCGCCTGGGTTGCCTGAATGCAAATACCGCAGTCTGTATAGCCGGAAATCAGAACCTGCCCCTCTTGAACCACCTGACCTACCTGAAACAGGCCGTTTCCCCTTGTTACCGTTCCGGACAAGATCTGTCCATCCCGGGAAGCGACAATGCTGGAAACCTGGTATTCCGCTTCCTCAGTATCTTGGGATTTCGCCCGTTCCCGGACAGAGATAACCGCTACGCATCCTCTGGTATTCACACCCGCCCACTGAAGCTCCGGCACGGCGGAAAGCAGCGCGTTTTTTACCGTTTCGCTTCGCACCTTCCGGCGAGAAGCCCCGAAGCGGATGCCGCTGTCCTCTGCAGCTGCCAGGATTTGCTGATCCGATATAAGATCGTTCCCTTCCACCTGAACAAACAGCACCCGTGAAGGGATAAAAAAGAGCAGCCAAAGGAACAGCAGCGCCCCTGACAGCAGAACAGGACGGTGAATCAGTTTGATCGCGGTCCAGTAAAAGCCCATTTTCCGGAGAATTTTAAGATCTTCCCCCCGTTTTTGGCATAGTTCTTTTAAAACCGGGATATCGTTCCGATAAACCGTAAAAGAAACCGTAAGCAGGCTCCGTTCCTGAACATGAAACACACCGATGCCTGTCTGGTTGATTACCTGCAAAGCCTGGGCAGGTTCCGCGCTGGTCAGTTCCACGGCCGCCATACCCGCTAAAGATTTCCAAATATTCATCTTTCACCCCTCCGCAGAAGTGTGACTCCATCAATTCGTCCCTGGATGACCAGCTGTTCTCTGGTCATTTGAAGCAGCTCCAGTTGGCACCCGCAGATACAAACACTGCCGTATCTGACCTTGACAGTAATCCGTTCCCGGCTGTATTCCTTTACTCCGAAATGATTCTCCACCAGCACCCGGCGGTCTCCTGCGATCTCCACAATGGGCTGCCCCGGCAGCGGCTGCGCGGTCAGGTCGGCTTCCTCGGTCAGCCGCTCTAAAAAATTCCATCCCCTCCCCATTTCGGCACCTCCTCCTTTTTCCAATGATATGAATGAGGCTGTCCGTATTTGCATAGATTCTTTCGAGGTGAGGTTTGTGAAGGGAAAAACCCTCTGGCCGGGAATCGGTGCTTCCATTGGCATGCTGATTTTGATTTTGGACGGAAAAACGGCAATTTCCGGGATGCATGACGGTATTGCTTTATGTTTGTCTACCGTTGTTCCTTCCCTATTCCCCTTTTTTGTGTTGTCCGTATTTGTGACAAGCTCTTTTATGGGAACGGATCTTGCCGTTCTCCGTCCTTTGGGACGGTTCTGCGGGATCCCGAGAGGGGCGGAGTCGATCCTGATCCCGGGATTTCTGGGCGGATATCCGGTAGGCGCTCAGGCGGTTGCCCAGGCCTATGCCAACGGAAGCCTGTCTCAGAAAGACGCACAGCGGCTTCTGGGCTTCTGCAACAACGCAGGTCCCGCTTTTCTGTTTGGGATGGTCTCGCCCATGTTCCCGGATAAATGGATGGCATGGGCTTTGTGGGGGATTCACATAGCTGGCGCTGTGTTTGCCGCCAGGATTCTTCCGGGATTCAGCGATGACTCGGTTGGCCTGACCCCTTGCGAAAACATATCGCTGTCCGAAGCCATGGGCCGCGCGCTGAAAACCATGTCAGCTGTCTGCGGCTGGGTGGTGCTGTTTCGGGTGGTGATTGCCTTTTTAAACCGATGGATCCTTTGGATCCTGCCGGATCCGGCGCGGGTTGCGGTTTTGGGAATCCTGGAGCTGTCCAATGGCTGCTGTTCCCTTCCGGAATTGCCGGATGTTTCGGTTCGGTTTATTCTCTGCTCCGGTATGTTGGCCTTTGGAGGACTTAGTGTGATCATGCAGACTGTTTCGGTCGCCAAAGGGCTGTCCTTACTGGTGTTTGCCCTGGGAAAGCTCCTGCAGACAGCAGTTTCCCTTGTTCTGGCAGCATCCGTTGTCGCCGGGGTATGGATCCCCTGCGGTCTGTTCCTTTTCATGATTGCCGCGTTTCCCCAAAAAAAGAAAAAAGGCAGTAGCATTTCTCCCGCCGGCAGTGTATAATAGTCTTGCTGAATATCCTGCCCATTTCGGCTGATTTTTCCCGACAGGCGGTGAATTTTGAAAAGCAGGCGCTCATTTTGCCGCCGGGAACGGACAGACGCACAGATAGCCTGAAAGCTCTGCCTTTCGCTCTTTTGGCGCTGTTCCGTACACAGGATGATCGTTTACCAGAAGTCGGAGGAACTCCTATGCTGTTTCGGAAAAAAATTGAACGTTCCTGCACCTATTGCGTTTACGGTGCCCATTTGGAGGATGGATGGATCCTTTGCTCAAAAAAGGGGATGCGATCCGGTGATATATCCTGTCGGAAGTTCCGGTATGACCCTTGCAAGCGCATCCCTCCAAAAGCCAAAGCGCTGGATCTAAGCAAATATGATCCGGAGGATTTTACGCTCTGATCCGAAAAAATTCGCTGCGAAGAGATGCTTCGCAGCGAATTTTTTCCATTATTGCAGCAATTTCAGAAATTCATCCTCGGTCAAAATGGGAATCCCCAGTTCCCGGGCTTTCCGCTCTTTGGAACCGGCATTCTCTCCCACGACCACATAGCTGGTCTTTTTGGATACAGAGCCAGCTGCCTTGCCGCCGAACAGCTCGATTTTTTCAGCGGCTTCTTCTCGGGTAAACTGATTGAGCGTTCCTGTAAGAACGAAGGTTTTCCCCGCAAAGCGATCATCCGTTACAACATGATTGCTTTGGAAATTCACCCCCGCCTGCCGAAGCCTCTCAACCAGATGCCTTCCCTGCTCCCGGCGGAACCATTCAAAAATATTGGCGGCAGTGACCGCTCCGATATCCGGAATTTGGGTCAGTTCCTCCTGAGACGCTTCCATCAGCGCATCCAGATTCCCAAAGGCGGACGCCAAAACCTTTCCCGTCTTCGCTCCCACCTGGCGAATGCCCAAAGCGTAGATCAAACGCCCCAGATCCTGCCGCTTGCTTGCCTCAATGGCAGAAAGCAGCTTCTTTGCCGCAGTTGAACCGGACTTCCAAAGACTGGAGATATCCTCCAAAGTCAGGTAGTAGATATCAGCCGGAGATTTGATCAGATTCCGCTCAATGAGATTTTCCACAATGGCGCTTCCCAAGCCGTCAATATCCATGGCGTCCCGGCTGACAAAATGCGCAATATTCCGCGCAAGCTGAGCGGGACACTCCGCGCCGGTGCAGCGGACAAAAGCGCCATCCTCGTCCTTTTCCACCGCGGCACCGCAGATGGGGCATTGTTCAGGAAGCTGATAGGGCTGGGTGCCCTCCGGCCGCTTGGACAGATCCACTTCCAGGATTTCAGGAATGATCTCCCCTGCCTTTCGGATCAGCACCGTATCTCCGATACGGATATCCCGCTGGGTGATAAAGTCCTGGTTGTGCAGCGTGGCATTGGTGACTGTGGTTCCGGCCAGACGCACCGGGCGAACCACTGCCTTCGGCGTCAGCACACCGGTTCTTCCCACCTGTACCACAATATTCTCCACCAGGGTGGATTTAATTTCCGGAGGGTATTTATAGGCGGCTGCCCAGCGGGGGAATTTTGCGGTTTCTCCCAGCTGTTCCCGCTGCGCCAAATCATCTACTTTGACCACTGCTCCATCAATGTCGCAGGTCAGCTGATCCCGATGGTTATGGATTGCTTCAATCTGTGCGTCGATTGCTTCCAGGGAATCCAGCTTGGTATAAGGGATCACCTTAAATTTCAGATCCTTCAGATATTCCAGCCACTGGCTGTGTGTGGGAAAGGATACCCCTTCCGCCAGCTGTACGTTAAATATGTAAATATCCAGGCCGCGTTTGGCGGCAATTTTCGGATCCAGCTGCCGCAGGGAACCGGCTGCCGCGTTTCTGGGATTGGCAAAAAGCGGTTTCCCCTCTTCCTCCTGATGGGCATTCAGCATTTCAAAGCGCTTTTTGGGCATAAATACCTCGCCCCGCACAATCAGCCGGGACGGAGCGTTTTCAAGGGTCATGGGAATGGCGCGGATGGTCTTCAGGTTCTCCGTCACATCCTCTCCAACGGTGCCGTCTCCCCGGGTGGCGCCCCGGAGAAACCTGCCGTTGACATATTCCAGAGAGACCGAAAGGCCGTCAATTTTGGGTTCTACGGAAAATTCCGTATGTTCCCGGGATTCCATGATTTTTTCCAGAAAATCATTCAGCTCGTTCAGGCTGAACACGTCCTGAAGACTCATCAGCGGAACCGGATGGCGCACCTTTTCAAACTGGCTCAACGCCTCGCCGCCGACACGCTTTGTGGGCGACGCGGGAGAGGCCAGTTCGGGATACTCCGCTTCCAGCTGCTCCAGCTCCCGCAGCAGCCGATCGTATTCAAAATCCTGAAGGGTTGGGTCGTCCAGAACATAGTAACGGTAATTGGCCTCTGTAAGAAGGGCGGTTAATGCTTCAATTCTCTGTTTCGGGTTCATATTTCCCTCCGGTTTGTAAAAAAGTATTTGGCACGTCTCCCACGATGACGGTTTCCGCTACCACCACTTCGCTGGTAATGGTAAAGCTGAATGCTTCCCCCAGAACCAGCACCGAAACGTCCACGCTGACCAGCATCGTCAGCTTGTGAAGGGTCTGGTTGATCCCTGCCTGGGAAAAGGCGCTGGAAAAGGAGGCATCGGAATTGCGGATAGACAGAATATGCACCGGAATCACCGGACCTTTTCCGGACAGCAATTCCGGAAGGAAAAAGCTGCCCAAAGGCACGCCGATGTCTGAAGTATCCAGAGCCAGAATTTCACTGTTGATAATATTCAGGATGTCGGTTTTCAGCCGGTTGACCTCGGTCATATTGGTTTTTAGCGCGGTAATCTTTCCGTCCAGATCTTTTTCAAAATAGACGATCCGGTCATATTGGATCACACCGTCGGCAATCTGCCTGGCTATGGCATCGTTGGTCAGATCAGATGTGGTGTTCTTCACCTGGGTTTGGGCAAGCTCTTGGATCACATCCCGATACCGGCTGCGCAGCATCAGAAATGCCACCACAGCCGCAAGAACCAGAATCAGCAGCAAATGGAACAGCCATCGAAGCCGCCGCAGCATATACATCCCCCCGGGAAATCCTATGCGCCGGGAAGAAAAACATCACAGTTTTTTCATATGCGCGGAGGCTGTCCGTCCCATCAACCGTTTGGTGCCGATATCATCAAACGCAATTTCCAGCAGTGCATCGCCGCCAACCTTCACCACAGACAGTACCATGCCCTTTCCGAAGGCTGCGTGCAGAACCATATCCCCCGCATTCAAATCCAGCATAGCAGCCTGGGACGGCTTTCCCATGGCGCTGCCCGCGGACAGGGTGTGATTTCTGGCACTGCTGCGGAGGGCAGGCCGCTGCCCCATACCATAGCTCTGGGACTGGGGCATGCGGAATCCGCCCTTTCGGACAATGCATTCCTCCGGGATTTCCTTCAGGAATCGGGACGGCATTGCCGCGGCAGTACGTCCGTAGATCATACGCTGCCTGGCATGACTGATGGTCAGCGTTTCTTTAGCTCTGGTAATGGCCACATAACAAAGCCGCCGCTCTTCCTCCATTTCTGCCTCATCGCCGATGGCGCGCATTCCCGGGAACAGGCCGTCTTCAAAGCCTACCAGAAATACGTGGGGGAATTCCAGCCCCTTTGCCGAGTGCATGGTCATCATCACCACAGCTTCATCTCCGGCGTTGTACTCCTCCAAATCCGTGTATAGGGCAATCTCTTCCAGAAAGCCGGATAATGTGGGCATCTCCGCGTTTTCTGCGTAGGAGAGAATGCTGGATTTTAATTCGCGAACGTTTTCCAGCCGGGTTTTATTCTCCTCCGTGTCCTTGGCCGTGAGCATATCCACATATCCGGTGCGGCTCAGCAGCTCGTCATAAAATTCCGGCAAGCCCATGCCCTCTTCCAGAAGCTGGGACAGCCCTTCGATCAGAGCGGAAAACTGCATCAGCTTCATGGCTGGTTTTTCCAATGGCCCATAGGAGTAGGGGTCGGACACTACGCTATACAGGCTTTTTTGCTCCGCGGCGGCCAGACGCTGGGCGGTTTCGATGGTTTTTGCCCCCAGACCCCTGGGGGGATTGTTGATGATCCGCCGCAGCCGAAGATCGTCTGCCCGGTTGTTGATCACACACAGATACGAAAGCATATCCTTCACTTCCGCCCGGTCAAAAAAGCGGGTGCCGCCGATGACCCGATAGGGAATTCCGTTTCGCTTCAGAGAGAATTCCAGCGCGTTGGATTGGGCATTGGTGCGGTACAAAATGGCATAATTGCTGAAATACTTCCCCTGAGAACCGGAGAGGATCTTTCCCGCCACGAAATTGCCTTCGCCGCCTTCATCGGAGGCTTCGTAAACCGTGATGGGACTTCCTTGCCCATTGGCCGTCCAGAGACGTTTTCCCTTCCGCCCCCGGTTGTGGGAAATCACCCCATTGGCCGCATTGAGAATGCACTGGGTTGAACGGTAATTCTGCTCCAAACGAATGAGCCGGGATCCTTTGTACTGTTTTTCAAAGTTCAGGATATTCTCAATGGTAGCGCCCCGGAAGCGGTAAATGCTCTGGTCATCGTCGCCCACTACGCAGATGTTCTCATAGCCCCCTGCCAGCAGAGAAGTTAACAGATATTGCAAATGGTTGGTATCCTGGTATTCGTCAACCATGACATAGCGGAATTTCCGCTGATAATAGGAGCGGATCTGCTGGTGCTCCATCAATAGCTTGACGGTGACATAAATCAGATCATCAAAATCCAGAGCATTCTGATCCTTCAGGCGGTTTTGATACGTCTCATAGGCTCTGGCAATGTGCAGCGCCCGGATATCTCCCTCGCTCTCAGCCCGTTCCTTCATCTCCTCCGGGGATATCAGCCGGTCCTTTTCCTTGCTGATGGCGGCCAGAACATATTTTGCCGGGAAGGTTTTGTCATCCAGCCCCATATCCTTGATGATCTCTTTCATCATCCGTTCCGAGTCGGAAGCGTCATAAATGGTAAAGCTGCCGGTGTATCCCATAACCGAGATGTCCCGCCGCAGGATCCGGCAGCAGGCGGCGTGGAAGGTCATGGCCCATATGTCCTGAGCGTCCTCTCCCAGCAGCGTCGTCAGCCGGTCTTTCAGTTCATTGGCCGCCTTGTTGGTAAAGGTAATGGCAAGAATGGTCCAGGGGGCAGCCGGCTCCACTGCGCAAAGGGCATTGGCTCGCTGGCAGTCATACTCCGAAGGGGTTTCTCCCAAAGATTCCAGAAAGGCAATATCCTCTTCCGTTACGGTATCCGGGATCTCATTGGTGTCGCTTCCCCGTCCGAAACGCATGATGTTATAAATCCGGTTAATCAAAACCGTGGTTTTGCCGCTGCCTGCACCGGCCAGAAGCAGCAGGGGACCTTCTGTAGTCAGGACAGCCTCCTGCTGCATATTGTTCAGCTGAGAAAACTGGCTGGCAATATACTGCCGCCGGGCAGCGAAAAAGCGGGAATCCGATTGTTCGTTCATAGTTGCACCTGTCCAAATGTAAGATGCAACCATTTTAACGCATTTCGCCGAAAATGTAAACGGCAATTTCACGGGCTTCAGTTCATCAGCCCCCGCAAAAGTTCCAGGGCTTTTTTCTCAATCCGGGACACCTGCACCTGACTTACCCCCATAACCTTCGCCACCCGCTGCTGGGTCAGGCAGTGAAAGTACCGGAGCTTGATCACCGTTTTTTCCCGTTCCGGAAGGGCGTCGATGGCCTGACGGAGAGCGATTTTTTCCACCATCCGATCCTCGGACTCTGTATCTGTCAGGATATTTTCCAGTGAAAAGCCCTCGTCTCCGGTTTCCCGCTGGATGGACTCTGTGGCGGCTGTGGCCGTTTCCGCCAATGCTATCTCTTCCGGAGAAAAACCGGTCTGACGGGAGATCTCCTGAATGGTCGGTTCCCGTCCCAGCGCTGTGGTCAGACGATTGCGGGTGGAGCGGATGACAGCGGCCTGTTCCTTCAGACTGCGGGAAACTTTCACCGCACCGTCGTCCCGCAGAAAGCGTCGGATCTCTCCGGAGATTTTCGGTACCGCATAGGTGGAAAACTGTGTCCCGTATTCCATATCGAACCCTTCCACCGCCTTCAGAAACCCCAGGCAGCCCAATTGGTAAAGATCATCCGGCTCTGCACCCCGTCCAAGGAATCGCCTGGCTACCGACCAGATCAGGCCGGTGTTCTCCTCCACCAGCGCCTCGGTGGCGTCCCGGTCTCCCCCTTGGGAACGGCGGATCAGTTCTTCCAGCCTGCTCATTGCCGCCGCTGGAGCTTCCGACGCATATGTACCGTAGTTCCCTTTCCCGGTCTGGAACTGATCTCCAGCGTTGTCATAAAGCTCTCCATGATGGTAAATCCCATGCCGCTTCGCTCATTGCCCCCAGTGGTAAACGCAGGTCGTCGGGCTTGCTCAATATCCGGGATCCCCACGCCCTTATCCTTGACCACAATGTCCAGCACGTTATCTTTCAGGATCCGGCAGCGAAGCGTAATGTTTCCCAGTCTGTCCGGGTAAGCGTGAACGATGCAATTGGTCACTGCTTCAGAAACGGCTGTGCGAATGTCCCCCAGCTCCTCCAGGGTCGGATCCATTTGCGCAGCAAAGCAGGCGACTGCGGATCTGGCAAAGGCTTCATTGGCAGATTTGCTGGGAAAATCCAGGATCATATAGTTGTCAAATTTCATAGTGTCCTCCTGTCCGTTGTACAAAGTGAAAATGCGGCATAGATTGTCAGCTGCCACAGCCTGTCAAATGGAGTTATCCCACCGTCTCTTTGATTTCCACCAGTTTATCGATCCCGGAAGCCCGAAATACCCGCATAGGCTGTGGAGCGATGCCGGTGAGCAGAAGCCGTCCCTCAATCTGGGCCATGTTCCGCAGGGCGTTGATCACCACGGCAATGCCGGAAGAGTCAACAAAGGAAACCTCCTGAAAATCCAGAACACAGACCTCCGGCGTGTAGGCCTCGATTTTACCCGCGATGGCCTGAATGTAGGCTTTTGCGCAATGGTGGTCAATCTCCCCGGTTAGGGCAACTGTCAACCGTCCTTCCTCTAAAAAGCTGGTAAACTGCATATTTGTTCCTCCTTCGTGATTTGCTTTCTTCAGTATAGACCACCAAAGCCGCTTTTTCAGTCGCAATCAGGAACCGGCCGGGAAAACCCAAAGGTTAAATTTCTCCCTGCCGCCGCCAAAGGAAACAGGCTGCCCGAATCCGCAAAACGCGGATCCGGGCAGCCTTTCGAAAAGCGGTTTTATTGGATCATTCCGAATAATCCATATCATTGATATATTCTTCCAGACAGATTTGCTGATGGTAAATCTCTTCGGCAGCGGATTTTCCCACATAGCGGTAGTGCCAAGGCTCATAGGCCGTTCCGGTGATTGCTTCTTTATCCTCGGGATATCGCAGAATGAAACCATATTTCCAGGCATTGTCCGCCAGCCACTGGTATACCGCGGTTCCGGACGCGCCGCTTTCCCCATTGATATCCACAGCCAAACCGGTCTGATGCTCGCTGTGTCCCGGCTCGGCTACCCACCGTCTGGCTTCCACTTTGGCGTCGCCACGGGTATATCCCTGATCCAGCAGCTGCTGGATTTTTTCATCCATCAGCGCCTGCTGCTCCTTATCTGTGCGATAGCCGGAGGCAACCACAGGATAGACGCCCTGGCTGCGCATATCGTCGAACATCTGCTGCAGATCCGGATACATCCGCTGATCCACCTGCTCGCCGTTGGATAACACAGTAAATTCGATCTCCCATTTCCTCGGTATCCGATAATCCGAATTCACAAGGATTAAATTCCACCCGTGTTCTGTGCCGGCTGTTCGCGCCCAGGGAAACAGGTCGGAGAAACGGTCCATTCGCGCCAGGCAGAAAAAGAGAGCAGCCGCCAGGAAGAGCAGACAGATTCTTCTCCGCCGTTTCCTGGACCGGATACCGGGAGAATTCCTTATTTTCATAGCGTAATACCTATTTTCTTCGCCCTCGTGCCTTTCTGAACGGAGGGAACCTCGGATGCGATATCGGCGTTCCGAGGTTCCTGAGAATTCCATCACTCAGATAGGTACAGGTTCAAGGCTTGGATGGCCTCCTGGGCCGCCTCCTCCGGTGTGATATCCCCGTCCAGGCAAGCGGTCAACTGTTCAATCACAGTGCTGCGGATGATCCGGTCTGTAGATGCGGGGGTGGTCAAATTATCCACCCAGGTTTGCAGCGCCTGACGGCGGTTGGCTTCCGGATACTTGGAGGTATAGAATACATCGTTTCCTTCCGCATCGCTTCCGCTCATGGAAGAGGTCAAGGTTCTCTCTTCCCGGATTTCCCGTTCAAAGGTGGTCTTATTCACCGGGAAACCGGTGCTCAGATCCTCAGACTGGACTGCATCGCTGAGAATAAATTGCAGGAATTGGCCTGCCGCCTCCTGGTTTTCACTGGTGGACAGAATCCCCATGATCCGCCGGGGAAGGAAAACATTGGTGCTTTGCCCATTCAAGGCTGTCAAATCATAGTCGTTCAGATAATCGTCTCCTGCCAGAACATATCCGTAATGCTCCATGCCCTCCAGCGTTCCCGCTGTCATGCATTGGGTTCCGTTGCAAATACTCATGGATGAATGGATGCGGGTATAAGCTCCGGGGGTATAGTCTTCTTCCTGCCGCCATTCCTCCAGCGTATCCGCCATTTCTATACGAATGCCTTCATCCACGCTGTACAGGCGGCGCATTCCCTGATAAAACGCTGTCAGCTTTTCCTCATCCAAAGTGCCGTCATCGGTGATCCAGGCTGCGGAGCAGCTGTCATAGAATTGATCAGCAAAGGTTTCCGGACGAATTCCCATGAAAACACTGCGGGCTTCCGGACGATCTGCCTTTGCCTGAAGGGCCGCTTCCACCAGCGAGTCCAGATCCTGAATCTGGGAAATCAGGTCGTTGGGGCCGTAAACGGCGGGAAGGGCAAAGGTAGTCGGCACCGCGCAGATTTTTCCATCCTGCGCATAGCAGTTTGTCACCTGCTCCAGCAGCGGTTCCGCCTGGGAAAGAATCGACGTCAGATCCAGCAGCACATCCTTTTCCAGGTAGCTTTCCAGGGAGAAGCCGTCCAGGCAAACCAGATCCGGGCCGTCTCCCGCCAGAATCTGGGTGTTCAGCGTAAGCAGCGCGTCTGTTTCCGTGATGCCGTCTTCCCCTGTTACCCCGATCTCCAGATCAATGGAAACCTCCGGATTGGCGATCTGATACTGGGAAACCATCTGCTGCAGGTCTTCATCGGCGTAAAGGCTGTACATCCGAAGCTGTGTTTCCGACGCAATGGGCGCTTCGGAATCATAATAATAGCGATACAAGCCGCATCCCCCGCCGGTGTAGTTGCCGAGCACATACAGTACGCCGTTGTTGTCCCCTACCAGGTTACTTGCAAAGAAAGTGGGATCGCCTAAAGTGGATCTGGCGCCGCTGACCAATTCCTCAGTCACGCTTCCGCCGGGGACGTAGCTGAACAATCCCTCATGGGTGGTAAAAAACAGGTAGCCTTGGGCATCCTGCCAAAGGGAAACCTTGACTTTGTCATAGCCTTCAAAGGCCTTGAGCGCGCCGATAAGCTGATCTCCCAACACGCCGGAAAGCAGTTCAGCCTGTCCGTCCCGATAGATCATCCCCTCGGTGGTTCCCAAAATGTAAATGTCCTCCCCTGCGCAGGTCACTGCACCCATGCCGGGATAGATGTCATAGGCATTCAGATTGTCACTGAGCGCTCCGGTTTCCAGATCAATTTCCCGAACTTCCTGGAAGCGGAATTTTCCCACAACTTTCCCCTGTTCGGTAAAGTCACAGCCAGTAATCAGGAACATAGAGTTGGGATCCGGATCCGGGTGGGAAACAGGGATCTCACGGCAGGCTCCGGAAGAATCTATCAGCCAGGCATGGAACACATAGCTTTGGGTCTCCGGTACGGAAGTGCTGCAGGCGCAGAAAATGCTGCCGTCGCTGTGCAGCGCGATGGCCGTGACGTAGTCACAGTTTGTAACATCCTCCGGCAGATAGGAAGCCTCCCAATTGCTGCCATCCGGACTCCCGGTGTAAATGGTGATATTGCCGTCATAATCCCTATCTGCAAACCGCAGCTGTCCGTCAGACAGCATCACCATGTCCTGCACCCAAAAGCAATCCGGCATGGGAACTTCTTCCTGAACATACCGGCCTTTCGCGCCGGATGGAGCCGATGTTTCCAGAGCTGGCGCTTCCGTTTGCTCCGGTTCCTGGGAACAGCCGCAAAGACAGCCCAGCATCATCAAAAGGGATAATGTCAGGGCAATAAACCGTTGGTGGATTCGCATTTCGCATTCCTCCTTCATGAAGATGATTGCAGTATACCCCATCAATCTCTAAACAGCCTCTAACAGATATCTGCTGAATAAGCCGCTTTGCGGCTTATTCACCCATGGGTGGGGGCGTAACTCCGTGCGTGCAGTTCAAAAAAGCGGGAAATCCATACAGGATTCCTCCGCTTTTATGCAATTCAGGCAGCAATCAATGGGTATCTGATCCGGCATGGCGCAGTGCCGGATCAGTAGGCGCAAGGTTTTTGCTCTAAAGTAAGCAAACCCTTGCGCCCGAATAACACAAACTCAAGCGGAAAGCCTTGGCTTTCAAGCTGTTTTGTGTTATTCAGTACCCATTATAAAAAATGGGCAGGCCCGAGAGCCTGCCCATTTGTATAAACTAAAAAATTACAGTCCGAAGTACCGCTTGGCGTTGTTGAAGCAGACGCCTTCCACGATTTTCTTCAGGGCGGCCTCGTTGTTGGGATACTCCCCGTTTTCCACCCAGGTGCCGATCAGATTGCACAAAATGCGGCGGAAATAATCATGACGGGCATAGCTCAGGAAGGAGCGGGAGTCGGTAAGCATGCCGATGAAATTGCCCAGAAGGCCCAGATTGGCCAGGGATATCATCTGCTCTTCCATGCCGGCCTTGTGGTCGTTGAACCACCAGGCGGAGCCGTGCTGGATCTTTCCCGGAACCTCGGGGCCCTGGAAGCAGCCGATCAGGGTGCCCAGCTGGGCGTTGTCGGCAGGGTTCAGGGAGTAGAGAATGGTCTTGGGGCATTCGCCGGTCTCGTCCAGAGCGGACAGCAGCTGGGCGATGTTGCCGCCGCAGGTGTTCTGGCCGATGGCGTCCACGCCGGTATCCGGACCCTGGCGCTTAAAGACCCGCTGGTTGTTGTTGCGCAGGCAGGAGTAGTGCAGCTGCATGGCAATGTCTAACCGGTGGTAAGCCTTGCCCAAAGTCAGCAGGATCACGGTCTGGTAGCCTTCCACCTCTTCTACGGTCAGCTTTTCGCCCTTCAGGGCCTTCTGGTAGACGGCGTCGGCCTGCTCCACAGTGTAATCCTGGAAGGGAACGTAGTCCAGGCCGTGGTCAGAGGCACGGCAGCCGTGGGCCTTGAAGTACTCCAGCCGCTCTACCAACGCGTCCAGCACATCCTGCATGGTGGCAAGGCTTTCCTTACCCACAGACTTGGCCAGGGCGGCAATATAGTCCTTCCAGCCTGCCTTATGAATGTTCACAGCCTTGTCGGGGCGGTAGGAGGGGCCCACCACCACATCAAAGGTGGGATCGGCGGCGATTTTCTCGTGCCACTCCAAGGAGTCGATGGGATCGTCGGTGGTGCCGATGAAGGCCACATTGGCCTTGCGGATCAGACCCCGGGCGGACATGGAGGGGTCGCTGCGAAGCAGATCGTTGCAGTGATCCCAGATCCGCTTGGCGCTTTCCGTGGTCAGAGGCTCGTTGACGCCGAAGAACTGCTGCAGCTCCATGTGGCACCAGTGGTACATGGGGTTGCCGATGGCCATTTCCAGGGCTTCCGCGAACTTCAGGAATTTTTCAAACGGATCGGTCATGCCGGTCACATAGGCTTCTTCCACGCCGTTGCTGCGCATAACCCGCCACTTGTAATGGTCGCCGGCGAAGGTGCCGTCAGGGTTCTCGCCCCCCAGCCAAATCTGGGCCAGATTGTCAAACCGGCGATCCTCGTAGATCTCCTGGGGGTTTAAGTGGCAGTGATAGTCCGCCAGGGGCATTTTGGCGGCATAGTCGTGGTACAGATGTTTGGCGGTTTCGGTTTCCAGGATAAAGTCCCGGTTCATAAATGCTTTCATGAAATTCCTCCTGAAATAGAATGATAAGGGAAAGAAAATCGGGACAGGGCTGCGCCCCGCCCCGATATGGTTCAGATAAAAACCCCTGGTTTATAGAGAGAAATTATCTCTGGATACGGCCGCTGCCGTCGCCGCCGGCCAGCTTCTCCACTTCGGCCACGGTGACCATGTTGTAGTCGCCCTCGATGGAGTGCTTCAGAGCGGAAGCGGCTACAGCGAATTCTACCGCAGCCTGGGTGGACTTGCCGCTGAGCAGGGAGTAGATCAGGCCGCCGCCGAAGGAGTCGCCGCCGCCAACCCGGTCGATGATGTGCAGATCGTACTTCTTGGAGAAGCAGTACTCGTCGGAAGCAACATCATACAGCATGGCGGACCAGCCGTTGTCAAAGGCGGAGTGGCTCTCCCGCAGGGTGATGGCCACCTTCTCAAAGCCGAACTTGTCAGCCAGCTGCTTTGCCACGGACTTGTAGCCCTCGTGGTTCAGGGAGCCGCCGTAAATGTCGGTGTTCTCGGCTTCGATGCCGAA
>CALXDT010000095.1 GCA_944387125.1 uncultured Oscillospiraceae bacterium | reverse complement strand
CAAGAGCGGATGCCGAGAGATTTTGCCTCAGCCGAAAGTTCAAAAAGTGGAGGAATCCTGTATGGATTTCCCACTTTTTGAACTGCACGAATGGGGCAAAAGATCCGGCATTCCGCCGAAGACGATTGATTCAGAGGTTCCCTAATAAAGAAACACACGAAACGCACGGAGGAACCGCCATGAAATCCATCCGACAGATCTATAAAATCGGCAAAGGCCCCTCCTCCTCCCATACCATGGGGCCGGAGCGGGCAGCCCTGCTGTTTTTGAAGCAATATCCCCGGGCCGCAGCTTTTCAAGTGACCCTGTACGGTTCTTTGAGCAAAACCGGCGTGGGGCACGGCACCGACCGGGTGCTCCGGGAGTCCCTGGGACCCGATCGCACCCGGGTGATTTTTTCCCAGGAAGCCTGGGAGGGGATGCACCCCAACACCATGGACTTTGCCGCCTTTGCGGGGGAATCCCCCCTGGGACAGATGCGGGTGGAATCCATCGGCGGCGGAGATATCCGCATTTCCGGCCATCCGGAGTCGGAAACTCCGGAAGAAGTCTATGTGGAGCATTCCTTCGCGGAAATCGCCTACTTTTGCAAATGGCGCTATATCCACACCCTCAGCGACTATGTGGAGCTGAACGAAGGCCCGGAAATCTGGGACTTTCTCATGGAGGTCTGGCAGGCGATGAAGCAGGTCATTGACCGGGGGCTTTCCAAAACCGGCGTGCTCCCCGGGGGGCTGAACGTCCAGCGGAAGGCAAAATACCTTTATGAGCAGTCCACCCCCAAGGACATCCCCGCGATGAAGGAGTTTCAGACCATTGCCGCCTACGCCTACGCGGCGGCGGAAGAAAACGCCGACAACGGCACCGTTGTCACCGCCCCCACCTGCGGCGCCTGCGGGGTGCTCCCGGCGGTGCTGAAATACGCCCAGGATACCCGGGGCTTTACCGATGCGCAGATCCTCCGGGGGCTGGCCGCCGCGGGGATCATCGGAAATCTGACCAAGCAAAACGCCTCCATCTCCGGGGCGGAATGCGGCTGTCAGGCGGAAATCGGCACCGCCTGTTCCATGGCCGCCGCCGCTTTGGCGGAGCTGTACGGCCAAAGTCTGGACCAGGTGGAATACGCCGCGGAGGTGGCCATGGAGCACCACCTGGGGCTGACCTGCGACCCCATCTGCGGTCTGGTGCAGATCCCCTGCATCGAGCGCAACGCCGTTGCCGCCGTCCGGGCCATGAACGCCTGCAATTTAAGCTATTTCCTCACCGGCTCCCGGAACATCAGCTACGATATGGTCTGCCGGGCCATGAAGGAAACCGGGGTGCACCTGGATCACCGCTTCCGGGAAACCAGCGAAGGAGGTCTTGCCCGGCTCTACAACCGGAAAAACGCCCGGCGCTGATATTTGACGAAAAGGAGTGGATGTTCATGTTCGCGTTGATTTTTATGGAAGGCATCGTACTGTGTTTTATCCTTTTGCTTTTTTGCGTGATCGGCATCGCCAATGGGCCGGAGAAATTTACGGTTTTCTATGAAAAGGACGTCCAGGAGAAGTCCATTGAATTGGGGTACACCACAAGAAAAGCCATAAAACAGCAGACGATCCTTTCCACCATTGTTTGCTTTTTGCCCTGTTTTACCCTGGTTCCCATGATGGTCTGCTATATCAACGGCGCAAAAACGTTCGGGGATATATTTATTCAAAGCCTGCTGATACTGTATATCCTGGGATTTTTTGACAGATTGTTTATTGATTGGTATTGGGTAGGACATACAAAAGCCTGGCTGATTCCCGGAACGGAGCAGTTCCTGCCATACATTCCGTTAAAAATGAAAATTGGAAAATGGGTTTTTACCATTGCAGGATTTGCCGTGATCGCTTTCATCCTTGCCGCCGTGATGAGCAGGATCATTTAACGGTATTTTCCAGTGAGGAACTTGTTTGCCGGGGCTGCGCTTTGCAGCCCCGGCAGTTTGTTTTCCTTATGGTGTTTCCGCTCGGGCCATGGCCAGCTGATAGTCCTTGGTATCCACAAAAATCTCCTGGGTGTAGGGATTCTTTTTCTGCTCCAGGGAGCGCTTAAGGATGATGGCAAAGACCAGCGCGTTCACCCCCAGGGACAAAATGGAGATCACGCCCTGAGCCACCGGATCCGCGGCGGTAGGACGGACAGCCGGATCCATGAATCCGTCGGCGTAAACCACCGGGATGGTGGTAAACACGCTGGCATCCTGGAACAGGGGGAATACCTGGGCGAACATGCACCACAGCGCCAGGGTGTTGGCCCGGTTTTGAATCCACCCGCCCTTATTCCACAGAGCGTTGGCCACGGTGGGCGCCAGCAGCAGCGCAAAGCCGCAGTACCAGGCATGGGTAGGCAGGTTCAGGTAGGTATACTGGAAGTTCCACACATCGTAAGCCAGGATGTACAGGAAGGTCATATCCGGCCAAAGCATGTCCTTCTTTCCCTTGGAGGTGTAGATCCCCCACCAGCCGGTCATGCACAATATGTTGATGATGCCCGCAATGCCGTTGAGCCAGTTCCACCAGCCGCCGTAGATCCACACATTTTCGCTGGACAGCCACCAGCCGTCCACGGAAGCGGCGCCTTTGATGGCGGATTCAAAGTCGCTGGCCACAGCAATGAGAATATTGATGGCCACGATCACAAAGGGAAATGCCTTGAACCAATGGGTCTTCCCCACGCCCCAGCCGTATTTGAGCATCATAAAGCCGATACACCCGGCGGTGGCGGCATAGAGCTTGGCATAGTGGAACCAGCCGTTCATGTACAGGTAGGTGGGGTTGTTCAGCGCCCACTGCGCGCCCATGGAAGCCCCCACCGCAATGGCAATAAAGTACACCGTCAGCCCCGCCGGAAGGATCAGGAAGCAGAAAATGCCTCCGGCTTTGCTCCGTCTGGCCAGTTCATTGGCCAGAATCAATCCCACAAATACCAGCAGCCAGCCCAGCAGCTGATAGATCGCGTTTTCCCCGTAGATTTGAAACAGCATAATTTCTCCTTTCAAATAACCTCAATTTGCAAAATGTTGATCTCCGTTCCCTGAAGCAGGTGGGTCTGGCCGCTGGCGCAGAAGGGGCAGATCCGCCCATGCTCCACTGTGGGATACACCTGCCGGCAGTCCCGGCAGAGGGTTTTCGCCGGCAGGATCTCCACCCCCATGGAACAGTCCTCCAGCAGCTGTGACCGTTTTTTTGCCCAGTTCCAGCAGTCTGTCAGCGCCTGGGGGACGACGCCGGAAACCTCCCCCAGCTCCATGACCACCTTCTGCACCCGGCTGACATGATTGTCCCGGGCCGTCTGCTCCACGGTGTCCATAATATGGAATACAATTCCCAGCTCGTGCATATCATTTGTCCTTTTTCTGAAACAGGATCTTCATCTGACGCTTGGCGGCATAGGGCAGGATCTTGCCATACTTGCCTTCAAAGGGAACCATGTCGCTGCATTCCGGCCGCTCCCGGTGCAAATGGATGGCGTCAAAGGCGCATTTGGTGGTGCACAGGCCGCAGCCGATGCACTTGTTGGGATCCACGATGGAAGCGCCGCAGCCCAGGCACCGGGCCGTCTCCGCCTTAACCTGTTCCTCGGTAAAGGGCAGCCTGCCGTCCCGGAAGGAGCGGTGCCGGTGGATCTCCGGATTCCACCCGGGCACCTGCCGGGGGGCGTTGTCGTAAGACTCGATCACCAGATTATCCTTATCCAGCTCCTTGAATTCATACAAATTCCGGCCAATGGTCAGGCTGGCATTGGGCTGGACAAACCGGTGGATGGAGTAGGCGCCCTGCTTGCCGGCGGCAATGGCGTCAATGGCGAATTTGGGGCCGGTGTATACATCGCCGCCTACAAAGATGTCCGGCTCCCCGGTTTGGTACGTCACCGGATCCGCCGCCGCGCCCTGGCCTCTGCCCAGCGCGACCCGGGAGCCCTCCAGAAGGCTGCCCCACTGGATGCTCTGGCCGATGGACAGCACAACCCGGTCGCATGGGATGGTGATGGTGTCGTTCTCGTCGTACCGGGGGGCGAACCGGTGATTTTCGTCAAAGACAGACAGGCACTTTTTCAGCCGGATGCCAGTAACCTTTCCGTTTTCTGTGAGAATCTCCTGGGGTCCCCAGCCGCAGCGGACCGCCGCCCCGTCTTCCTGGGCTTCCCGGATCTCTTCCTCGGAGGCGGGCATTTCCTCCCGGGATTCCAGGCAGAACATGGTGACTTCTTCGCTGCCACACCGCAGCGCGGTACGCGCCGCGTCCACCGCCACATTGCCGCCGCCGATGACCACGGTTCTGCCTTCCATCCGGTAAGCCTCATTCTCACCAACGGTTCTCAGGAAGTCCACAGCCGTCATGACCCCCTGGGCATCCTCTCCGGGAACGCCGGCCGTTCTGCCCCCCTGGCAGCCGATGGCGATATAGAAGGCGCGATAGCCCTGATCCCGCAGCTGCTGGATGGTGACGTCCTTTCCCACTTCCACGCCGCAGCGGATCTCCACGCCCATCTGGCGGATGATCTCGATTTCGCTGTCAATTACCTCTTTTTCCAGCTTGAAGCTGGGAATCCCGTACCGGAGCATGCCGCCGGGCTTCTCCTGCTTTTCAAAAATCGTCGGGCTGTAGCCCCGCTCTGCCAGGTAGTAGGCACAGCTTAATCCTGCGGGCCCGGCGCCGATAATGGCAATCTTTTCTCCGAAGGCTCCTGCCGTGGAGGGAACCACCTTTTCCGGGATGTACCGGGTCTGCGCATCCATATCCTTCCGGGCAATGAACTTCTTCACCTCGTCAATGGCCACCGCCTGATCCACCGTGCCCCGGGTGCAGGCGTCTTCGCAGCGGCGGTTGCAGATATAGCCGCAGATGGCAGGCAGGGGATTGTTCTTTTTAATCAGCGCCAGCGCCTCGGTATACTTTCCCTGCGCCGCCAGCTTCAGGTAGCCCTGTACGGCAATGTGGGCAGGACAGGCGGTTTTGCAGGGGGCGGTGCCGGTATCGTAGCAGTTAATCCGGTTTTTGTTCCGGTAGTCGATATCCCACTTCTCCGGCCCCCACTTGGTTTCGTCCGGCAGCTCCTGCCGGGGATACTGGATGGGGCCGTCCTTGGTGCACAGCTTCTGCCCCAGCTTCACCGCACCGGCGGGGCAGAATTCCACACACCGGCCGCAGGCCACGCAGTTTTCCGCCTCCACCTTGGCCACATAGGCGCTGCGGCTTAAATTGGGGGTATTGAACAGCTGGGAGGTGCGCAGGGCATTGCACACGTTGACATTGCAGTTGCAGATGGCAAAAATCTTCTGCTCTCCGTCAATGTTGGTAATCTGATGCACAAAGCCGTTGTCCTCCGCCTGCTGCAGAATTTCCATCACTTCCTCGTAAGTGATGTACCGGCCGCCCTTTTGGGTCTGCACCACATAGTCTGCCATATCCCCTACGGCAATGCACCAGTCCGCCGGATCGTCCCCGCAGCCCTCGCCCATGGCCGCCCGGGACATCCGGCAGGAGCAGGGAGAGGCGGCATACTTGCCCTCGTATTTCTTCAGCCAGTGGGAAATGTGCTCTACAGACACGGAGGTATTCTCCGTCTCAATGGCCTTTTCCACCGGGATTACATGCATGCCGATGCCCGCTCCCCCGGGGGGCACCATGGCGGTGATCCGCTCCAGCGGCAGAAAGGCCATTCGCTCAAAGAATGCCGCGATCTGGGGATGCTCCTTCAGCTGCTGCTGGTTCATATTGAAGAATTCCGCCGCCCCGGGCACAAAGGGCGGGAGCACGTAGCGCTTTTCATGGTTGGGATTCTTTCCGTCCAGGTTCTCCCAATGGTATTCCAGCAAGCCGATGGTGGACATCTCATCCAGCAGCTCCTGGAGCTTTTCCCGGGGCAGTCCCGTCTTTTCCAGCAGCTGCCCAAAGGTCAGCGGCTTTCGGATCTCCAATTTCAGCGCCACATCCGCCATCTCGTCCGTGACCAGTTCTGACAGCCCCCAGTATTCCGGGCTGTCCACTGTGGCGCCCTTCAGCTTCACCGGCAGGCTGTTGGTCATTTTTCGACCCAGCTTCAGAATCTTCTCCCGGGGCACTTCATCCCGCTTGATGGTAAAGGGGAGTTTGCTCTCGTCCAAAGGAAAATTGGTTTTGCTCATAACTTTGCTCCCTTCCTGTATCCATGTCCGCTTTTCCAGGCTTCCACTTCCCTGTCCAGCCAGTCTGCCCAGGCGTCGATCCCCTCTCCGGTTTTGGCGCAGATGGGAAAGATCTTCGCCTTGGGGTTTCGCATATGGATATACTCCCTGCAAGCGTCCATATCAAAATCGAAGTAGGGCAGCACGTCGATTTTGTTGATCAGCACCACATCGCTGATCTGAAACATCAGGGGGTATTTCAGGGGTTTGTCATGCCCCTCCGGCACCGAGAGGATCATGGCGTTTTTTACAGCTCCGGTATCAAACTCCGCGGGACAGACCAGGTTGCCCACGTTCTCCAGAATCACCAGATCTTCCTCCCCCGCTTCCAGGCCTTCCAGCCCCTGACGGGTCATTCCGGCGTCCAGATGGCACATCCCGCCGGTGTGCAGCTGGATGACCCTGGCGCCCGTTTCCGCAATGGCCCGGGCATCCACATCCGAATCGATATCCGCCTCCATCACCCCGATCTTCCGGCGGCCGGACAAGGCCGCGATGGTTGCCTTCAGCGTGGTAGTCTTGCCGGATCCGGGGGAGGACATGAGATTCAGCAAAAAGATCCCCTTGCTTTTCAGCTCCTGCCGCAGCGCCTGCGCCGCCCGGTCGTTGTTTTCAAACACGCTTTCCTTGATCTCAAGAATCCGCACCGGATCCATATTGACCCGCTCCTTTCTGGCTGTACCAGATAATTGCTTTTCTGTCGCACATCTTTATCATAGCACAGGAATCCCGCAAAAAACATGGACAATTTCAGCAATGTGTACAAATTCCCACAAATTGACCTTGATTTTTTCAAATGAATGCTCTATCATTGTATTGTGATATCTGGTATAACCACATCCAGGAAGGAGAAGGTTTATGGAATTTCAAAAACTCTACGCCCCCAGTTTGAAGGAGCTGTTTGTTCGTCAGCTGCAGGAACGGATTCTCTCCGGTGAACTGCCGGTGGGCACCCGGCTTCCCCCGGAGCGGGATCTTGCCCGGCAGATGCAGGTGAGCCGGGCGGTGGTCAACGGCGGCATCGCGGAGCTGGCCCGCCAGGGGTTTCTGGAAGTACATCCCCGCCAGGGCACATTTGTCTCCGATTATCGCCGCACCGGCAATATGGAGACCCTCCTGGCCCTGCTTCGTTACACCCGGGGCATGCTGGGCAAGGAAGAGATCCGCTCCATTCTGGAGGTCCGCCAAAGCCTGGAGCATATGGCCGTCCGTCTGGCGATTCTGAACGGCAGCGGCGAAGATCTGAATGCCCTGGGGGCCATCATGGAACAGCTTCTCCAGCTTTCCCCCGGCGACGTCGAGCAGGCTTCCCAGATTGCCTTTCGGTTCCATCATGAGCTGAGCATTTTGGGCGGCAACCGGGTTCTACCGTTGATCTACAGCTCGTTTAAAGCCCCCTGCGTTTCCCTTTGGGTGCGGTTTTGCCGGAAGTACGGAATCGCCGCACTGTACGCGAATATGCGCAGGCTCTACGACGCCATTCTCGCCCGGGATCTTTCCGCGGCCGAGTCCTGGATCGATGCCTATTTGAATGAAGCCATCCGCGGCAGCCAGCAAATTTATCAGACCTGACCCGGCCAACACAAGGGAAGCTCTGATGAAATCCCCATGGGATACGATCACGCCACGAACCACGAAAGCAGTTCGCCCATGGGGATGGATATGCATCCCCATCGGTTGCCCCGTAGAGGCGAGGGGCGGGCACTTAAATCAATTATTTCCTGTGAATGTGCAGCTTTCACAGGAAATCTTCGCAGAATTTGCCGCATTGCGGCAAATAAAATTATACGCTTATCGGGTTTACACAGCTTGGTACGAATTTGGATCCAACTGCCGGGAAACAAAAGGGAAATCGGCGCAAAGGTTTGGCTGCTTTCCTGCTTAAGTGCTCCCCGACCCTGCCGGGGGCGT
>CALXDT010000094.1 GCA_944387125.1 uncultured Oscillospiraceae bacterium | reverse complement strand
CTAAGCCCTGAACTTTTTTTATCAGCGTTTAGATATGACAACAAGGCCGATTTCTCGGCCTCTTGTCATTTTTGGTGGACGATATAGGACTCGAACCTATGACCTTCCGCACGTCAAGCGGATGCTCTAGCCAGCTGAGCTAATCGTCCGGATTCGCTCGGTAAGCACTTCGTTAGTATACATGGAGCCGAGCGTTTTGTCAAGGGATTTTTTCAAAAAACAGGGAATTTTTTCGCGTTTTATCCGGCAACGCCGTCCAGAGCCTGTTCGCCCAGGAAGCGGATCACCAGGCGGTTGGGGAGGCACACAATCTGGGCGCCGCCGCTGCAGTACCCTCTGGCCATGCAATAGCCGTCGGGACAGTTGGCTTCGGTGACGGCGATGCCGCCGCTTTTTACCGTGATTACATTTCGCCCGCCCTGGGGGGTCTCCACGGTCAATTCCTGATCCATCCGAAGATCCACGGTGGCGATCACTTCTCCCTGACTGGTGATCTGGGCGAAGGCAGCCGTTTCGCCGGGGCGGTTCAGGAAAAAAGCCGCGGCCAGGGAGAAAATCAGCAGGGCGCCCAGCAGGAGGATCCAGGTTCTGGTTTTCATCGGTGGATCACCTCGTAGCTGCAGCCGGAAAGGGAGACCCCTTCGGTGGCATAGATGGTTCCCTCCTGGGTCAGAAACACCGCTTCGAAATCCGTGCTCTCTCGCCAGAACCGGATCCCCTCTTCCAGTCCCATGACAAACAGGGCGGTGGACAGGCAGTCGGCGGTGAGACCGTTCCGGCAGAGAATGGTCACGCTGCGAAGGCCGGAGTCCGCGGGGTAGCCGGTTTCAGGATCCAGAATGTGGTGATACCGCTTGCCGTCCGCCTCGAAATACTTCTGGTAATCTCCGGAGGTGACAACCGCCATGGTGCCGCTGACCTGGATGATACCCAGATTCCCCTGGCCGTCCGGGTTTTGAATGCCGATCTGCCAGGGCTCCCCGCGGGGCTTTTCCCCAAAGGTTTGAATGTTCCCGCCCAGGTTCAAAATGGCGTACGAAACCTTGGTTTCCGCCAGGATCCGGCACAGCACATCGCCGGTATAGCCCTTCAAGGCGCCCCCCAGATCCCACCGGGGGTTGCTCAGCGCCTGATCAATTTCCTGCTGGGAGGGAATCCGGTATTGCTGGTCGTAAAAGCCCCAGGCCTGGCTCAGGTCATGGAGCTTGGGATTGAAGGCGCCGCCGGTGCGCCGGGAAAGCGCCTCCGCCTGTTCCAGCAGGGAGGAATGGGCGTCGGGCAGGGAAACGGTCTCCCCGGCGTTGATCCGGCTGAGAGGGGAATCCTCCCGGGTCACGGAAAAGGTCTGCTCCAGCAGGTTAATCTCTTCCAGGCAAAGCTGTGCGGCTTCTTCGCTGCCGCTGCCCCAGAGGGTGAGGTTCATAACGGTATTCATGGCAAAATGGGTTTTCTGCGTCTCTTTGCCGCACCCGGAAAGGCTCAGGGCCGCCAGCAGGATCAGGATTGTCATTCGTTTCATGCAGATCATCTCCGGGATGGGATCGGTTGGTGGAAATACAGGGAACAGTATACCAAAAATCCGGGAAAAAGGCAAGAAAAAGTGCAAATAATCCTTGACAATTCCCGTGATGGATGCTAAAATAAACCAGCCGCATTGAAGGGGCTTAAGTTGGTGCGCCTGCACCGCGCCTTAAAAGCGAGACTACACAAATAAAGTAGGTGAAACAAATGAAAGCAGTTATCGTAACCGGTGGCAAGCAGTACACCGTTGCCGAGGGGGATGTGCTCTACATCGAGAAGCTGAACGTGGAAGCGGAGTCCGCCGTGAAGTTCGATCAGGTTCTGGCTGTTTTGGACGGCGAGAATACCAAGATTGGCGCTCCTGTAGTGGAAGGCGCTTCCGTTGAGGCCAAGGTGGTCAAGAACGGCAAGGGCAAGAAGCTGGACATCATCCGCTACAAGGCGAAGAAGAACGAGAAGCGCCACATCGGCCATCGTCAGCCTTATACCAAGGTGGAGATCACCAAGATCGCTCTGTAAGTATGACAAGATGCGAATTTTTTACGGAGAATGACCGGATCACCGGGTTCTCTGTCTCCGGCCACAGCGGATACGCAGAAGCGGGCAGCGACATTGTCTGCGCCGCGGTCAGCGCCGCAGTGGCAATGGCTGAGGCCACCATCAACGATGTGTGCGGCGCCAAGGCCAAGGTTCGGGTGAAGGACGAGCAGGCTCGCATCACCCTGACCCTCCCCGTTTCCTGCGATGAAGAAGACAGCGTCCAGGCAGTGCTTGCCGGAATGATGCTGTATCTGTGCAGCCTGCGGGATGAATATCCTGATTATATTGAAGTTTTGGAGGTGTAACACCATGCTGAAGATTGGTATTCAGTTCTTCGCTCACCACAAGGGCGGCGGTTCTACCAAGAACGGTCGTGACTCCGAGGCCAAGCGGCTGGGCGTCAAGCGTGCGGACGGTCAGTTTGTTCTGGCGGGCAACATTCTGGTGCGGCAGAGAGGCACTCACATCCATCCCGGTGTCAACGTTGGTATCGGCAAGGATGATACCCTGTTTGCTCTGGTTGACGGCACCGTCAAGTTCGAGCGCAAGGGCAAGGATCGCCGCCAGTGCTCCGTTTACGCTGAGCAGTAAGGAAACAGAAAAGCTGCCGCACCGGATTTGCGGCAGCTTTTTTTGCATTGGAAAAGTGCCGGGCGGAAAATGCAAAGGCGTTGTTTGCACTTTCCGCTGCGCATTTTTTGGGGAAGTCCATGGTTTGCAAGGAGGTTTTCCTATGTTCGTAGATAAAGTCAGAATTACGGTAATCGGCGGCCGGGGCGGCGACGGCGCGGTGGCCTTCCATCGGGAGAAATATGTGGCCTCCGGCGGCCCGGACGGCGGCGACGGTGGCCACGGCGGCAGCGTGATCCTTCGGGTCAATGACAATTTGTCCACGCTGCTGGACTTTCGGTATAAGCGCAAGTATCAGGCCGGGGCAGGCGCCAACGGCATGGGTCGTAAAATGTCCGGCAAGCGTGGGGAGCCGCTGATTGTGGAGGTGCCCCGGGGCACTGTGGTGCGGGATGCGGAAAGCAGCCGGATCATTGCGGATATGTCCACCGGCGAGGATTTTGTCATTGCCCGGGGCGGCCGGGGCGGCTGGGGCAATGCCCACTATGCCACCCCCACCCGGCAGACGCCCCGGTTTGCCAAAGCCGGTTTGAAGGGGCAGGAGCGGGATGTGATCCTGGAGCTGAAGCTGCTGGCGGACGTGGGCCTGGTGGGCTTTCCCAATGTGGGGAAATCCACCCTTCTGTCCATTACCTCCAATGCCCGGCCGAAAATCGCCAACTACCACTTTACCACCCTGTTCCCCAACCTGGGCGTGATCTATGTGGATGAGGGGGTTTCCTTTGTAATGGCTGACATCCCCGGGATTATCGAAGGGGCGGCGGAAGGCGCCGGACTGGGGCATGACTTCCTGCGGCACATTGACCGGTGCCGCCTGCTGGTGCATGTGGTGGATGTATCCGGCAGCGAGGGGCGGGACCCGGTGGAGGATTTCCACGCCATCTGCCGGGAGCTGAAGAACTACAGCCTGGATCTCAGCGACCGTCCCATGATTGTGGCGGCCAATAAGATTGATCTGCTGCCTCCGGATTCGGATAATCTGGAGCGGCTGCGCCAGGCGGTGGAGGAAGCGGGGTATCCCATGTACCCCATCAGCGCCGGCACCTCCCAGGGAATCCGGAACCTGATGCGGGTGGTGGCTGAGCGGCTGCGCACCCTGCCTCCTGTGACCATCTATGAGCCGGACTATGTGGAGGTGGTGGAGGCGCCTGCGGATCCCAGCGCCTTTGAGGTGGAGCACTACGGCAGCACCTGGCTGGTGACAGGCGCCTGGCTGGAACGGCTGGTGGGAAACATCAACTTTGACGATTATGAGTCCCGGAATTACTTTGATCAGCAGCTGAGAAAGTACGGCCTGTTCCAGCGGCTGGAGGAACTGGGAATCCAGGACGGCGATACGGTGGATATTTACGACATTGAATTTGAATACCAGCGGTAAGTCAGCGATGCGGAACACACCGAGGGTGTGCAGCTGCAAAAAGCGGACAGCCCGGCTTTCAACCTGTTTTGCGGCATGCCCCGCGCATGAAGAAGAAAGTTTTTTCATTTCCGGAAAAGTATTTGCCATTTCCGATTTTTTTCGATATAATAACTTATGTCACCCTGGTGGCATAAGTTATTTTTTTCAGGGAGGGAAAGACTGTGATCCGCAATCTGAACCAGGTCACATTCCGGGACTTTGGAACGGTTCCGCCGGAACGCACCCAAGGGCTTCGGGATTTGGATAAAAGCGCCGCTTCCACATGGCAGCTGCCCCATGCGGAGGCGGAGGTTTACCGCGCCAGAACCCAGACATGGATCTGCTGCGGCAGCGGCACCAGCGTGCTGTCGGTCAGCCTGGATGACGGACAGTACCAGGACTACTATCTGGATAAGTCGGCCTGGATCAAGCCCGGGGTCTTGTTCACCCTCAGTCCCTTCCTGGGGGAGGCCTCGGTGCTGGTGGCGGCGGAGGAACCGCCGGAAAAGGTAGGCCGCAGATCCTCCGGGGATCTTCGGGTGAATCCCCAGATTCAGGTGGAAGGCATCTATACCTTCTTTTACCAGGAGAAGGAGCAGGGGTTCCTCTTCCCGGGAGAAGCCCATCCCATGGCGGAACTGACCTATGTGGATCAGGGGTCGCTGCACTCGGTGGCTGACGGTCAGGATCTGCTGCTGAAACAGGGAGATCTGGTGATCTACGGCCCCGGCCAATGGCATATGCAGTATGCGGACATCGGTGTGGCGCCCCGGTTTGTGACGCTGTCCTTTGTGTCCAAGGGCGCGGAAATCTCTCCGCTGATGAACCGGAAGTTTACGGCGCCCCAGCAGGTGACAATGCTGCTGAAAAACATGCTCCAGGAGCAGGAGCGGATGGATGCCTATTCCAAGGGCGTGATCCTGGCGCAGCTGAACCTTCTGCTGCTTCTGCTGCTGCGGGAGTCCGATGCCCCCAAGGATCGGAAGCTCCAAACGGCCAGTGCGGTGCACAGTGAAAATGAGATCATCCGCCAGGCGCAGCAGTATATCAGCGCCAACATCCGGCAAAAGCTGTCGGTGCCTTTGGTCGCCCGGCAGGTGGACGTGAGTCCCAGCTATCTGACGGCGCTGTTCCATAAGAATTTGCAGATCTCCCCGGGGGAATACATCCGCCGGATCAAACTCCAGGAGAGCAAGCAGATGATCCGGGAAAACAATCTGAACTTCACCCAGATTGCTGCGGAGCTGCAATATTCCACAGTTCACCACTTTTCCCGGCAGTTTAAAGAAAAGTTCGGCATAACTCCCACAGAATACGCCAAATCCGTGCGATGAAAAGCAATGCCTGCGTCCTGATGGATGCGGGCATTGCCCTGGCCGGGAAGCGGAATGGGTTCTTCACTGCTGCCGGGAGAGCGGCGGACTTCGGCGGGAGGTTTCCGCGGATCCCCATTTTTGGGGGGCGGGAATGGCTCTTGCGAAACAGCGGCCGGTGGGTATATAATAGAGAAAGCGTACGGAGCAGCGCAAAAGCCTTGGGCGGGTGCTGTTCCGGAGGGGGAAACCGTAGGGGAAGGAATTCCCTGCGTCTGTCTGAACCGGCGGCGCGCGCCGGCGGGATGGTGCAATTGCCTGTGCACGAAACCGTCCGGAAGAAGAATCGGCCGGGAAAAGCGGTTTATTCCCAGGCGCACAATGGGATAATATGGAGCCAAGGGGGCTTTTTATGGACTTTAAGGTGCTGGCAGTGGGCGACGTGGTAGGCGCGCCGGGATTGGAAAGGATCCGCAGGGATCTGCGCAAGCTCCGGCGCAGCTATGCGCCGGACTTTGTGGTGGTCAATGGGGAAAACGCCGCGGTGGTGGGGATCACCCCCGACCAGGCGGAGCAGATTCTCAACGCCGGGGCGGATGTGATCACCATGGGCAACCACACCTGGGGCAAGCGGGTGATTGCGGACTACATGGACGAGTGTCCCCGGATTCTCCGGCCGGCCAATTACGCGCCGCAGGTTCCCGGCAGAGGCTGGAACGTGTATGAAACCAAGGCCGGGACGGTGGCGGTGATCGACCTCATCGGCCGGTGCGGTATGGACTACGGCCCGGACAACCCCTTTTTGCTGGTGGATCGCATTTTGAAGCAGATCGACGCCCGGATTATTCTGGTGGAGTTTCACGCGGAAGCCACCTCGGAAAAGCTGGCTATGGGCTATATGCTGGACGGCCGGGTCAGCGCCCTGTGGGGCACCCATACCCATGTGCCTACGGCGGACGCCCGGGTGTTGCCCAGGGGAACGGGGTATGTCACCGATCTGGGGATGACCGGCCCCAGAGAATCGGTGCTGGGCATTCGCCCGGAGCTTTCCATTGCCAAGTTCCGGGGAGACATTCCCGAGCGCTACCGGTGGGCGGAGGGAGCCACAAAAATAGAGGCGGTGCTGTTTACCATAGACGCCGCCACAGGCCGGTGCCGCAAGGCGGAAAGGGTGGACAAATGGGACTGAAAATTCTGCACAGCGCTGACTGGCATCTGGGCTCCGGCTTTGCCGGGTTCCCGGAGGAGCAGCAGCGGTTTTTAAAAGAGGAGCAAAGGAAAATTCCCGAAAAAGTGGCGCAGCTGTGCCGCCGGGAAGGCTGCGGCCTGGTGCTTCTGGCGGGGGATATTCTGGAAGGGAAGGTCAGCAAGGAGATCCTGGAGGAGCTGAAAGGCGCGCTGAAGCAGTGCGGCGTTCCGGTGGTGATTTCCCCGGGGAATCATGACTTCTGCGCCCCGGGAAGTCCCTGGATTGAGGAAAGCTGGCCGGAAAATGTCCATATCTTCACCGGCGGGCTGGAATCGGTGGCCATCTCGGCTTTGGACTGCCGGATCTACGGCAGCGGATTTCAGAGCATGGACTGCCCGCCGATGCTCACGTCCTTCCGGGCGGAAGGGACGGAGCGCTATCAGATCGGTGTTTTCCATGGGGATCCCACCCAGAAGGATTCTCCCTACAATCCCATTACCGCGGCGCAGGTGCGAGGCTCCGGGCTGGATTATCTGGCTTTGGGGCACATTCATCAGCTGGGGGCGTTCCGCGCCGGAAAGACCCTGTGCGCCTGGCCGGGCTGCCCCATGGGACGGGGATGGGACGAAACCGGGGAAAAAGGCGTATGCCTTGTGACCCTGGGGGAGACGGCGCAGATTCAGGCTGTCTGCCTGGATACCATCCGGTTTCACCGGATGGAGGCGGATATCACCGGCGGAGCGGAGACGGCTTTGGAGGCTGTGCTTCCGGGCGCCGGCAGCCGGGATTTTTTCCGGATCCAGCTTACCGGCTGCGGCCAGGTGGATCCGGCGGCGCTGAAGGCGCGGTTTTCCGCCTTCCCGAATCTGGAATTGCTGGACAAAACCGAGGCGCCCCTGGATATCTGGGCGGAGGCCGGGGAAGATACGCTGGAGGGGATTTATTTCCAGATGCTGCGCAAGGGCATGGAGGAAGACCCTGAGAACGCCCGGCAGTATCTGCTGGCGGCGGAGATTTCCCGCAGACTGCTGGAAGGAAGGGAGGTAATCCTATGAGGATCTATTCCATGACGGCAACCTTCGGGAAACTGGAGCATCAGACGCTGACCCTGCAGCCGGGGCTGAATGTGATCCATGCCCCCAACGAGTGGGGCAAGAGCACCTGGTGCGCCTTCCTGCTGGCCATGCTCTACGGGCTGGACACCCGGGCCAAGACCACAAAAACCGCTTTGGCGGATAAGGAGCGCTTTGAACCCTGGTCGGGCAGCCTTATGGAGGGGCGCATCGACCTGAACTGGAACGGCCGGGACATTACCATTGCCCGCAGAACCAGGCGGCGGATCCCCCTGGGGGAATTCACGGCCTATGAGACGGCATCTGGGCTGCCGGTGGAGGAGCTGACAGCGGCCAATTGCGGCCAGATGCTTCTGGGGGTGGAACAGACGGTGTTCCGCCGGGCCGGGTTTATCCGCCACAGGGATTTGCCTGTGACCCAGGATGAAGCCCTGCGCCGCCGGCTGAACGCACTTGTGACCACAGGAGACGAAAGCGGTGCGGCTGACCGGCTGGCGGAAGAGCTGAAGGATCTGAAAAACCGCTGCCGGTATAATAAAACCGGCTTGCTGCCCCAGGCGGAGGCACAGCGGGATGCACTGGAGGAAAAACTGGCTGAGCTGCAGACCCTGGAGGAGCGATGCCGCAAGATCAAGCTGCAGCTGGGGGAGATCAAAACCTGGCTGGAAGGGCTGAACAATCACCGACAGACCCTGGCCTATCGCGCCGCGGAGGCCAACGCCCAACGGATGGCGCAGGCCCGGGAGGAATGGGAGCGCCTGGAACAAGCCCTTCAGCGGCAGGAAGCTGCCTGTGGGCAGATGCCGCCCATGGAACAGGCGCAAAGCACCCTGCGGGAATTGCGCGCCTTCCGGGAGGAATGGAACAGCGTTCAGATGGAGCGGCAGATGCTGCCCCAGGAGCCCCGGGAACCCCAGCTTCCCCAGCCCTTTACGGGAATGTCCTTGGAAGAGGCTCGAAAAACCGCCCAAAGCGATGCAAAAGCCTATACGGAAGTGAACAAAGGCCGTTTGCCGGTGCTGCTGGTAGCCATGGGGATTCTGGGAATCCTGGCGTCGGCGCTGCTGATCTACCTTACGGCCTATGTCCCCGCGGGCGTGGCGATGGCGGCGTCCCTGGTGGCGCTGGGTTGGGGAATCTGGGAATGGATTTCCGGGAAACGGCAGAAGCAGAATCTGGTGAACAAGTACGGATCCGCCCAATGGGCACACTGGGCAGATCCTCTGGACAGCTATGCCCACGAACTGTTCCAATATCAGAATGAAATGAAGCGGTACCGTCAGGCCAGCGGCGATGTGGAAGTGCGTTATGTGATGCTGAACAAACGGCGGGCAGAGCTGTGTCAGGATCAGGATCCCGAGACGCTGCTGACCTACTGGCAGCAGGTGCAGGAGGCCTGGGAGGGGTATCACGCCACCCGCCGGGAGACGGCGCGGGCGAAAAGTCATTTTGAGACGCTCCGCGCTTTGGTCAAGCCTGTGGAAAAGCCCGCCATGCCGGATGAAATGACCTTTTCGGAGGAGGAGACGCTGCGGCTTCTGAACGACTGTGCCGAGGAGCAGCAGCGGCTGCAAAACCGCCTGGGTCAATATCAGGGCAGAATGGAAGTCCTGGGGGACAAGGCGGGGCTGGAAACGTCTCTGGAAGAAAAGAAGCGCCGGATCACCCAGCTGGAAAGCACCTATGCCGCCCTGTCCACCGCATTGGAGACCCTGGCCGAAGCCCGGGCGGAGCTGCAGCGACGGTTCGCGCCCCGGATCACCCGCCGTGCCCAGGAGCTGCTGAGCGCCATGACCGGCGGCCGGTATCACAGCGTGACCATGGGGCAGGACTTTTCTCTGCAGGCAGCCGCCGGAGAGGAAGACACCCTTCGGGACTGCCTTTGGCGCAGCGACGGAACGATGGATCAGCTGTATTTGGCGCTGCGTCTGGCAGTGGCCGAGGAGCTGACCCCGGAGGCGCCCCTGATCCTAGACGACGCGCTGGTGCGCTTTGACGATCAGCGGATGAAAGCGGCCATGGAAATTCTAAAGGAAATGTCGAAGAACCGCCAGGTGATCTGCTTTACCTGCCAGAAGCGGGAGACGGAAGCGTAACCGAAAAGGCGCTGCAGAAAGCGGCTTATTCAACAGGCACTATATAAAAAAGTTCGGCTGGATTACCTTGTGTTTGGTAATCCAGCCGCTTTTTGTTGGGATTTGTTTGGGCTGCTTCAGAATCCGCATGTTGATACAGCCCCTTTGACGTATTTGGCTGTGGGTGAATCATCCTTCGCGACGGGAAAGGAATTGTCTGGTGCGCTCTTCCCGGGGGTGGTTGATTACCTGCTGGGGATCGCCCTGCTCGACAATCACGCCGCCGTCCATGAAGATCACCTGGTCAGAGACGTCCCGGGCAAAGTTCATTTCATGGGTGACGATGATCATCGTGGTTTTCTGGACTGCCAGCTCCCGGATTACCCGGAGCACCTCGCCGGTAAGCTCCGGATCCAAAGCGGAGGTGGGCTCGTCGAAGCACAGGATATCCGGCCGCATGGCCAGCGCCCGGGCAATGGCTACCCGCTGCTGCTGTCCGCCGGACAGCTGGTGGGGATAGTGCCCTGCCCGGTCTTCCAGACCCATTTGCTTCAGCAGGGCTTTGCCCGCCTCCAAAATCTGCGCCTTGGATTCCCCGCCGTGCTCCTTGGCCATCAGCTCCCGGGCAAGGGTCACATTTTGCAGAGCGGTATACTGGGGGAACAGATTAAAGTTCTGGAACACCAGGCCGAAGTGCAGCCGCTTTTTCCGGATCTGCGCCTCGCTTTGGGTGGCGGGATCCTGGGCGTCGAAGATCACCTTTCCGTTTACGGAAATGTTGCCGCCGTCGGGGCGCTCCAAAAAGTTCAGGCACCGGAGCAGGGTGGTTTTGCCGCTGCCGGAGGAACCGATGATGGAAAGCGCCTGCCCCTGTTCCAGGGAAAAGCTGATATCGGAGAGCACCTGGGTGTCGCCAAAATTTTTTTCAATATGCTTCACTTCCAAAATAGCCATGCCCGCGCCTCCCTTACTTGAAATAGTCCAGCTTCTTTTCCAGCCAGCCGAAGAAAACGGTCAGCAGGCCGTTGAACAGAAGGTAAAACACCATGGTATAGAACAGCGGCCAGATCAGTCCCTTTTTGATGTAGGATTCTCCCATCCAGATAATCTCGTACACACTGATTACCCGCACCAGAGCGGTGTCCTTCACCAGCGTGATCCACTCGTTGCCCATAGGCGGGATGATCCGCTTGATTACCTGAAGCAGGGTGACTTTGAAGAAGATCTGGCTTTTGGTCATGCCCAGCACCTGCCCGGCCTCATACTGCCCCCGGGATACCGACTGGATACCGCCCCGGTAGATCTCGGAAAAGTAGCAGGCGTAGTTGATGACGAAGGCCAGCAGCGCCGCCGTGAACCGGGGCAGCAGGGGCAGGCCGAACATCAGCCCCGGGCCGTAGAAGATGATCAGCACCTGCAGCAGCAGAGGCGATCCCCGGACGATCCAGACCACGGTTTTGATGATCCAGCGCAGCGGGGCGAACCGGCTCATGGAGCCGAAGCAAATGATCAGACCCAAGGGCAGAGCCAGCAGCAGTGTCAGCGCAAACAGCTCCACGGTGGTGCCGAAGCCTTCCAGCAGCGACAGTGTAACATCCAGCAGCATAAGCAAACCTCTTTCTTTTCTGACGATGGAAGGCAGAGAACCTGAGATAAGGTTCTCTGCCTTGATTTACGGGAAATAAAGGCTTACTTCTCGATGATGGATTCCTGCACGCCGTAGGTTTCGGCCACTTCCATTACGGTGCCGGCATCATAGGCTTCCTTCCAGAAGCTGTTGAAGGTTTCTACCAGGTCGGAGCCTACCCGGAAGCCCACGCCGTATTCTTCGCTGTTCAGTTGTACCGTATAGGCCAGATCGGGATAGCTGGTGCCTTCCCCGATCATGGCGCCGGCCATGAGCAGGTCGATGACACAGGCGTCGGAGGCGCCGGAGGCCACTTCCATCAGCGCCTTGGCCTGGGTATCCATGGCGGTGTAGGAGATGCCCAGAGCGTCCAGCTGTTCGGCACCGGCGGAGCCGTTTTCCACGGCGAAGCGCAAAGCGCTGAGACTTTCGGTAGTCTGATAGTTGGCAGCCTGGTCGGCGGGAACCACCACCACCTGGCCGTTGAGGCAGTAAGGCTCAGAGCAGCTCATGAGCTTCTTGACTTCCTCGGTGAGGGTCATGCCGTTCCAAACCACGTCAATGGCCTTGGTCTCCAGCTCCATGGCTTTATTGTCCCAGTTGATCTCCACAAACTCCACGTCTACGCCCAGGTGTTCTCCAAAGGATCTGGCCATATCCGCGTCAAAACCAATCCACTGGTCGCTGCCTTCCGCCTTGTAGTCCATGGGAGCGAAGTCGGTCATGCCGACCACCAGCGTGCCCTTATCCTTTACATAAGCCAGGTCGCTGTCGGTGTCGCTGCCGCCGCAGGCAGCCAGAGAAAGCGCCATAGCCAGGGTCAGTGCCAAAGCCAAAACTTTTACCATCGTTTTCATATGTCAGATCCTCCAATTCCGGCGGGTTGCGCCGTTCCTTTATAGCAACACTTTATCACACTAAAGCCCTAATGTAAATGCAAAAATCGGAACAAAACAGCAGATAAATGAAAATGAAAATTGTAAGATATGCACAAAAATCATTCCCTTTTTGAAGACGGATGGGGGTTCTCGATTCCCATGGGCAGAGGATCAGCGCTCCGGGTGCGGCCATGGACGGCAAAAGGCGGAGCAATGCCTTTGGTGGCCCAGCCGTCGATTTCTGCCGGCTGCTCCATCCCGGAAGATGGCCGGCAGGGCAGCGCCGCCGATCCATAATATTTGTCATTTTGCATGCGCACTGATATATGCTTTTCCTATGCAGGATATTTTGGAGAAGTCAATGAAAAATATATCATTTCCCCAATTTGTTGTGCGACTTTAACATAATTGGATGATCTGACAAAATGGAACTGTTGAAATTGTGCATTATTAGCGGTTTGGAAAATTCAGAAAAAGAAAAAGGAACGTGTTGCAAATGGAAAGAATCTGTGCTATACTGAAAAAACAAACTATTTTACATTTCTTATTTATATTTTTCGACTATTTCTTTGCCACTTTGTGTCAGCGGCTCCGATTCCGGGGCATAGGGAATATATAAATCCAATCTGAAAGGAGCGATCATTTATGTGTCAGATCCACATCCCCGAGGGGAAGGGGATCCTTAAGGAGGTATTGGGGGCATACCTGTTTCCCCAGACGCTGGTGGGCGCGGTGCGCTATGGCCAGGGGCATATCAACGACACTTACTGCGTTCTGTGCCAGCCTCAGGAGGGAGATTGCGTCCGGTTTATTCTCCAGGGCTTAAGCAGCGCGGCCTTCCCCAAGCCCGAGGAGCTGATGGAGAACTTTGTGGGCATCACCGGGTACTTCCGGGAAAAGATCCTGACCCAAGGTGGCGATCCCCTGCGGGAGACCCTGAGCCTGATAAAAACCAGAGACGGGAAGGACTACTATACCGACGCCAATGGGAAAGTCTGGCGGCTGATGCCCTTTATTGAGGATACCGACTGCTTCCAGTCCGCCACGCCGGAGCTGTTTGAGGCATCCGCCCGGGCATTCGGCCGGTTCCAGTATATGCTTCAGGGCTATCCCGCCCATACCCTCCACGAGACGATTCCCAAATTTCACGATACGGAGGATCGGTTTGCCAAGTTCCTGAAGGTGCTGGAAGAGGATAAGCTGGACAGAGCCAAAAACGTCCGGGAGGAAATCCAGTTTGTGCTCAGCCGCCGCCAGGACTGCTCCGTGGCGATGGAAGCCCTGCGGCAGGGAAAGCTGCCCCTGCGGGTGACGCATAACGATACCAAGCTGAACAATATCCTGATTGACCGGAAAACCGGCGAGGGCATCTGCGTCATTGATCTGGATACCACCATGCCCGGTCTGAGCATCAACGACTTCGGCGATTCCATCCGTTTCGGCGCCAACCACTGCCGGGAAGACGAGCAGGATCTGACCAAGGTGGCTTTTGACATCGGCCTGTATGAGACCTATACCCGGGGCTTCCTGGAGGGGGCGCAGGGGAGCCTGACCCAGACGGAGCTGGAGTACCTGCCCTGGGGGGCGCGGCTGATGACGCTGGAATGCGGCATCCGCTTCCTGACAGACTATTTGGACGGGGATCACTATTTCCATACCCACTATCCCTTCCAGAATGTGTACCGGGCGCGCACCCAGTTCAAGCTGGTGAGGGATATGGAAGAACAGTTTGACCAGATGCACCAGGTTGTGCGGAAATATATGTGAAACCGGGCTTCCGGAGGAATCCCGGATACAGGCAGGAAATGAAAAAAGCGGCGCTTTCCAACCGTTTTTTTCAACAGGCCGGGCACTGCGCCCGGCCTCAGAGTGCCGAAAAAGTTTCGCAGAATTTGCCGCCTTAGCGGCAAATACAATCTGAATCATTTTCCGCCGGGGCGCACCCCAGGGTGGTCTCTCTTGCCCCTTCGGGGCAATTCACCTTCTGTACCTGGCGGAAAATACATCTCAGGCTGCGCAGTGTGCCAGTTGTACGCCAAAGGCGTACAAGGAGTGCATGAAGCTCACCTGCAAAAATCTGTCGGAAAGCCCCGTAGGGGATTTTCGACAGCCAGAGGCCGGGCACTGCGCCCGGCCTGCTTTTCGCTTTATGGGCATTCGTGTAGGAAAGCAACAGATACTGGACGATTTCACCAAAACTGGATCGCGCTTCTTGTCCAATGTGCAGAATTTTTGATTTTTTCCATTTTTTCTGTTGCACTTTTATGCAAGGTGCGCTATACTCAGATTATGGAACGGTTGGAAACGTTTCCAAATATGTGTCCGAGCGTTCGGACAAACAATTGATTAGGAGGAAAAACAAATGAAAAAGCTCATCGCTATGTTGCTGGCTCTGGCCATGGTTCTGAGTCTTGCTGCCTGCGGCGGCGACACGCCTGCGGAAACCGAGGCTCCCGAGGCTACCGAGGCGCAGACCTCTGCCGCTGACAACACCGAAGCCGCCGGAGAATCCGCCGCTGCCGGCAGTGTCTACTACCTGAACTTCAAGCCTGAGTTCGACGCCGCTCTGCAGGAGCTGGCTGCCAAGTACATCGAGCAGACCGGTGTTGAGGTCAAAGTTGTCACCGCTGCCGGCGGCAACTACTCCGACACCCTCACCGCGGAGATGGCCAAGAGCGAAGCGCCCACCATCTTCAACATCGGCAATATGTCCGGCCTGAAGGACTGGGACGAGTACGCCCTGGATCTGACCGACAGCGCTGTTGCCGGCGAACTGACTTCCGATGATTTCAACCTGTACAACGAGGCCGGCGAGCTGAAGGCCATCGGCTACTGCTACGAATCCTTCGGCATCATCGTCAACACCGCTCTGCTGGAGCAGGCCGGCTACACCCTGGACGACATCACCAACTTCGAGACCCTGAAGACGGTTGCCGACGACATCCATGCCCGCAGCGCTGAGCTGGGCTTCGACGCCTTCTCCGCCGCCGGTCTGGAGTCCTCCTCTTCCTGGCGGTTCTCCGGCCACCTGGCCAACATGCCCCTGTACTATGAGTTCCGTGACGACGGCGTGACCGAGCAGCCCGCCACCATCACCGGCGCTTACCTGGACAACTTCCGGGCTGTCT
>CALXDT010000093.1 GCA_944387125.1 uncultured Oscillospiraceae bacterium | reverse complement strand
CAGCGCATATTGCACAGGCTGGAAGCGGGTTTGATTAAAACGGTGAGTGTTTTCATGTCTGTTGCACCAATCAAAACAAACGGAATAGGCGGAAACCATTCCTTATCCGCCGGGCAGAGCCCCGGGGATAAGGAGAAGAACACTGTTAGTTTACTCCATATCCCCGGGCCTGTCAAGGCGGGTCGGCCTCCGGAGGCGGGAAATCCCCCATTCCGCCAAAGGCGATTGCTTCCAGACGGAGCTGTCCGGATCCGCGAAGGGCAATCATCCCGCCGCCTGCTGATACGCCTGCTGGATTTCCGTGTTGACTGTTTCGGAATCCATGGAAACGATGGATTCTGTGATTCCAAGCTCGTTTTCTCTAAAGAGGTTAATCAGCAATTGCACGCTTACGAAGCTGCCGCTGCCGTCAAAATAGAAGTTTACAAAATAATGGGGATCATATTCCTCGGAATCCTTGTAGTTCTCATCCACCCGGAGCATGACGCATTCGCCGTTTTCATCCGGCAGCGTATCCATGTAAGCAACCGTATCCTTCCATTGGAAGGAAGCCAGCCATGGCTTTACACTGTCGCTGAAGGTCTGAGAATCTTCCTTCCACTGGATATCCGAATAGGCTTTGCCCCAGTTTCCCTCATTGCTGTAGCGGACGCCGTTTACAGCCATGAAGGCCATTCTGAGGGAGTATTGTTCACCATCTACAATATTAACCGACTCCGGATCCACGTCCACAATTTCAAGCCAGTTCTCCCCATCCTGATAGTAATTGGCTGTGGACCAACGGCTTGCGGAGTCGCCGGAGCTGGACTCTTCCACCAGGATATGGCAGCTGCCGGTCTGGACTGCGTCCAAAACAGCCCGGCATTTTTCCAATGCTTCGGCCTCCTGATCCTGCGCCGCTTCCATGGATACCATATCCGTAACCCCTTCGATATAGCAGGATTTCAGAAGGGCTTCCTGGGTGGTTGTCGGGACACGGTTGATGTAGAACCAGAGATCATAAACATCCGTGCCGCTGCGGAAGAAGTAGTGGGTCACTTCATTTTCCAGCACATAGGTTCCGGTTTCATCCCGGATGATGTTCCCGTTGGCATCCAGATTGGTGGGCATATCCGGGAAATAGGTAACTTCAAAATCCGCATAGTTCGAGCTGCCGCCTATATACCCAAAGGTGTCGTCGGCCGCTTCCGGAACGCCAAGCTCCGCCTGCCACTCTCTTGAGAAGACCTCCAGGCTGGTTGATGGATCCGGATACCGCAGGGCAAGCCCTCCAACGGCTGTGTCTTCCGCAAAAAAGGCATAGCCGTCATCCCAGGCATTTCCGCTGTGGGCAATCTTAACAGACTGAATGGACATTCCTTCGGGTACTGTGAAATGGAAATCTCCGAGCCCCGCGCTCACCGGGCCGTCCATGAGGGTGCTGTCCGGAGCCGTGCTGGCATTGTCAGGGGCAGTGGTGCTCTGGGGATTCGGGTCTTCCGTCTCTCCCAGGGTTTCGGGGTTTACGGCGCAGGCCGCCAGCACCGCGGCGCACAGGGCGAAGCAAACAATGCGAACCCATAATTTTGGCTTTTTCCATTTTGCCATATTTCTTACACGTCCTTTCGTATCACCCTCGCCAAAGGCCAGGGGCATTCCGGCAATGATCTTTTTATGGGTGGCCAGCCGCAGCAACGATTCGGAATACTCCGCCCGGATCTGGCCGCCCATTCGGCGTATCACCGCTTCATCACAGCTCATCTCCATATCCTTGCCGGCTAGAATAAAGGCAGCCCACACAAGGGGGTTGAACCAATGGAGGCAGAGGGCCAAATACGCCAGGAGCTTGAAGATGTGGTCAAAGCGGCGGATGTGGTGCCGCTCATGGGCGATGATGTACTTTCGTTCTGCTTTGGGTAAGTTGGAGGGCAGATAAATCCTGGGTCTGAAAATGCCCATGACAAAGGGCGTATCCAGGTAGTCGGCCAGATACACATTCCCTCTGTATACCATAGCCCCCACCAGCTTCCTTCTCAGGCGGATATACAGGACGGCACTGTACAGCACCATGGCCGCCGCGCCTGCAGCCCAGAGGAAGGGAACCATAAGATCCCATTGCCCGGCGGGTTCTGTCTGCCGGGGAGCAGTCTCAGACAGGGTTTCCCCGGAAACGACCGGCAGCGCCTCCCCCCGATCCCGCTCCGCAGGCAGGTAAGAAACGATGCTGGTGGCGTCAGACGCTTCCTTAACCTCCGGCTGAAAGGCTTCCAGAACGGATACGGTTCCTGTGAACGCAACCGGACACAGCAGCCGGAACAGCACCACGGACCACAATGCATAGGAAAAGATCTTCGGCGACCGCCTCAAAAGGCATCTGGCAAGGATGACCAGCAGAATCACAATGCTGCCGGTGACACTCATATTCAATACTTGAGAAAACAGGTTGCCCATGGGATTACCCCCTCATGGCATCGATGACCTTCTGCAATTCATCGATTTCCGCATCCGACAGCTTCTTCCGGCTTCCGAAGGCGGCCAGAAAGGCCGGAAGGGAGCCTTGGAAGGTTTCCTGTACAAATTGATTGCTGCGCTCCGCGTAAAATTCCTCCCGGCTGACCAGAGAGGAAACGGTTCCGTCCACGTTCTGGAACAGCGCCCGATCACAGAGCCGTTTCAAAATGGTGTAGGTGGTTGTCCGTTTCCAGTGCAGCCGTTCCTCCGCCAATTCCGCAAGGCGGCGGGAGGAAAGGGGTTCATTCTTCCAGATGATGTCCGCAAAAACGGACTCCACTTCACCAAGCCTGTATTCCGGCATAGATTTCCCTCCTTTGTTCTACTATTAGTAGACAGCTACATTCTACAGCAAGTAGACAACTTTGTCAATGGCTTTTGCCGATTTTAAACAAAACTTAAGGAAACGCTGACCCATGGGCTGAAAAAGTGTCCGCCGGACTTATTTTTGCGGCGCTCCGCACCGCCGCCCTTTCGAGTCCCGTCAGCGGCACCAGAAAAGCCAGCCCGAAGGCTGGCTTTCCCTACACGATAGACGCCGCCTTTGCTCCGGACGATCTTCCCGGATCGTTGGAGCTGGGACAATGCCATCCCGCCTGACGGCGGGCGCCATTGTCCCAGGGGACTCTCCCACGGGCTAAAAAAGTGTCCACCGGACTTATTTTTGCGGTGCTCCGCACCGCCGCCCTTTCGAGTCCCGTCAGCGGCACCAGAAAAGCCAGCCTTCGGGCTGGCTTTTCTGGTGCCGCTGACGGGACTCGAACCCGTACGATGTTACTCGGGGGATTTTAAGTGCTATCCCTTATTCCTACAGTAGCGAAAGATAGCGGCCTCAAGCTGCCAGTATTTATGACGGTATTTCGCCGTATTCATGGTATTTAATCCGCATTTTGAATGACAATGTTC
>CALXDT010000092.1 GCA_944387125.1 uncultured Oscillospiraceae bacterium | reverse complement strand
CGGAAGTTTCGTAAAATGGAATACCGACCCTGCCACACGCGACTTTTACGAATGGGACAACATGGCTCGTGGCGCTGTGTCCGCTCTGGACGATGCCGGCATCTCCCACGGCGTGGACGGCGACGTGATCATCATGGGCTTCGACTGCAATAAGTGGGCTCTGGAAGAAGTGCTGAAGGGCACCTGGAACTACGACGGTCAGTGCAACCCCTTCCAGGCTGACTACATCCACGAAATCATCCAGGGTCTGGAAGCCGGCACCGCTCCCGCGGAGAAGGTAGTCATCATGGATGAGAAGGGCTTTGACGCCGCCACCATCACCCAGGAAGACGTAGACAACTACGGCATCTAAGGAACTTCTGAGTAAATCGTCTTCGGCGGAATGCCGGATCTTTTACCACATCCGTGCAGTTCAAAAAGTGGGAAATACATACAGTATTTCTCCACTTTTTGAAGGTTCGGCTGATGCAAAATCTCTCGGCATCCGCTCTTGCCGATTTCATCAGAGCTTCCCTGAAAAAACAGCCCAACCAATCCCAATAACAAACGGCTGGATTACCAAAACCAAGGTAATCCAGCCGAACGTATTTTACATGGGTTTTCTGCTATTTTGAGACAGCCCCTTTCGGTTTCCGGGAGGGTCTGGGTTTAGGCGGCAGAGACTTCTCTGGTAAATTCTATTTCTCCAAATGCCGGATCGGTCAGATACAGCTTCCCGTCTTCCAGACGGAATTCCTCAATCTCCATGGCAGCGTCCCAGCTGGAGCCGGTGCAGATGTTATTTCCGTCCACATAATAGACCATGTCGATACTGAAGGACAGCGCCTCCAGACCCAAGGTGCCGATGGTTTCCTGGATGTACGCGTCCAGGCTCATGCCGTAAAGCTCCTGGATGACGGAATCCGCCGCCGTTTCATCGATGCCCTGCTGCGCCAGCTGATCCAGAACAACCTTCCGAACGTAGTCCATCAGGCTGGTCAGATCCTCGTCCAGCGCCGCGGTCATTTTGGCAGAACCGTCCTTGCCCAGGATCAAGGTGAAATGCATCATCAGGGTGCCGTCAAAGTCCGGAATGCCCATGAGCTCTCCGGTAGCGGGGAAGTCGGACACCCAGGTGCCCTGGAGGGCCGCGGTGGAGGCGGTGGTGAACCGGGGATCGGTGATGATCCGCTCGCCCTGGGTTTCCCCGCACAGGGAGCAGGTCTTGGGCGTCTCGGTGGTGGCCTCCTGCCAGCTGTGCTCTAAAGCCTGACCCTGGGTCTTGCCGCACACGGAGCAGGTTTCCGGATGCTGGCAGGTGGCTTCCTCCCAGCTGTGACCCAGAGCCTCGCCCTCGGTTTCGCCGCACTTGGAGCAGGTCTTGGGCGCTTCACAGGTGGCATCCGTCCACCGGTGGATGCAGAAGCAGCCGCTGAGCAGCGCCGAAAGCATCAGAACAGACAGAATCAGACAGATCTTCTTTTTCATGGGGTTCTCTCTCCTTTATCGGTGATACTGTGATTATACAGGATATTCCCTGGGAACGCAAGGGAGCGTTGAAAAAAAGCACACCCTGTTTTCAGGATCCGCGCCCCGGGGATGGAGTGAAAATAAAATGAGAATAATTCTTATTTTCTTCTTGACAAAGGTACGTTCCTGTGCTATACTCATTTTATAAATGAAAATCAAACGCAAACAGAAAGGAGGTGCCTATGGAAGCGGCGGAAAAGCAGTTCCGAAAGCGCAACGCGATTTTGGATTGTCTGCGTCAGACCCATGCCCACCCTTCGGCGGAAATGGTTCACGCTCTGCTCCAGCCCTCCCATCCTGACATCTCCCTGGCGACGGTGTACCGGAACCTGGCTTGGTTCAAGTCCAGAGGGATGATCCAAAGCCTTGGGACGGTGAACGGCGTTGAGCGGTTCGACGCCGACACCCAGCCCCATGTTCATTTTGTCTGCACCGGCTGTCATGCGGTGCTGGATCTCCCCCAGGTGGAGATTCCCGCCTCGCTGGGAACCTCGGCGGAGGAAGCCTCCGGCTGCCGGGTGCGGGGCTGTCAGCTGACCTTCACCGGTCTGTGCGGCAGCTGTGCCAATTCCTGATTTCCCGGGATCAGCGGATCCCCAAAACAAAACATCATTATTACAAAATTTGGAGGAACAAACGTATGAAAAAATTTGTCTGTCCCGTATGCGGCTATGTCTACGAAGGCGAAAGCATCCCCGAAGGCTTCAAGTGCCCTGTGTGCAAGGTTGACGGCTCCAAGTTCAAGGTTATGGAGCTGGACAAGCTGGCTGCCGAGCATGAGTACGGCATCTACGCCAAGACCGTGAAGAACAACCCCGACATCTCCGAGGAAGACAAGAAGTACATCTTCGAGCAGCTGATGGCCAACTTCAACGGCGAGTGCAGCGAAGTGGGCATGTACCTGTGCATGGCGCGGATCGCCCATCGGGAAGGCTATCCCGAGATCGGCCTGTACTGGGAGAAGGCCGCTTACGAAGAGGCCGAGCACGCCGCCAAGTTCGCCGAGCTGCTGGGCGTGGATCTGGAGCCCAACATGAAGGCCACCACCAAGGACAACCTGGCCTGGCGGGTGGACTGCGAGTTCGGCGCCACCCAGGGCAAGTTCGACCTGGCCGCCTGCGCCAAGAAAAACGGCCTGGACGCCATCCACGACACCGTGCACGAAATGGCACGGGACGAGGCCCGTCACGGCAAGGCTCTGAAGGGCCTGCTGGAGCGGTACTTCAAGTAAGAATCAGGCAGCGGAATTTCCCCGGGCGGTTTCGTCCGGGGAAACGGACGCCGGGAGCCAAGGCGCGCCCTGTGACACATCTGACCCAAAAGACAAGGAGGGCAACAGCATGAAAACCTATGAAGTGTTTGTGGAAGTGATCAACCCCTGCGGCGGCGACAAGCACAGCCAGAAGAAGTTTCTGGAAGTGGAAGCGGAAGCTCCGGAGACCTGGGTGAAGGAAAACGCGGCCTTCCCCATTCTGGACGTAACCGCCACCAAAGAAGGAGAGCCGCTGATCATCACCGGGGACGGCAAGGGCAACTTTGTCCGCTATACCTTCAGCGGCTGACCGTTCAGGAGGTAAGATGGAGCTGGGTAAGCCTTTGATTCCGGTGGTTCGGGCGGAAGCGGATGTGGACGTGTACTGCTTCACCTGTCACAAGATGCTGCATATCAAGGCCGGGGAGGTCATCCCCCGGTGCTGCGGCAAAGCCATGGAAATCATGAAATAATGTATGATGATGCGGCGCGCCGCATCGTCCAAAATGCACAGGGATACGTGCCTGAATGGAAAAAGCGAGGAGCCGTTTTTTCCATTTCCCGCCTGCGGCGGATGCAGCAGGCACAAAATCATTCACTGCCATTCAGGAGGAACTGTTTATGAAGTACGTTTGCAATGTCTGCGGCTGGGTCTACGACGAGGAAGAAGCCGGCGTCAAGTGGGAAGACCTGCCGGAGGATTTTGTCTGCGAGCTGTGCGGCGTGGGCAAGGAAGACTTTACTGAGGAAGCGTAAAGCATCGCCCGGGGCAGCAAGCGCTGCCCCGGGCGTTTATCTGCCGGCCAAAGCCCCGGAAAAGACGGAACGCTCCCCGCGGCGCCGCGGGGAGCTCAGACTGTCGAAAAGCCCCGTAGGGGCTTTTCGACAAATTTTTGCAGGTGAGCTTCATGCACTCCTTGTACGCCTTTGGCGTACAACTGGCACACTGCGCAGCCTGAGAGGTATTTTCTGCCAGGTACAGAAGGTGAATTGCCCCGAAGGGGCAAGAGAGACCACCCTGGGGTGCGCCCCGGCAG
>CALXDT010000091.1 GCA_944387125.1 uncultured Oscillospiraceae bacterium | reverse complement strand
ACCACCCTGGGCTCCAGGGAGCCCAGGCGCACCCGCAGGCCGGGCACAGCCCGGCACACCCCGGCAATCAGGTGGGACAGGGGGGGCTTCCCCGGCAGATCCGTTCCCCAGCCGGCGATTTCGATGCCTGTGAGCACGATCTCCCGGTAGCCCATGCCCTCCAGGGCTTTGGCCTGGGCCTCCGCCAGAGCCAAAGGTGCGGAGCGGACAGGCCCCCGGGTGTAGGGAATGATGCAGTAGGAGCAAAAGTTGACGCAGCCGTCCTGTACCTTCAGCATGGCCCGGGTGCGTTCTTCCAGCCCTCCGGGTGGCAGGATCTCAAACTCCCGCCGGGACAGGGCGTTGTCCAAAAGCGCCTGGGGACGGCGGGTTCGGGCCACCTCTGTCAGAGCGGATACAAACGCCTGCCGGCTGCCGCTGCCGCCCACCAGGTCGATGCCCAGCTCCCGCACCTCCCGGGCGGCCCGCTGGCTGTAGCAGCCGCATACGGCAATCACCGCCTGGGGGTTTGCCCGGCGGCACCGGCGGATTACCGCCCGGTTTTTTTTATCCGCCACGGCGGTGACGGAGCAGGTGTTGATTACGTAGCCGTCGCAGGGCTCGTCGAAGCGGCCGATGGTATGTCCCTGCTCCAGCAAAAGCCGTTCCATGGCCTGGGTCTCATATTGATTTGTCTTACACCCCAACGTGTAGAAAGCGAACTTCATTTGTCAAAACCACCAATATTTCATGTTCCGAGTTGTGTTAATCGTCCAATGCGACCAGTTGCATTTTGGGATAAAAACTGTTATAATCAGATTCAATAGCCGATGTGCAAAACCACTTTTTTGGAGTCGATCCTGGATCAGTCTCCCCATTATACACGAAAAATACGGCTTTGTACAGCTATATTAGGGGTTTTTTATGGGGGCTGCTATGAGGCAATTTCAAATCAGACTGCAATCGGTTCAGGATGTTCAGGAATTTGTGAACCTCGCTACCACCATGGGTTTTCCTGTGACCGTCAGCGACGGGATCCACCGGGTGGACGGAGAGTGTTTTATGGAAATGTTCTGCCTGGATCTGACCCATCCGCTGACCGTATCCGCCCGCTGCACGGACGAGGAGTTTCAGCGGCTGTATGAGCAGGCGCGGCGTTTTCTGGCATCCTAAATTCCATATGGCTCTTGTAGCACCGTCCTGGGAATACTCGGGGCGGGTGTTTTATGCTTGCGGCCGGAGAGAAGGAAGCGCCCAAAGCCTCTGCCATGGGGGCTTCCCCCTCTCCGGCCGCTCCGGAACAGACCAGCCCCCGCCGGGTTTCCCCGGCAGGGGCTGTTTCTTGATTCCAAAATTATTCCAATTCGAAGGCGCCGGTGTAGAGCTGATAGTAGGTGCCCTTCTGGGCAATCAGATCGTCGTGGGTGCCCCGCTCGATGATCCGGCCGTGATCCAGAACCATGATGCAGTCGGAGTTGCGGACGGTGCTTAAGCGGTGGGCAATGACGAATACCGTCCGCCCCTTCATCAGGGCGTCCATGCCGTCCTGCACCAGCTTTTCCGTGCGGGTATCGATGGAGGAGGTGGCCTCGTCCAAGATCATCACCGGAGGATCCGCCACTGCCGCCCGGGCAATGGCGATCAGCTGCCGCTGACCCTGGGACAGGCTGGCGCCGTTGCCGGTAAGCACGGTGTTGTACCCCTGGGGCAGGCGGGTGATGAAGTCGTGGGCGTTGGCCAGCTTGGCGGCGTGGATGCAGTCTTCATCGGAGGCGTCCAGCTTGCCGTAGCGGATATTGTCCATCACCGTGCCGGTGAACAGGTTGGTTTCCTGAAGCACCACGCCCAGAGACCGGCGCAGATCCGGCTTGCAGATCTTGTTGATGTTGATGTTGTCGTAGCGGATCTTGCCGTCGGCAATGTCGTAGAACCGGTTGATCAGGTTGGTGATGGTGGTTTTGCCCGCGCCGGTGGCGCCCACGAAGGCGATCTTCTGACCGGGTTTGGCGTAGAGAGTGACCTCGTGGAGCACCGTCTTCTCCGGCACATAACCGAAGTCTACGTTGAACATGGTGATGTCGCCCTTCAGCTCCGTGTAGGTGACGGTGCCCTCGGCCTTGTGGGGATGCTTCCAGGCCCAGCGGCCGGTACGCTCAGCGGACTCGGTGATGCTGCCGTCTTCGTCGATTCTGGCGTTGACCAGCTTCACATAACCGTGGTCTTCCTCCGGCTCCTCGTCCAGCAGCTCAAAGATCCGCTCCGCGCCGGCCAGTGCCATGACAATGGCGTTGATCTGGTTGCTCAGCTGGGAAATGGGCTGGTTAAAGGTACGGGACAGGGTCAAGAAGGAGATCAGCTTGCCCAGGGTCAGCAGTTCGCCCTGGGAGTATACCGCCAGAATACCGCCGACAATGGCCAGAATGGCATACTGGATGTATCCCAGGTTGTTGTTCACGGGACCCATGACGTTGGAGTAGGCGCCGGCCTGGAAGGCATTCTTCCGCAGCTCTTCGTTGATCCGGTCAAACTCCTCCTTGCAGGCATCCTCCCGGCAGAAGACCTTAACCACCCGCTGGCCGTTGATCATTTCTTCCACATAGCCGTTTACCGCCCCCAGGGTCTTTTGCTGCTTCATGAAGAACCGGGCGGAGCGGCCGGTGACGACCTTGGTTACATAGAGAATTGCGGATACCGTCAGAATCAGGACAAGGGTAAGAATGGGGGAGGTGATGAGCATGGCGATGAACACCACGATCAGGGTGGCCGCGGAGGAGATGCACTGGGGAACCGACTGGGACAGCATCTGCCGCAGGGTGTCGATGTCGCTGGTGTAGCGGCTCATGATGTCTCCCGCGGGATTGGTGTCAAAGTAGCGGATGGGAAGGGTCTGCATGTGGGTGAACATGGCGTCCCGGATGGCCTTCTGGGTTCCCTGACCCACCCGAACCATCAGGTAGCTGTACAGGAAGGAAGAGATGATTCCTGCCAGATAGATGCAGACCATCATCGTCAAAAACCGCACCAGAGGGGCGAAATCCGGGTCAGCCTGAGACAGCATGGGGGTGATATAATCGTCCACCAGGGTTCCCAGGGAGGAAGAACTGAAGGACTGGGCGATGGCGCTGAGAACGATGCAGACAGCCACCACGATCAGGGTCAGCTTGTACTGCCCCATATAGGACAGCAGCCGGGAGAGGGTCTTGCCGGGGTTTTTGGCCTGATTGCCATTGCCTTTCATCTGTACCGGGGGCATTATTCATCCCCTCCTTTCATCTGGGACTGATAGACTTCCTGATAGATGGAGCAGCTTTCCAGCAGTTCCTGGTGGGTGCCCTGACCCACGATCCGGCCGCCGTCCATCACCAGGATCAGATCCGCGTCTTCCACGGAGGAGACCCGCTGGGCAATGATGATCTTGGTGGTGCCGGGGATCTCTTCCCGGAAGGCCTTGCGGATCATGGCATCGGTGTGGGTATCCACCGCGGAGGTGGAATCGTCCAGAATCAGAATCTGGGGCTTTTTCAGCAGGGCCCGGGCGATGCACAGCCGCTGCTTCTGACCGCCGGAGACGTTGGAGCCCCCTTGCTCAATATAGGTATCGTACCGATCCGGGAAGCCCTGGATAAATTCATCGGCGCAGGCCAGCTTGCAGGCGTGCACCAGTTCCTCGTCGGTGGCGTTGGGATTGCCCCACCGGAGGTTGTCCTTGATGGTGCCGGAGAACAGCACGTTCTTTTGCAGCACCATGGACACCTGGTTGCGCAATACCTCCATGTCATAGTCCCTTACGTCGATGCCGCCCACCCGGACGGTGCCCTCGGTGGCGTCGTAAAGCCGGGGAATCAGCTGCACCAGGGTGGATTTGCTGGAGCCGGTGCCGCCCAGAATGCCCACGGTCATGCCGGAGGCAATGTGCAGGTTGATGTGCTCCAGGGCGTTCCGGTCGGCCTCCCGGGAGTACCGGAAGGAGACGTTCTCAAAGTCGATGGAGCCGTCGGGAACCTCCGTCACCGGCATTTTCGGATTGGCCAGATGCGGCTCTTCCGTCAGGATTTCGCTGGTGCGGCGGGCAGGCGCCCGGCTCATGGTGATCATCACAAACACCATGGACAGCATCATCAGCGAGGTGAGAATCTGGGTGGTGTAGGTGAACATGGAGGTCAGCTGACCGGTGGTGAGGCCCGCGGCGGCGTCATTGCCCGAGGCCACCACCATGGAGGCGCCCATGTAGGAGATGACGATGATGCAGGTATAGATGGCCAGCTGCATCAGCGGGTTGTTGAAGGACATGATCCGCTCGGCCTTGCAGAAGTCCCGGTAAATCTCATCGGAGACGGAGGAGAACTTTTCCTTCTCCCGCTGCTCCCGGACAAAGGACTTCACCACCCGGATGCCGTGGACATTTTCCTGAACCACGTTGTTCAGCTTGTCGTAGGTCTTGAATACCCGGTCGAAAATGGGGTGGACGCAGCGCATCAGGATCAGCAATCCGGCAAACAGCAGCGGCAGTACGATGCAGTAGATGACGCACAGCTCGGGGCTGATGGAGTAGGCGTTGAAGGTGGCCAGAATCAGCATCATGGGGCAGCGGATGGCCATGCGGATCATCATCTGGAAGGCCATCTGGATGATGGCCACGTCCGAGGTCAGCCGGGTCACAATGCTGGACGCAGAGAATTTGTCAATGTTGCTGAAGTCGAAGGTCTGCACTTTATAATACATATCCCGGCGCAGATTCCGGGAGAAGCCGGTGGCGGCATAAGAGGCAAAGAATGCCGAGGCCACGCCGAAGGCCAGGGAGATCATGGCATACAGCGCCAGGATCAAGCCGTATTTGACCACTGCGCTTATGTTGCCGGCCTGCACACCCTGATCCACCACGTTGGACAGAACCAGCGGGATCAGGGTCTCCATATAGACCTCGCCGACCATGCACACAGGGCTGAGTATGGCAGCCCATTTGTACTCCCGGATACACCGGGCGAGCTTTGATATCATTCCGTCGTTTCCTCCTTAAAATGATGTTTGCTTGGGGACACGTTCTCGATGGCACGTTCCAGGAAGTCCATAAACTGCGCCTGCTCTTCCCGTGAAAAACCCGCCACCAGGCGGGCCTCTGTATCATCGATGGTTTGGCGCATGCGCAGGTGAAGCTCCTGCCCTTTGGGCAGCGTATAAATCCGCTTGCACCGCCGGTCCTGGGGGTCGGAACGAAGCTCCACAAAGCCCTTCTTCTCCAGCCGGGCAAGCAGCCCGGAAACTGTGGGATGGCTCAGGTGGAAGACCACCTCAATGTCCCGGGGGCAGGGGGGATCCTGACGGCTGGCCAGATACCCCAGGATATGCCCCTGGGCGGCGGTCAGACCCCATTCATCCAACGCGGTGGAAACCGTTTGGTTGGTGCTGGTATGCAAATGGCGGATCAGCGCTCCATAGTGCTTTTGCAGGGAGATCACCTCCTATTACGTAGCATGCTACGTAACACAATACCATATTTAAAAGGAATATGCAAGGGATTCACAAATAATTTACAATTCCCCTTGGCGGGGAATTTTTCCGGCCGGAGGCGCATATACTATCGCTGAGGTGAGAAGGTTGAAAAAGGACGAAAAGAAGCCGCCGGTATGGGAAGCGGCAGATCCGAAGCCGCCGGTGATCCACTCCGGACGGCTGGAGAACAGAGTTCAAAACCGGACAAGCGGGTGAACGGGCATATTCAGCGCTGGCCGGTTCCTGCCTGGGAACCGGCGCCCTCTGGGGCTGACCACCCAGGCGCCTGCCCCAACCGCGCGGTTCAAAAAGCGGGGAAATCCATACAGGATTTCTTCGCTTTTTCCTATGAACGCTCCGGGTTCATAGGAAATTTTAAAGAAATGTCCGCATCTCGCCCCTTGCGGGGCAACCGATGCGGATGCATATCCATACCCATGGGCCGAAGCCTTTCCTGAATGGCGCGGACTGGGAAAGCGCATGGGTATTTACAGAAGGTTTTCCTGTGGAAAGCCCCGGGAATTGGATGTTTTTCCGGTTCCCGGGGCGCTTTTGCTATAACGTCAGTTCCATACCGGTGGAAAGGGGTTCCAGACGGCTGCCAAGAACGGATTTCAGACGGAGGAAGGCTTCCCCGCCGGTACAGTGGCCGGTGCAGTACCGGGCGGGCAGAGCCTGCAGACCCCGGCACACCGAATCCAGCCGGTTCGGATCGGCCATGTCTTTCAGGTGAAAGCCGCCGATGAGCACATCCGGCCGGAAATATTCCCCGATCCGCAGGATCCCCCGGTGGGCGCAGCCGGTAAACAGGATCCTCTGCCCGTCTTCCTCAGCCTCCAGGTACAGCTCATGGCGGAAATCCTCCCGGCACAGGTGCCCCTCTTCGCGGACGGTCATGGAGGTATCCGGCTCCGATCCCGGAAGGAGAGGGCATGGAATCAGGGTAAGCCCCGGAAACAGCGTGACAGACCCGCTGATCAGACGCACCCGGGGGTGATCCGCCCACCGGGGATCCAGGCCGATATCCTTCCCGGCGCCGTTGAAGTGGGGCTGGAAGGCATACCGGCTCAGGTATACCGGAGCGGCGGAGTTGATCTCCAGAAAGGTTCCCAGGCCGCCGCCGTGGTCGTAGTGGCCGTGGGAGATCACCGCCGCGTCCACGGCGGACAGATCCAGCCCCAGGCCGCCGGCGTTCCGGGCGAAGGCGTCGGACTGCCCCATATCAAAGAGGATGGTCTTCCCCTGGAACTGTATGTACAGGCTCAGACCGTGCTCACGAACAAGATCCTCCTGGCAGGCGGTGTTTTCCGCCAGAACCCAGAGCTTCATTTACAGCTCCGGCCCCTGGGGCTGGGCAGCGGTTTTCTTTGCCAGGGAGAAGGATGCGGTGCAGCCCAGGATGGCGGCGTAGAGCACCCACAAGTGGAATAGGATGTCCAGGATCATGGTGGAGGCATTGCTGTAGATGAGGATCCACCACCCCAGGTACAGGCAGTCCAGGATCACGAAAACCAGGGAGACCGCGCTGGTCCACTTGCTTTTGCTCCAGAAAATGACGCACAGGATCAAAGCCGCCAGCATGACACCGGCGGAAATCAGGGGGATGTACGCGCCGTACAGAAACGCTTCCAAAAACTTGGTATAGGGAAACCACAGAGAGAACAGGAAATAGTTGGCGTTTTCAAAGCCCTGGATCAGCAGGAGCAGAACATTGACGCCGGTAAAGACCAGGGTCAGGATCAGATTTCCCCGGGCGGTTTTGCTTCTTTGGGTCAGGTATTCCACGCTGCCCTTTTCCGGGCGGGGCATGGGTTCTTTGGTTTTCATAGGCTGCCTCCTTCTTCGTTTTGGGGTACATACCGTCTGTGAGCCGTGAGACGGCGGAAATGGGGAAACGTGCACCCTCCTTTGGAAAGATGCACGTTATAAATGGATTTAATGGGTTTCGTCCTTGACGGATTCCAAAATGCCGCTGGCCATGCCAACCAGCCCCTGGATTTCGCTGGGAATGATGATCTTGGTGGCCTTGCCGTCGGCAATCTTCTGCATGGCCTCAATGGACTTGAGCTTGATCACCTGGTCGTTGGGCGCCTTCTCGTTGAGCATTTCCAGAGAGTCGGCCAGAGCCTTCTGCACCGCCAAAATGGCCTGGGCTTCGCCGTCTGCCCGGAGGATGGCTGCCTGCTGCTCCGCTTCCGCCTTCAGAATGGCCGCCTGCTTTTCCGCGTCTGCCCGGAGGATGGCGGACTCCCGCTCGCCCTCGGCAATGAGAATGGCGGACTTCTTCTGACCCTCCGCCTGGAGAATGGCCTGACGGCGATCCCGCTCCGCCTTCATCTGCTTTTCCATGGAGGACTGGATATCCGCCGGAGGCAGAATGTTCTTCAGCTCCACCCGGTTGACCTTGATGCCCCAGGGGTCGGTGGCCTCGTCCAGAATGGCGCGCATTTTGGTGTTTACCACGTCCCGGCTGGTCAGGGTCTGATCCAGCTCCAGGTCGCCGATGATGTTGCGCAGGGTGGTGGCGGTAAGCGTCTCCATAGCCGCCATGGGCTGCTCAACCCCGTAGGCATAGAGCTTGGGGTCGGTGATCTGGAAGTACACCACGGTATCGATTTGCATGGTGACGTTGTCCTTGGTGATCACCGGCTGGGGAGGATAATCCAACACCTGCTCCTTCATGCTTACCTTCTTGGCAATCCGATCCAGGAAGGGGATCTTCACATGCAGACCCACGCCCCAGACACAGTGAAAGGCGCCCAGCCGTTCAATGACATAGGCACGGGACTGTTGGACAACAACGATGTTGGAGATGACCAGAATAAAAAGGATAATGGCTACGATCAGCAGAATGATAGGCAGCATATGCGGTTTCCTCCTAATTATATTATATATTATAAATGGGATTCTGCGCCGGGAAAGGTTTCTGCGGGGGCTTCTGCCGGGGAGACAAAGGCTTTGACCCCTTCAATCCGATCCACTTTCACCCGCATTCCTGCGGGTATGGGAGCTCCGGAGGTGCTCCGGGCTGACCACTCCATGCCGCCCAGCTTTACCTGGCCGGATGCTTCCACGTTGTCGATGGCGGCGGTGACGACGCACACGGAGCCAACCAGCGCGTCCACATTGGTGGCGACCAGTTTGGGGTTGACCACCTTGCGGATAAAGGGCCACAGCGCCGCCAGCAGCAGGGCGGATGTAAGGATAAACAGCAGGATCTGAAGCCAAAGGGCGCCGCCCAAAGCGCAGGTAATCATAGCCACCAGGGCACCGGCGGCAAACCAGATGGAAACCAGATGAATGGGATAGGCGGCTTCCACAATGAGAAACACCACCAGCAGGGCCAGCCAAATCAGTTCGTTCATAACGATCCCTCCTTCCTGGGGAATGGATTTCGGCTGTGAAGTCATTATAGCAGAAATTCGTCGGAAGGTCAATGGAGGAAATGGGCAAAATCCAGAGGGGCTGGATACAATGCGGCCCGGGATTTGCAGGAAACGTGCCGTCCATTTTCCAGCCGGACGCGCCGGAGGCGGAGGGAAGCGCATGGACGGAAGCAGCGTCCCGGAGGGAAAGTCCCGCCGCGCCGGAGGCGGAGGGGAATCTTTGCCGGTTCTTAGGAAATCGCCCGGGCAAGGGCCTTTGGCGGCGTGCTGGATCGATTTCCCCATTTGAAACAGGGAAAACCGGGGGTTTTCTATGGAATTCCCGTTTTTTAAAACTTTTGGCCGGACAAAAATCCGGAGCCGCCTGCTTTGGCCGATTGGATCGGCGCTTCCCCGGCTTCCGGAGGCCGGGAAGATAATTTCCGGGCTTGTCATTTCCTGTCAGATGATGCTATAATTACTATGAAAGCTCCGCATTCCTAGGGAAATTTTAAAGAAATGCCAGTATCTCGCCCCTTGCGGGGCAGCCGATGCGGATGCGTATCCATACCCATGGGCTGAAGTCTTTCATAAAATAACGGCGCACTGCGAAAGCGCATGGGTATTTAAAGTGAAAAGGAGGAGCGGGCTGTGGGTCTGAACAATCATAAGCGCAGGAACTGCGTCTTTATGCTGCTGGTGCTTTTGGCGGCCTTTCTGGTGAACCTGCTGCTGCTGGAGCTGTTCGGCACCCGTACCATGATCCCCATGATCTTTGTACTGGGGGTGATGGTGGTGGCCTACTACACCGACGGCTACTTCTGGGGAATCGCGGCCTCGCTGTGCAGCGTGCTGGCGGTGAACTATGCCTTCACCTATCCCTACTGGGCCTTTGACCTGATCTCCCCGGAGTGCATCTCCGCGGCGGTGGTGATGCTCGTTGTGGCCACCCTTACCAGCACCCTCACCACCAAGCTCAAGCGCCAGGAGCAGATGAAGGCCGAGGCAGAGAATGAGCGGATGCGGGGCGACCTGCTTCGGGCGGTGTCCCACGATCTGCGCACGCCGCTGACATCCATCTACGGCGCCTGCTCGGTGATGCTGGAAAACTACGATGAGCTGCCCAAGGAAAAGCACATGAAGCTGCTGGCGGATGTGTGCGCCGACGCCCAGTGGCTGGTGCGGATGGTGGAAAATCTGCTGTCCATCACCCGGGTAGGCGGCGAAGGGGTGAAGCTCACCAAGAAGGAAACGGTGCTGGAAGAGCTGACCGACGCGGTGCTGGTGAAATTTCAGAAGCACTATCCCGGCCAGAAGGTGCAGCTGTCCCTGCCGGAGGAATTTGTCAGCATCCCCATGGATGCCATGCTCATTGAGCTGGTGCTGATCAATCTGCTGGAAAACGCGGTGTATCATGCCCATGGGATGAAAAATCTGTGGCTGAAGGCTTATGTGAAGGGTCAGCGGGCATACTTCCAGGTGGAGGATGACGGCTGCGGCATCCCGCCGGATCGTCTGCCCCGGCTGTTTTCCGGCCTGCTGGAAAGCGCCCCCATCCGGGATACCAGCCGCAGCAGCATGGGCATCGGCCTGAGCGTTTGCAGCGCCATTGTCAAGGCACACGGAGGAAAGATCACAGCCTGGAACCGTCCCCAGGGAGGCGCGGTTTTCCGGTTCTGGCTGGAAATGGAGGAGAATGACCATGGGAAACAATAAATATAAGATCCTGATTGTGGAGGACGACCGGAATATTGCCAGCTTTGTCCAGATGGTTTTTGAAACCAACGGCTACCAGGTGCTGACCGCCGAGCGGTGCCAGCAGGGACTTCTGATGTTCACCTCCCATATGCCGGATCTGGTGCTGCTGGATCTGGGACTGCCGGATATGGACGGGGAGGAGTTTATCCGCCGGATCCGGCCGGACAGCTCCGTACCCATTTTGGTGCTGTCCGCCCGCAGCGACGAAGAGGACAAGGTCACTTCTCTGGATTTGGGAGCCAACGATTACATTACCAAGCCCTTCGGCACCGCGGAACTGCTGGCCCGGGTGCGGGCAGCCCTGCGGGTGAACCGCAGCAGCACCCGTACGGCTCTGGACGGCCGGTTCCAGGTGGATGACCTGTGTATCGACTATGACCGCCGCCAGGTGACAATCGCCGGAGAGGCAGTCCACCTGACCCAGACGGAATACAACATCCTGGCGCTGCTGTCCCAGCACACCGGCAAGGTGATGACCTATTCCGCCATTATCCGGGAAATCTGGGGGGCTATGGACAACGGCAGCGTAAAAAAGCTCCAGGTGAATATGGCCAACATCCGTAAGAAGCTGGGCTGCCGCCCCGGGGACAATCGGTATGTGACCAATGAGCTGGGCGTGGGATACCGGATGCTGGACGAGTAGCGCCGGGGAAACCAGCCAGGGCGGCCGGCGGGTTTGTCCTGGATAAATGGTTCATACGGTTTCTTGATGAAAGGATTTCCCTTTCATCAAGAAGGCATCGCCTTACGTATAAAAAGCGGGAAAAAAGCGGGAATTTCCCGCTTTTTTCCCTGCGCGGATGGGACAAAGGATCCGGCATGCAGCCGAAGACGATTCCTTGGGCAGCTTCGTGGATTTGCGCAGAAACGAATGCAAACGGGGGTCTTGATTTGTCGTTTTCGACAATGTGTTTACACTTCCTTCTTATTTTGCGGTGCTTTTTGTTTTCTTTACCCAATCTTTACCGCTTAGCAACTATAATAATTCTGTTAAGATTTTATTACGGAGGATCCCTATGGAAGTATTACTGCAAAACTTTCAGTACATCACCTGGCAGAGCCTGGTCATGTGGGCCATCGGCGGCGTGCTGATCTACCTGGCCATTGCCAAGGAGATGGAGCCGACCCTGCTGCTGCCCATGGGCTTTGGCGCCATTCTGGTGAACCTGCCCGTGGCTGTGGAAGGCACCGGCGTTCAGCACGTGCTGGAGACCCTGTTCAGCATCGGCATTGAAGGCGCTGAGCTGTTCCCCCTGATGCTGTTTATCGGCATCGGCGCCATGATCGATTTCCAGCCCCTGCTTACCAACCCCAAGCTGATGATCTTCGGCGCTGCCGCGCAGTTCGGCATCTTCTTCACCCTGGCCGCCGCGTCTCTGCTGGGCTTCGAGCTGCGGGATGCCGCCTCCATCGCCATTATCGGCGCGGCGGACGGCCCCACCTCCATCTTCGTGGCCACGGAGCTGGGCTCTCAGTACCTGGGCGCCATCATGGTGGCGGCCTACTCCTACATGGCGCTGGTGCCGCTGATCCAGCCGCCGATTATCAAGCTGTGCACCACCAAGGCGGAGCGCCGGATCAAGATGCAGTACAAGGGCAAGCCCGTTCCCAAGCTGACCAAGATCCTGTTCCCCATCGTGGTGACGGTTATTGTAGGTCTGGTGGCTCCCGACGCTGTGGCGCTGATCGGCTTCCTGATGTTCGGCAATCTGATCCGGGAGTGCGGCGTGATGAACTCCATTTCCGAGACCGCCCAGAACACCCTGGCCAACCTGATCACCATCTTCCTGGGCATTACCATTGCTTCCCAGATGAAGGGTGCCGACTTCCTGCGTCCGGATACCATCATCATTATCTGCCTGGGTCTGGTGGCCTTCATCTTTGATACCTTCGGCGGCGTCATGGTTGCCAAGATCATGAACCTGTTCTCCAAGACCAAGATCAACCCCATGATCGGCGCGGCCGGTATCTCCGCCTTCCCCATGTCCGCCCGTGTGGTTCACAAGATGGGTCTGGAAGAGGACAACTCCAACTTCCTGCTGATGCACTCCATCGGTGTGAACGTTTCCGGCCAGATCGCCTCGGTAATTGCCGGCGGCCTGATTCTGGCGCTGGTCAAAGCTGCCATTGGAGGTTAAAATTATGCGTGTAGATCTGCTTTTGGAAGCCCTGCCCATTATGGGCACCGGATATCTGGGCATTTTCATTGTCACCGGCGTGATTATCGCCGTTGTGACGCTGCTCAACAAGATTACCTCGAAATCTTGATTCGCGAATACCCAGGCCGGTGGATCCCTGTGAGGTTCACCGGCCTGAACGCATCCGGTAAGAAAAACTGCCGGAGTATGGAAAGGATGAGATTATGCTGCCTGCCATTATTCTGTTTGCCATTACTTATGTGCTGATGCTCACGTTCAGCAAGTACCGTCCCTATTTCGCCCTGGCTTCCGGCGCGCTGTTCATCATCACCGGAATGCTGCCCCTGGGGGACGTCATTCCCTCCCTGGACTTCAATGTGCTGCTGATGATCGGCGGCACCATGGGTCTGGTTCAGCTGTTCATTGACAGCCATATGCCCGAGCGCATGGCGGATATGATCATGCAGAAGGTTCCCACCATTCAGTGGGCTGCCGTCTGCCTGAGCCTGTTCGCTGGTATCATCTCCGCCTTTGTGGACAATGTGGCCACGGTGTTGATGGTGGCGCCTGTGGCGCTGGAGATCTGCCGGAAGCTGAAGACCAACCCGGTGCCTGTTCTGATCTCCATTGCCGTCTCCTCAAACCTCCAGGGCGCTGCTACCCTGGTGGGCGACACCACTGCCATTATGCTGGGCTCTGCTCTGGACATGAGCTTCCTGGATTTCTTTATCTATGACGGCAAGCCCGGCATGTTCTTCGCGGTGGAGATGGGCGCGGTAATTTCCGCCTGCATCGTCTACTGGATCTTCCGCAAGGAGAAGGGCGCCATTCCCAAGACAGACAAGCTCACCGAGGTCACGGACTATGTGCCCACCGTGCTGCTGTTCGGCGCCATCGGCCTGCTGATCTGCGCCTCCTTCGCTCCGGAGAGCTGGAACCTGCCCTCGGAGACCAACGGCATCATCTGCTGCTCGCTGCTGGTCATCGGCCTGATCTACAACTACGTCAAGAACCGGACGGCGGAATCCGTAGTGGGTCCCCTGAAGGCCATCGATTTTCAGACTCTGGGCCTGCTGTTCGGTCTGTTCATCATGATCGGCGGCATTTCTCACATGGGCGTCATTGACGCGCTGGCGCAGCTGCTGGCCGCGCTGGGACAGGGCAACCCCTTCCTGATGTACACCATCATCGTCTGGGCCTCTGTGCTGATCTCCGCCTTTATTGACAACATCCCCTATGTGGCCACCATGATCCCGGTGATCGCCAGCATTGCCGCCCAGATGGGCTGCGACCCCACCCCCTTCTACTTCGGCCTGCTCTCCGGCGCCACCCTGGGCGGCAACATCACCCCCATCGGCGCCAGCGCCAACATCGCTGCCATTGGCATCCTGCGCAAGGAGGGCTATGAGGTGAAGAACTCCGACTTCTTCCGCATCGGTATCCCCTTCACCCTGTCCGCGGTGATTCCCGCCTACATCTATCTGTGGCTGGTATTCGGCGGTTAAGCACATAAGACTTCATGGTCTGAAATTGTCATAAGCCGCCGGAAGGCGGCTTATGACGCTTTTGCCATAAAAAAAGGAAGCCGTGGGGGCTTCCTTTTTTTGTGGGGAAGCCAAAGGCTTCCCCGGGATGGGTTTAGCAGCATCCGCAGTTGTTGTTCTCACAGCCGCATCCGCAGCTGTTGTTCCAGGTGCCCCAGGAGTTGCCGTTGCAGAACAGGAGCAGCAGAATGATGATCCACCACCAGTTGTTGCCGATGCAGCCGCAAATGCCATTGTTGTTACACATAAATCATACCTCCGAGATTTTTCTTGAGCTTCACCGCTCATTCCATGGTATTCTCCAGGTCGGAAAATGTGCATCGGGAAAAGCCGGCAGCATTCCGGAATCGGTCAGCCTTTGAGAGCCGCCGCTTTTGCCCATGGAGGCGGAGGCTCCCAAGGCCGATTTTTTCTCCGGCGGCGCGGAAGTCTGAAAATTCCGGGAATAATTTTTCCATTGCTGGCAAACAATACCTTTGAAAACAAAGGGAACGCGGAAACGGCGCCCGGGGACTTGGCTTCCCGGGGGATGCCGATACCGGCGGTTCCCGGATTTTGGAGGTATGTTATGGTTCCCCAACGAATACTGTCCGGCCTGACGGCGCTGGGCTGCTGCGCCGCGCTGGCGGGAACAGCCGCCGCCGCCCAGGTGGACTGCGACCAGGTTTACTGTTTTTCCCCGGCGGATTTTTCCCAGCAGGAAGACTTTGCGGGCATCTGCGTGACACAGGTGCCGGACCAGGGACAGGTGCTTCTGGGCAGCCGGGTGATTCAGCCCGGAGATGTGATCCCTGCGGAGCAAACCGGTCAGATGACCTTCTGTCCGGTGCGAACCGAGACGGATGAAAGCGTGCAGGTGGGCTATCTGCCGATTTTGGAGGACGCGGTGGAAGCCCCGGCCACCCTGGTCATCGGCATCCGGGGGAAGGAAAACCAGGTTCCCGTTGCCGAGGACAGCGCCCTGGAAACCTATAAAAATCTCCCGGGCATCGGAACGTTGAAGGTCAGCGACCCGGAGGGAGAGCCGATGACCTTTACCCTGGTGCGGGAGCCAAGGCGGGGCACAGTGGAGATCCGGAGCGACGGCTCCTTCACCTATACCCCAAAGAAAAATAAGGTGGGGGTGGACTCCTTCACCTACACCGCCGCGGATGCCGCCGGAAAGACTTCCCGGGAAGCTACCGTGACCATTACCATTCTCAAGCCCACAGACGCGCCGGAATATACAGACACCGCCGGAGAAAGCTGCCAGTTTGCCGCGGAATGGATGAAGCACACAGGGATTTTCCAGGGGGAGCGTTTGGGAGAGAACACCTGCTTCAGCCCCCAGCGGACGGTGAACCGGGGAGAGTTTGTAACCATGCTGGTGAAAGCGCTGGAGATCCCCACGGCTCCGGAGCTGGAAGTGACCGGCTACACCGATCAGATTCCAAAGTGGCTTCAGCCTTACCTGGCGGCGGCGATCCGTTCCGGGCTGACAGCGGGGCTGCCTGACCAGCAGACCTTTGGGGCAGGGGAGCCGATTACCGGAGGGGAGGCGGCGGTGATGCTGCAAAACGCCCTGGATCTGACCCTGGAGACCGGGGCGGAGGAAGCGCCGGAGGGAGAGCACGATGTGCTTCTGGCGGCGCTGGCGGAGCAGGGGATTGTCCTGGATGCCCAGGCGGCTGTGACCCGTTCGGATACCGCGCTGGCTCTGTATCAGATGGTGCAGATTCTTTCCCAGAGGGCAGAATAAAACGATCCCCGGCCCCAGAGCCGGGGATTCTGACTGTTGGAAACTGCCGAAAAACGGTGACTGCGTTTGCCATCGGGCGGCGTGTTTGGCGAATTTGCGTTTGTTTCATTGCTTTTTGGCTGCTATTATGCTATAATCTTCGTGAACGAAGGGGGACTTGTGCTTCCTTCGTTTATGAAAACGCATTGGTTAGACGATGCTAACTCATATATCAGGCAAGGACAAGGTCAAAAAATGATGAAGGCACAGGAAAAAGATAAAACAGAATATGTATACAGCGATGATACCGGGGATGCGCGTATCGTTGTGTATCACTTGTTTCCGGGGGTAGAAGTGGCGTATATATCGATCCATATGGAATACTTTGATTTTTCATTAACGGAGAAGAAATACCGAAATCAATATGTGGGAATCCATTATTGCCGAGAGGGACGAATCGAACAGGAAATGGATAATGAATTTTTT
>CALXDT010000090.1 GCA_944387125.1 uncultured Oscillospiraceae bacterium | reverse complement strand
TCTTCGGCGGAATGCCGGATCTTTTGCCCCATCCGTGCCCTTCAAAAAGTGGGAAATCCATACAGGATTCCTCCACTTTTTGAAGGTTCGGCTGTGCCAAATTCTCTCGGCACCCGCTCTTGCCGATTTCATCAGAGCTTCCTTAAAAAACGGTTGGGAAGAGCCGTTTTTTTCAATTCCCCGCCTGCAGCGGGGAATCAGCCGCAGAAAGCGGCTGATTCAGCAGGCACTATTTAAACTTTGAATTATCATTATAGCGCATATTGCCGGGAAATCAAGGCTTTTGTTCCGGTTCTTCCGGGCGGTAGGCCTCTCCCAGATCCGAAAGCATCATTTGATAGACCCGGCTGCCCAGCTCCACGGTGGTCAGCCCTTCAAAGGCCTCCGGCGGGATCACATCCACCAGGTGCAGGTGCACATCGGTGTGCCGCAGCTTTTTGACATTTGGGAAGATCTGCCGGGTGTTCTGGATGGTGCACACCACAATGGGCACCTTGGCCTTCTGGGCGATCTTAAACACCCCGCTGCGGAAGTGGTGGAGCTTGTTGTCCTTGCTGGTATACCCCTCCGGAAAGGCGCAGATGGACACCTGATCCTCCTTCAGCAGCTGGATGCACTTGAGAATCACCTTCAGCGCCTGGCGGTCATTGTCCCGGTCAATGCTCTGGCAGAGGATCTTATGCATGATCTTGCCCACAAGGAACATCTGCTCGTTTTCCCGCTTGGTGATAAACGCCAGCTGGCTTTTCCGGAAGCAGTGGAGCAGAATCCCCGGGTCGGCAACAAACAGGTGGTTGCATACCAGCAGGAACCGCCCCTCCGCGGGGGTTTTTTCCAGCCCGCTGGTGTGCAGCCGCACCAGCGCCAGGGAGATCAGCGCCTCGATATAGGGGTGCATCAGGGCGCGGTAAAATTTGCTGTCCCGCTCCTGGGGCTGATTCATATCCACCAGCGCGCAGGCCAGGCACAAAAACCCAAAGGCCGCCAGCGCCAGAATCAGGCAGCACCCCGCAAACAGCGCCGGAAGCCAGTACCAGGCCAGATGCAATCCCAGGCACAATGCCGCCGCCAGCACCCCGCTGATCAGGGCAATTCCTTTCAAAAGCATAGTTTCCCTCCGTTGTTTTCGTTTCTCTCCATTATACTCCCATCCTTCCGGGGAAACAAGGCGAAATTGTTAACAAAGAGTTTTTGTCAAAGGGCTGGAAATTGGGAAAATAGACTGGTATAATGGAGATCAAACCATAGACTTCAGGAAGGAAGAATCGGATGAACCATTGCAATCGCTTCAATCCCGCGGCTTTTGCCGCCGCTGCTCTGGGAGTGGTTGGGCTGACTCTGCGGCGGTTTCTGTACGCCTTCGGCACGGACGACCGGGGGCTGCTGGTCAGCCGGCACCCCCTGAGCATCGCCCTTTGGCTTCTGACCCTGGGCAGCCTGGGATATCTGCTGTTCTTTGTATACCAGCATCCCGGCTCTGACCGGTATGAAGACAACTTCTCCCCCTCCCCTGCCGCCGCCCTGGGGCACCTGCTGGCCGCCCTGGGCATCGGCCTGACCGTTCTCACCTGCCGGCCTCCCATGGAAGGGTTCCTTGCCGCCCTTTGGGGCATATTGGGAATCCTGTCCGCCCTGGGGCTGCTTTTGGCCGGCTTTCAGCGGCTTCGGGGGGATATGCCCTTCTTTTTGACCCACGCGCCGGTATGCCTGTTCTTTATGGTGCACGTGGTGGTGCATTACCAAAGCTGGAGCAGCGATCCCCAGCTGCAGGACTATCTGGCGCCCATGCTGGGCGCCATGGGGCTGATGTTCTTCGCCTATTATACCGCCGCCCTGGAAGCCGGCTGCGGCAGGCGGCGGATGCAGATGGGCTCCGGCCTGACCGCCGGCTTCTTCTGCCTGGTGAGCCTGGCCGGCGGGGACTACCCCCTGCTGTACCTGGGCTGCGCCTGCTGGGCGTTGACGAATCTGTGCCGGAGCGCCCTTCCCGGCGGTGAACCGGCATGAAGCTGCCTGCTTATGTCCGCAACTGCATCGCCCTGCTGGAAAGTGCCGGCTATCCCGCCTACGTGGTAGGCGGCTGCGTCCGGGACGCCCGGCTGGGGCTGGAGCCAAAGGACTATGACCTGTGCACCGCCGCATCGCCGGAGGAGATGGAACGGTTGTTTTCCCAATATCCCCTGGTGCTCTGCGGCAAGGCCCACGGAACCGTGGGAGTGGTGGTGGAGGGCGACGTGCTCCAGATCACCACCTTCCGCGCGGAGGGGGGATATCGGGATCACCGGCACCCGGACTGGGTGCGGTTCGTCCCCCGGGTTGAGGCGGATCTTGCCCGCCGGGACTTTACCGTCAACGCCATGGCCTTCTCCCCCACCCGGGGGCTGATCGATCCCTTCGGCGGCCGGCAGGATCTGGAGCGGCGGATCCTCCGGGCGGTAGGGGATCCGGAGCAGCGGTTTCAGGAGGATCCCCTTCGGATCCTGCGGGGCGTCCGGTTCGCCGCCGTCTATCGGCTGGAGCCGGAAACGGCCTCTTGGGCGGCTATGGTGCGTCAGGCGCCTTTGATGGACGGTCTTGCCCGGGAGCGGGTTTTCGCGGAGCTGTGCGGATTGCTGCCCTGGATGGAATGGGGGGATCTGCTGCGGTTCCAGCCCATTCTCACCGCTGTGATCCCGGAGCTTGCCCCTATGGTGGGCTTTGACCAGCGCAGCCCCTATCACGCCTACGATCTGTACACCCACACAGCCCATGTGGTGGCCTCCGTCCCCCGGGATCTGCCTCTGCGGTGGGCGGCGCTGCTCCATGACCTGGGAAAGGTGGGCTGTTTTACCCTGGACGAATCCGGCCGGGGGCACTTCTACGGCCACGCCTCCCTGGGGGCGGAACAGGCGGTGCAGGTGCTCACCCGTCTGAAAGCCCCCGCCGCCCTGCGGCGGCAGGTGGAAATCCTGATCCGGCAGCATATGACCCCCCTGGAAGCGGACAAGACCTTCCTGCGCAGGCGGCTCAGCCGTCTGGGCTGGGATACCCTGTGGAATCTGACCTGGCTTCAGGAGGCGGACACGGGGAGCAAAGGTTCGGCCTGGGACAAAACCTTCTTCCCCCGCCTCCGGCAGCTGCTGCAGGAGCTGCGCCGGGAGCAGCCCTGCCTCCGGGTCACGGATCTTGCGGTCAACGGCCGCGATCTCATGGCCCTGGGCTATCAGGGGAAAGCCCTGGGGCAGTGTCTGAACCACCTTTTGGAGCAGGTGCTTTCGGAAGCCCTGCCCAATGAAAAACCGGCGCTGCTGGCGGCAGCCGCGGCCCGTTTCCAAAAAGGAGCTGATCTGGCATGAAACGAATCCGCTTATTTTCCCTTTTGCTGGCGGTGCTGCTGCTCACCGGCTGCGCCAGTACCCAGGCCGCGACCCTGGCGCCCACCGAAGCCGCTGCCTCTCAGGCAGCCCTGGAGCCGGCGGAAGATACCCTGACCGTGCATTTCCTGGATGTGGGGCAGGCGGACTGCGCCCTGCTGGAATCCGGCGGGGAGTACCTGCTCATTGACGGAGGCAACCGGGCGGATTCCCGGCTGGTGGTCTCCTTCCTGGAGCAGCAGGGCGTTCAGGAACTGGAAGCGGTGGTCTGCACCCATGCCCACGAGGATCACGCGGGCGGCCTGCCCGGGGTGCTGGCCGTCTATCCCACAGAGGCCGTATATGCCCCCACCCGCACCTACGCCTCGGAGGTCTATGACGACTTCCTGTACTATACCGACCAGCAGGGGCTGGAGGTAACGATCCCCGCCCCGGGGGATACCATTTCCCTGGGACAGACGGAGCTGACGGTGCTGGGTCCTGTGCAGTCCTATGCCGAGACCAACGACACTTCCATCGTCCTGCGGGCGGTGCTGGGAGAGACCTCCTTCCTGTTCACCGGCGATATGGAGACCACCGCGGAGGGGGATATGCTGGACTACTGGGGCAGCGAGGTGAATTGGAAAACCGATGTGCTGAAGGTGGGGCACCACGGCTCAGATACCTCCACCGGCTACCGCTTCCTGCGGGAGGTGCTTCCCGCCTATGCCGTCATCTCCGTGGGAGCGGACAATTCCTACGGCCATCCCCACGAAGCGCCACTGTCCCGGCTGGAGCAGGCGGAGGCCATGATCCTGCGCACCGATGCGCTGGGTCACATTCAGGCGGTGTCCGACGGGAAGACCATCACCTTCACCTGGGAAAACCAGTCCGCCCAGCCGGAGGAGGCAATCCCGGAAACCACAGGGCAGACCGAGGCTTCGGAGCTGACCTACATCGGCAACCGCAGCTCCAAGAAGTTCCATCTTCCCGGCTGCAGCACCCTGCCGGCGGAGAAAAACCGGGTGGAACTGAAAAGCTGCGAAGAAGCCCTTGCCGCCGGGTATAGTCCCTGCAAAAATTGTTTAAAATAAATACAGCCGCTGCGAATTCCCCTGTCGAAATATGAGAAATTGGAAAATATTTCTTGTTCTTCAGAATTGACAAAAACTGGAAATTCGGATATAATAAGCGAGGTAACATGCCAAGGAGGTGTATTGATGGAACTCACGAAAAGCGAAATGGAAATTATGGACGTCCTGTGGGATTCGGCCGATCCTCTCTCCCGCGCGGATCTGCTGGAAAAGTCCGAAGGAAAAACCTGGAAGGACAGTTCCGTTCACATTTTGCTAAATGGTCTTCTTCAAAAAGGCGCCATCCGCGAGGCGGGGATGGTCAAGCGAAGCAAGACATATGGGCGTCTGTTTGCCCCCACCATGACCCGGGAAGAATATTTTGCTTCCACCATCTTCTGTCACCGGCGCAAGCCGGAGATTGTCGGCCTGATGGAGGCATTGCTGCGCCGGGAGGACATCACACAGGAGCAGTTGGCACAGATAGCGGACTTGATCGCACAAAAAAACATATGATTTTTTTCGGAGCTGCCATTCGCGGCTCTTTTTTTTATGGGCGTTCGTTGAAAATGCAAAATCCATAATGCAATTCTGCACAAATTGCGCCATTTCCGTTGACAAAGCCCCCGGGGGAGTGTATAGTAATGGCGTTGATTTCCGGCAAAACCGTTTCAAGGAGGAATCTCATGATCACCGTTGCTCAGCTGTTTGATCTCCGTCATACCCTGGCCGGGCAGTACCTTTCCGGCTTTGAATACCCCTGGCAGGCTCTGGACAGCATCAAGGAATGGATTCTGTCTCTGGGCCAGCAGCTGGGGGAGGACTATACCCAGGTGTCTCCCCAGGTCTGGGTGCACAATACCGCCAAGATCGCCCCCACGGCCTATCTGGGTGCCCCCTGCATCATCGGCGCCGGTACGGAAGTGCGCCACTGTGCCTTTATCCGCGGCTCCGCCCTGGTGGGCGAGAATTGTGTGGTGGGCAATTCCGTGGAGCTGAAGAACGTAATCCTGTTCGATAATGTGCAGGTTCCCCATTATAATTATGTGGGCGACAGTATCCTGGGCTACAAGTCCCATATGGGCGCCGGGAGCCTGACCTCCAATGTCAAGTCCGACAAAACCCTGGTGGTGGTGAAAGACGGCGGCACCCACATCCCCACCGGGCGGAAAAAGTTCGGCGCCATGGTAGGCGATTTTGTGGAAGTGGGCTGCAACAGCGTCCTGAATCCCGGCACCGTCATCGGCCGCGGAAGCAGCATCTACCCCACCAGCTGCGTCCGGGGGGTCGTCCCGGCAGACAGTATCTGGAAAACCGGCGGCGTGGTGGTCCCGAAAAAGTAAGAAAACGCCGTCTTTCATGGAAAGGAGTCCTTTTATATGGGCAAATATTTTGGAACCGACGGCTTCCGGGGAGAAGCCAACTGCAACCTGACCTCTGACCACGCCTACAAGGTGGGCCGATTCCTGGGCTGGTATTACACGCAGCTGAAGCGCCGCGGCGGCACCGACGGTCCCGCCCGGATCGTCATCGGCAAAGATACCCGCCGTTCCAGCTATATGTTTGAATACAGCCTGGTGGGCGGCCTGGTGGCCTCCGGGGCGGACGCCTATCTGCTCCACGTTACCACCACGCCCTCTGTGGCCTATGTGGTGCGTACCGAGGGCTTTGACTGCGGCATTCTGATCTCCGCCAGCCACAACCCCTACTATGACAACGGCATCAAGCTGATCAACGGCTTCGGGGAAAAGATGGACGAAAGCGTCATCGCCCTGGTGGAAGCCTACCTGGACGGGGAGCTGGAAGCCTTCGGGAAGCACTGGGAGGAACTGCCCCTGGCCAAGCGGGATCTCATCGGCCGCACCGTTGACCATGTCTCCGGCCGGAACCGGTACATCGGCTATCTGATCTCCCTGGGGATGTACTCCTTCAAGGGAATGAAGGTGGGTCTGGACTGCGCCAACGGCTCCTCCTGGAACATCGCCAAATCCGTGTTTGACGCCCTGGGCGCCAAGACCTATGTGATCAACGCCGAGCCGGACGGCTTCAACATCAACCGCAACGCCGGCTCCACCCATATCGAGGTTTTGCAGCGGTTTGTGGTGGGCAACGGGCTGGACGTGGGCTTTGCCTATGACGGCGACGCCGACCGGTGCCTGTGCGTGGACGAAAAGGGCGAGATCATCACCGGCGACCACATTCTCTACATCTACGGCAAGTACATGAAGCAGCGGGGAAAGCTCCTGGGCAACACCGTTGTCACCACCGTCATGAGCAACTTCGGCCTGTACAAGGCCTTTGACGAGCTGGGCATCGACTATGCCAAAACCGCCGTGGGCGACAAATATGTTTACGAATACATGATGCAGAACGGCTGCCGCCTGGGCGGCGAACAAAGCGGGCATATCATCTTCTCCAAGTATGCCTCCACCGGCGACGGCATCCTCACCTCCCTGAAGGTGATGGAGGCCATGCTGGGGCAGAAGAAGACCCTGAGCCAGCTGTGCGAGGGCTTCACCTTCTATCCCCAGGTGCTGAAAAATGTCCGGGTGGCCGACAAGGCTGCCGCCCAGGGGGATGCGGATGTACAGAAAGCCGTGGCGGACGTTGCTGCCAAGCTGGGGGATTCCGGCCGCATTCTGGTGCGGGAGTCCGGCACCGAGCCGGTGATCCGGGTGATGGTGGAAGCCGCCGGCAAGGACATCTGCGAAGCCTATGTGGATCAGGTGGTGGAGGTCATCCGCCGCAAGGGTCACACCGTATAATCGAACACGACCAAGGCGCCGGCTCCCCCGGCGCCTTTCTGGCTGTCGGAAATCCCCTATGGGGCTTTCCGACAGATTTTTGCAGGTGAGCTTCATGCACTCCTTGTACGCCTTTGGCGTACAAGGAGTGCACTGCGCAGCCTGAGAGGTATTTTCTGCCAGGTACAGAAGGTGAATTGCCCCGAAGGGGCAAGAGAGACCACCCTGGGGTGCGCCCCGGCAGAAAATGATTTGAATTCTATTTGCCGCAATACGGC
>CALXDT010000089.1 GCA_944387125.1 uncultured Oscillospiraceae bacterium | reverse complement strand
AGAAGCCGACCGGGGAGGCGCTGAATGCTGGCCAGCTCCCGCGCCAGAGCCGCCCTCCCCGGACCCCTCCCGGCGCGCTTCTCGTTCAGATTGTGCTGGACAGAAGATTGTTTGTATTGGATTTCAGACCATGGCCGTAAGACCAACCTTTTGGATGGGGAACGCTGTACCAATATAGGGCATAGAAATTTCCTTTGCTGCATAAAGTCGATAAGCATAATCGGAAAAAATGCCCGGAAAGCAACCTCGCTTTCCGGGCATTTGCTTACAGAAGATGACCGATGATGTACCACAGCACCAGCAGCACCACCACCAGAGGGATGTACGCGATCAGGGCGGTGGCGGAGATGCAGATGATGGTATAGCCGAAGTATTCCAGCAGGAACACAATGGTGCAGAGAATGGCGCTGGTGAACACCGCTTTGCTCAGCTGCTTGCCGATGATATTGGAGAAAAAGAAGGTGTACATGGCGCCCAGGAAGGGGTTGCTCACGGCGATTACCAGACCCAGCAGGAAGTTGATGATCCCGGACAGGAGCATGAAGCCCAGCAGGAACAGCAAAATGGTGGGGGCATAGGCAGCCACGACCCCGGGCAGGAAGGTGTTCAGCGCCCACTGCGCCAGCAGGTGCAGCGCCATGGAGGTGACAACGCCCAGGAGGCGCATCAGAAACCAGCTGACCAGATTTTCACCCCGGGGCAGGATTACGTCCGAGAGGTTTACCAGGAAGGCCAGGATTACCAGTGACAGCAGCTCTGCGCACAGCTCGGGAAGCTGGGCGCCGGTCAGGGGGAATATGATCAGGTATTCCCCGGTGAAGGTAACAAAGGGCAGGGGAGACAGAAGCGCCACCAGATCCCAGGGCTTGAAGGTGTAGACCACAATGGTTACGGCATAGATGAACAGAATTCCCATCACCGAGGACAGGGAGCTGTTCAGACTGGAGCGCTTGCCAAGCATCACCCGGCCCAGAACGCTGAGCACAAGGGAAGCAACCACGAAATACAGAATGAACTGGGCGGCGTCGATCAGATCCACCTGGGTGGGGATGTAGGACGCGGCATTGTCGATCACCTGGGACAGATCCTCAGGAATATACTCCGCGGCGGCGGAGGCTATTTGCGCCAGATCCTGAGAGGAAACCGTCGGCAGGGTTGAAAGGGAATTTTCCAGGTCCATGGCATGTCCTTTCTGAAACTGATATGCAAGAACAATCCTTTATTCACCGAATGAAAGACTGTTGTTGCACAGCAGATTGAAGCATTGTACAGCGGCTTCCGGAAAAGGAAAGAGGAAACCGGGCAGGGAATGAGAAAGCCGCCGCCATTACTGGCGGCGGCACAGCTGGCAGATATGGGAGATCTTACTTGATCTCGGCATCGGCGCCGGCTTCCTTCAGCTCGGCGACCAGCTTCTCGGCATCTTCCTTGGAGATGGCTTCCTTCAGGGTCTTGGGGCAGTTGTCCACCAGATCCTTGGCGTCCTTCAGGCCCAGGCCGGTAGCGGCGCGGACAACCTTGATAACGCCCAGCTTGGAAGCGCCGGCAGCCTTCAGGATGACGTCGAACTCGGTCTTCTCCTCCACCTCAGCGGCGGCGGCAGCGGCGGGAGCGGCAACAGCGGCAGCGGCGGCGGAAACGCCGAACACTTCCTCCAGGGTGTGAACCAGTTCGGACAGCTCCAGAACGGTCAGTTCCTTAACCTGCTCAACCAGAGCAGTGATCTTTTCACTAGCCATTTTTATGATCCTCCTAAATAAATGTGATGTTTGTGTTTGGGTGATTACCTGTTATGCAATCAGGCTTCTGCTTCTGCGGCAGGAGCGGAGCCGTCCTTCTGCATCCGGATCTGATCCAGAACGAAGGCCAGGCTGGAAATGGGAGCCAGGAAGGTACCCAGGACGGAAGCAACCAGAGCATTCTTGCTGGGCAGCTCGCCGAAGCCGTTGAGCTGATCGGCAGACAGAACGCTGCCTTCCACAATGCCGCCCTTGATGGTCAGGGTCTTCATCTTGTTCTTCTTGGCAAACTCGCAGACGATGCGGGCAGGGGCAATGGGGTCGCCGGTGGTGGTGGCCATGGCGGTGGTGCCGTTCAGAACCTCGGTAAAGTCGTAGCCGGCATTCTTGGTGGCGAACTTGGTCAGGGTGTTCTTCACGACGGTGTACTCTACGCCGGCATCCCGGAACTGCTTACGCAGCTCAGTGTCCTGCGCCACGGTGATTCCCTTGTAGTCCACAAAAACCACGGAAGTCGCTTCCTGGATCTTACCGGTGAGGGTGTCCACAACGGCCTTCTTGTTTTCAAGAACCTTTGCGTTGGGCATTATTTTCACCTCCGAAAATAAAAAGTGTCTTCCTGCCAGAAGACAGAAAGACACGCAAATAGACAATGTATTTGACGCACCTCGGCAGGATTTCTGTTCCTGGGAACACCTGCTGTCTTTGGCAACTTTGATATGATAGCAGATAAATCGAGGTTTGTCAAGGAAAAATATCAACTTTTTGAGGCTTTTTTCGGAATCCGTTAATGGAATCCATCAGGCGGGATGTTGGCTTCAATGATCGAGCCGACGGCCTCCGCCCCGATGTTCTGCAGCTGATAGGCGGCACGGAAGTCCATGGCGCCCGTGGAGCCGTCCTGCTGCGGCGCATACAGATTCGTCTGGATTTCCACAGCTGTCAGCATGCCTCCGGCTACGGTATAGACGGTCTGCGAGTCCTCGTAGGTGAAGGTTACTTCCATTACGCCGTCATGGGTAACGGTGTCGATGGACTGGGCGTCCTGGCAGATGTCCGACAAGGCGGAGCGCTGCCAGGGAGGACGGTAATCCTGGGGCGAATCCTGCCGCTGCCACGCCGTGGCCTGGGCGGATTTGCTGTACTGCTCCTGACCCAGGGTGAAAATGGTCAGGGTGTCGCCGTTGACGCTGCTGGTGGTCTGGTACATGCTGTGATCGCCATAGCCGTAGTATTGGATCTGGCTGGTTTGGGAGAGATCTCCCTGGGAGATGGTGGTTTCTCCGGAGTAGCTTAACGCATCGGCGGAATGGGCAGCTTCATAGGCCTCCTGAAATTCAGCGGGAAGGGAAGTCTAGGAACAGCCGGCCAAAGACAGCAGAATCACCCCGAGAACCAACAACATGGAAAGAATGCTTCGCCTCATGCTCCTGCGCCTCCTCTTGATGGATTTTATGGTTATTGTATAAATTTATTATAAAATTCCCTGGAATGCTTGTCAATCCCTTGCAGAATTCTTAATGTAATGTTAAGCCAATGTTAAGCATTGGGGCGGGAAAAAGGAAACCGCCCGCAGGAAGAGCCTGCGGGCGGACAAATCCGGGATATTACAGATACTTGGCGGTGCTGACCTTGACGCCGGGGCCCATGGTGGAGGCCACGGTGCAGGAGCGGATATACTGACCCTTGGCAGCGGCGGGCTTGGCCTTCACAACGGCGCGAACCAGGGTGTCCATGTTCTCAGCCAGCTTCTCGGTGCCGAAGGAAACCTTGCCGATGGGGCAGTGGATGATGTTGGTCTTATCCAGACGGTACTCCACCTTACCGGCCTTGATCTCCTTAACGGCAGCGCCCACGTTGGGGGTAACAGTACCGGCCTTGGGAGAGGGCATCAGACCCTTAGGACCCAGAACCTTACCCAGACGGCCGACAATGCCCATCATGTCGGGGGAAGCCACCACCACGTCGAACTCAAACCAGTTCTCCTTGGTGATTTTCTCCACCAGCTCCATGCCGCCGACGTAATCCGCGCCGGCTTCCTTTGCCTCGTCCACCTTGGCGTCCTTGGCAAATACCAGGACCCGGCGGGTCTTACCGGTGCCGTTGGGCAGAACCACGGCGCCGCGAACCTGCTGGTCAGCGTGACGGGAGTCAACACCCAGCTTGATGTGCAGCTCAACGGTCTCGTCGAACTTGGCGGAAGCGCCCTTGACCACCAGATCCAGGGCTTCGTTGGGATCATACTGAACAGAGCGGTCGATCAGTTTGGCGCTCTGCTGATACTTTTTGCCTCTAAACAATTTATTTATCCTCCTTATCGTGGTGATGCGGAAAAATCCTCCCACATTTCCGGGCGGGCTTGCCCGGAGAAACAATTATCAATCGACGACGGTCACGCCCATGGAACGGCAAGTGCCGGCCACCTGGCGCTCAGCTGCCTCCAGCGTGGGGCAGTTCAGATCGGGCATCTTGGTCTTGGCGATCTCCGTGATCTGCGCCTTGGTGATGGTACCCACCTTGGTCTTGTTGGGGACGCCGGAGCCCTTCTCCAGACCGATGGCCTTCATGATCAGCATGGGGGTCGGAGGAGTCTTGGTGATGAAGGTGAAGCTGCGGTCAGCGTAAACCGTGATGACCACGGGGATCTTGTAGCCCTCCATATCCTTGGTGCGGGCGTTGAATTCCTTGATGAACGCAGCAATGTTCACACCGTGCTGACCCAGAGCGGGGCCAACAGGGGGAGAAGCAGTCGCCTTGGCGGCGTTGATCTGCAGTTTGATAATGCCTGTGACTTTCTGTGCCATAATAAGCACCTCCTGAATAAAATGTGGTGAGTATGCGAATACTCGCATGTTTTGCGGGGCGGGCGCCCCTCCCACGTTCCGGTCGAGATCATCGACCCGATGCGTTTACTGGGATACGACCTCCACCTGGTCAAGCTCAAACTCGACGGAGGTCTCGCGGCCGAACATGGACACGATCACATTGACTGTATTCTGATCCACGTCAATACTTTCTACCGTGCCTGTGAAGGAACACAGAGGGCCGTCCAGAATCCGAACCATGTCTCCTACGGCGTAGTTGACGATGATTTCCTTCTTTTCCACGCCCATGGCATAGACCTCTTCCTCGGTCAGGGGAGTGGGGTCGTTGCTGGAGGTTCCCACGAAGCCGGTAACACCCCGGATGTTGCGGATCACGTGCCAGGTATCATCGCTGTAGACCATCTTTACCAGCACATAACCCGGGTAGACCTTCCGGTCATAGGTTTTGCTGACGCCGGTTTCAGTGATCTCCGTAACGGTCTCCAGAGGGATGGAGACGGCCAGGATCTGATCATGGAGCTGGCGGGATTCAACGGTCTTTTCGATGGTGGCCTTTACGGTGTTCTCATAACCGGAGTAGGTATGCACTACATACCATTTCGCAGTTTCCGCCATGACGCTGTACCTTAGTGGACGGCGCTGATCAGCGCGTCAATACCAAACTGGGCGACGAAGTCGAACAGCCAGATGAAAATACCGACACAAATGACGCAGCCCAGGACAATGGCGGTGTTTTTCAGAACCTGACGGGGGGTGGGCCAAACGACCTTCTTCAGTTCGCTGCGCAGCTCACGGAAGTACTTTTTAACCTTGCCCCAGGTTCTTTTGAACCAGTTTTCCTTTTTGACTTCAGCCATGACAGGGAACCCTCCTTACTTGGTCTCGTTGTGAACAGTGTGCTTTCTGCAGAATCTGCAGTACTTCTTCATTTCGAGACGGTCGGGATCGTTCTTCTTGTTCTTCATGGTGTTGTAGTTTCTCTGCTTGCACTCAGAGCATCTCAAAGTGACTTTCACGCGCATAACGGCACCTCCTTAACAATTGCCTCCCTGTATCACCCCGGCTAAGAGAATGGAATTTAGGAAGCGGACAACTACAATTTCCGCTCCGGGGCTGAAAAAGGCGCAGAAAAAAAGCCCTTTTTCACAGGTAGAATCATTCTACCACAGGGGCTTTTTAAAGTCAATCATTTTTTTTCTTCCTTTTCCGGGACTTTTGTAGTATGATAATGTGTACGGAACAACGCAAAGGTTCATGCCAGCCAAGGCTTTCCGAACCTTTTTGCGTTGTTCCGGTGCAAGGTTTTCCGCCTTTCAGCGAAAAAACCTTGCACCTGTTTGGATGGTGCGGTGCGCCGCACCATCCAAAATACCCATGGATACGCGCCTGAATTCAGGAAGATCTGATGAAATCGTCTTCGGCGGAATGCCGGATCTTTTGCCCCACCCGTGCAGTTCAGAAAGTGGGAAATCCATACAGGATTCCTCCACTTTTTGAAGGTTCGGCTGCGCCAAAATCTCTCGGCATCCGCTCTTGCCGATTTCATCAGAGCTTCCTTAAAAAACGGTTGGAAAGAGCCGTTTTTTTCAATTTCCCGCCTGTGGCGGGGAATCAGCCGCAGAAAGCGGCTGATTCAGCAGGCACGATATAAGGGCAAATCAGAACCGGGAGGAAGAAAAAATGCGAATCATGGGAATTGACTACGGCGACGCCAGAACGGGCGTGGCCATTTCGGATCTGCTGTGCACCATTGCAGGCTCCGCCACGGTAATCCCCAGCCGGAATGAAGAAAAGGCTCTGGCGGATATCCTCCGCCTGGTAAACGAGAACCAGGTGGGGCAGATTGTGGTGGGGCTGCCCAAAAATATGGACGGCACCGAGGGCCCCCGGGCGCAGCTGTGCCGGGACTTCGCCCAGCGGCTTCGGGAGAAGACGGGGCTTCCGGTGGAGCTGTGGGACGAGCGGCGCACCACGGTAGAAGCCCACAACATCCTGTCCCAGCACAATTACCATGGAAAAAAGCGGAAGAACACCGTGGACGCCGTGGCGGCCACCCTGATTCTGGAGGGGTATCTGGCTTACAGGAACCGGTAGGGCTATTGGGGGCTCTTGGGACGCCAGCACAGCTCCCGCAGTCCCGTGAGGATCAGAAGCGCCCCGAACAGCTTCCGCATCAGATCCAGCTCTATGGATTTTCCCACCCAGGTGAATACCGCCGCGGCGGCGCATCCGGCGGCAATGGCCGGGAGCAGAGGCCTCAGCCGCAGATCCCCCCGGCGCCACCGGAGCAGGGACGCGCTGAAGGCCGCCGGGAGAAAGAACAGCAGATTGATTCCCCGGGCGGCCTCCTGCTCCAGACCCAGCGCCAGGGTCAGCCAGAGAATCAGCAGGCTTCCGCCGCCGATGCCCAGACCGGACAAAAACCCAAGGACAGTGCCAACGAACACAGCGGCAGGCCAGCTTCCTAGCATAAATACCGAATGCCTCCCCACAGAATCATTCCCCCTAGGATCCGGTGGAGGTACCGGGCGGGGATCTTCCACCCCCACAGACCTGCGGCGCAGCCTCCCAGACCCCCGCCGATGCAGTAGGGGAGCGCCTGGAGCCAGGGCACGCTGCCGAAGAACGCGGTGGCCGTCAGCGTGACCAGGCAGATGGGCAGAATCACGGACACGGAGGCGGGAAAGATTTCCTGCCCATTGGTGGGCGTCAGCAGGGTCAGCAGCGGCACCAAAACCATTCCGCCCCCCGCGCCGAACAGACCGGCCACAGCCCCTGCGGCAAGTCCCGCCAGGGCGTATCCCCAGGGTCGATGCATAAAAATCGCCTCCCATGGAAAGTGTAACCATGGGAGGCTGTTTTATGCGGTTTAGCCGTTGCTCAGTACCAGATCCATGAAAATGTACCGGAAGTCTCCGTCGGTCACGGACATGGCCTCAACGGTCTCGTCATACCAGGCCTGGGCATCGGCGCTGCGCAGCGCGGTCTCGATCTGGTAGTCCCGGTAGGTGTAGTCGCTGTCACCCACATAGTACATCACATGGTAGCCGTACTCGGTTTCCACGATGCCGGTGTCGCCGGCCTTGCGGCTGCTGTCGAAGCACCAGTCGTTGAAGTTTGTGACCATCTGGCCGGGATAGACATTCTCGTACAGACCGCCGGTGGTGCCGTCGCCGTCATCGGAGTTCTCGTTGGCCAGGGCGGCAAAGCTGTCCTCGGTGGCGTCGCCGGACTCCCACTGGGCCAGCAGCTCTTCCGCGGCGGTTTTGGCAGCGGCCTTCTCCTCGTCGGAGTAGGTGGTGATGCCGTTGTCGTCGGTGGTGCCGCCCTCAAAGCTCACCAGAATGTGCCGGACATTGGCCAGGGGGAAGGTGTTGTCGTTGGAAGCGGTGTAGTAGACCACATAATAGCCGTTGGTGGTTGTGGTCTCGGTGCCGTCTTCATTGGTGGTGGTGGCGCTGTTGGCAAAGTAGGCCTTGTCCCCGGCGGTGCGGCCTTCCTCCGCCAGCCAATCGGCGTAAATGGTGCTGATGGAGGAATACAGGGTATCCGTATAAGCGGTGCTGGAAGCCTCGGTGCCTTCATTGATGGGCAGGGCGGCAATGGCCGCGTCCAGATCCGCGATGGAGGTGATGTCCTGGCTGGTCAGCGCCTTGGCGGCTTCCTCTGCGGCTGTCACGGAAGCGGCGGTTTCCTCGTCGGTGTAGGTGGTGTTGCCCTCTTCATCGGTGGTGCCGCCTTCCAGGAACCGGGAGGTGGCCAGATAGTAGGCATTGAAGGTGTAGGAAGAATACGCGTTGTAATTCTCAGCTTCCTTCGCCCGCAGATCCTCGTCATCATAGGTCAGCGCGTTGGTGTAGGAATTGTAATAGGCATCTGCCAGAGAGGTCAGCTCGCAGTATTCCCGATAGCCGTCCAGCGTCGCGCCGTTGCCGTACAGAGCCTTCAGATAGGCGGTGGCGTTGGAATAGCCGTACATGGAGGCATACAGCTCCAGGGTGGAGATGTTGGAATCGATGCTGCTCTGCTGCTCTTCAGGCAGGGAGAAGCCGGCGGCTTCGGCGGCGTCCGCCAGGGCGTAAGCGGTTTGAGCAGTGGTCTTGGCGGAGTCCAGGAAATCGTCCGCCCAGGTGGCGCCGGTCTCTTCGTTTGTCACCTGCTCGTTCAGGGGCTTGGTGACGTCCAGGCCGAACATGGAGGCGTAGCTGCCGTAGTTGGAATAGAAGTTGTTCACAGCGTCGATGTAGAAGTAGTTCAGCTGGGCGTTGCTGACGGTGTGATCTCCCACGGTCAGGGCGGTGGTGTTCTTTTCCCGGATGCCGCTGTTGATAATGGTAAGCATAACGCCTCCCACCAGGGCGATCACGACAATGGCGACCATCACCACCACAAAGGAGATGGTATACAGGCGGGTCTTTTTGGTTTCCTTCTGGGCGGCCAGCTGCTTTTCGGTGAGCTTGGAAGCCTCTTGCTCTTTGCGGAGCTTTTTCTTGTTGGATGCACTCATGCGATCATTTCCTCTCAATTAATCCTTGGGAATCCGAGGCCCCGTCCGGCTCCGGAGCTGGACACGACCCGATCACAAAGGGGTGGAAGGGGATCCTTCAGCGTCCCCCTTTGGGACGGAGCGCCTGATCCGGGCAGGCTCGCTGCTCCCAGGTTTCCTCTGTAACGTCCGTTGGCAAAGAAGTGCGCATAGACTTAGGTATTATAACCCATATTTTTTTTACTTTCAAGGGGGAATCTTCCGCTGTATGGAGAAAAACAAAAAAATTTATAAAAATGTAAAATATGCTTGGGGCGCTTGGATGGACGCAGCCGGGCGGCGCCTGCGGAAGATAAGGGCTGAAGTTTGCGGCAGCGGCGCAAAAAAACATGGGGAGCCGAAGCTCCCCATGCACCCGCTTTAGCCGTAACGCATCCAATTATGACCTGCACGAAAAGGCAGGTGGGATGCCGCTCCCAACCATTACTGCTCCCAACGTCCACCCACGGTCAAAGCCAGGGCGGGAGGTCTGCCAAACAGGAGGGGAAGACTAACGTCCCTATTAAATAATGTGGGTCCAAAAGGACACGCATACGCACCAAGCAGGAAATTGATCACTGCTCCTCAGGATCTTCGTAGAGGGAGTCCATCATCAGGTCATAGACCGCCTGAAGCTCCTGTTCGTCATCCACCGTACACAGAATGCTTTCTCCGCCGCTTTCCTCCAGGGATTTCAGAATGCTGACTTCCAACTCTGCCGCATCCGGATCCGCCGAGGCGGGAATCACGGCCAGGTAGACGCTGCCATTGTATTCCAGGGTGCTGAGCACCTCCAGCTCAAATTCTTTCCCATCTTCATCGGAGATGGTGATGAAATCGGAACCGTAAGAATCCGCCATAAGTTTGCCTCCGATCCTTCTGCATGGCTCTATTCTACAGCCTTACAGCTGCAAAATCAAGAGGGAATGTTGTACAGAAAGCAGCGGCGGATTTCTGTGGAAGTTCCGATTGACACCGCCGCCGGAGAATCACAACGGCTTTTTTGGGAAAAAGCGGGGGAAACCGGCGGGGCTAGGACAGGTAATCCTCCAGCAGCTGCTGCAGATCCCGGTCGTTGCGCACCACAATTCCTTCCTGCAGAGCCGCCTGGTCCTCCGGGGGCAGGGAGGCCACCAGGTTGGGGAAGATCCGCGCGGGCTCGCTGCTGCGTCCCTGAAACAGGGCGATATACCCTTTCCAGGAGCCCAGGACCACGTACAGTATCAGCAGAACGGACAGATACCGTTTGGTGTTTTTCATCTGAAAAGATCCCTCCTTTTGCCTTTAGTGTTTCCCAGAATTTATTCTTTATTAAAAAATTGGGGCTTTCGTTTTGAGAGTGGGTATGCTATAATGATATTCGTATTGCTATGCCGATATTTCCTGAGACCCCAGGTTTTTCGGCATATCTGACCCGCGGCAGACAGCCGGCGCCGATTTCGCGGCGTTTCCATGGAAGGGCCGCGGGGCTGATTTCTTTGGAGGTACCCCTGTATGGCAGATGAAAAGAAAATCAGAAGAAGAAAGAAGATCCGGCAGGAGTGGGATCCCCACTGGCTGCTGAAGCTGGCTTATGCAGCGGTCTCCCTGATTCTTTCTGTGGTCAAGATCGCCGTAGGCGCGGCGGCCACGGCGCTGCTGATCCTGCTGATCTGCGGCACGGTGTTTGTGGGCGCCCTGGGCGACTATTTGCAGAACGACATTCTCACGGAAGCGGAGAACTGGTCTCTGGACGATCTGGTGCTGGAGGAGACATCCTTTTTATATTATGTGGACGCCAACGGAGACATTCAGCAGCTCCAGCAGATCTACACCACCACTGACCGGCAGTGGGCCAGCCTGGAGGAGATTCCCCAGGCGCTGATCGATGCCGCGGTGGCCATTGAGGATAAGCGGTTCTACGAGCATCAGGGTGTGGACTGGATCACCACGGTGAAGGCCTGCCTGAATATGTTCTTCGGCGGGGATGAGCAGTTCGGCGGATCTACCATTACCCAGCAGCTGGTGAAAAACGCCACCGGCGAAAAGAGCGTCACCGTTCAGCGGAAGGTTATGGAGATCTTCCGGGCGCAGGCCTGCGAGCGGGCCTACGACAAGGATATCATTATGGAGCAGTATCTGAACCAGATCTATCTGGGCAGAGGCTGCTACGGTGTGAAAAGCGCCGCGGCGGAGTATTTCGGTAAGGAGCTGCAGAGCCTGACGGTGGCGGAGTGCGCCAGCCTGATCAGCATTACCAACAACCCCTCTCTGTTCAACCCCTATTCCGAAAGCGTGTATATGTATAAAGGCGAGGAGCGGGACGGCGCCGGGCGGAACCGCTACCGGCAGCTGAACGTCCTCAGCGAAATGCTCGACCAAGGGTATCTGACCCAGGAAGCGTATGACGAAGCGGTAGCTCAGGAGATGGTCTTTAAAGAGGGCATCGATGATATTGACCGCTGGACGATTTGTGAAAGCTGCGGTTACGAAGGCACCCGCTACACCTTCGAGGGCGAAGGAAACACCTTCTACTGCCCGGTGTGCGGCAGCCTCACATCCGTAAGCACCAACGCCTCCCAGCACATCTATTCCTGGTATGTGGACGCGGTGATCATGGACTTTGCCGCTTATCTGGCAGAGCAGGACGGCAAGAACTGGGACGACCTGAACGACGCGGACAGAAACTTCTACCTGGAGCGGATCCAGAAGGGCGGATACCATATTTATACCACCCTGGACATGGACGTGCAGCGGCAGGTGGATGCGGTGTATGAGGATCTTTCCAACATTCCCACCACCAACAGCGCCCAGCAGCTGCAGTCGGCCATTGTGGTGATCGATAATGAGACCGGTGATGTGGTGGCGCTGTCCGGCGGCGTGGGAGAGAAGACTACCTTCCTGGGATACAGCCGGGCAACCCAGGCCAAGCTCCAGACCGGCTCCGCCCAGAAGCCCATTTCCGTCTACGCGCCGGCCTTTGAATCCGGAAAGGTCACGCCGGCCACGGTCTTTAAGGATCTTCCTGTGACCTATGACGGAGGCAACTGGCCGAAAAACGACAACCGGCAGTACCAGTATGCCAGAACGGTATACCAGGGCATTGTTTCCTCGGTGAACACCATTTCCGTGCGCACCCTGGATGAAATCGGCTATGAGTATGCCTACGGCTTTGCCAAGTACAACTTCGGACTGGAGCATCTGGTGGAGGACTATCCCACGGAATCCGGCCAGAGCCTTTCCGACGTAGGGCGGGCGCCTCTGGCGCTGGGCGCGCTGACCGTGGGCGCCACGGTGCAGGAGATGTCCGCGGCATACGCCACCTTTGCCAACGACGGCGTGTACCGGGAGGCGCGGCTGTACACCAAGGTCTATAACAGCAACGGCGAGCTGGTGGTGGACAACACCCAGGAGTCCAAGGAGATTCTCAGCGAGAAAACCGTCAACTATATTAACTACTGCCTGTACAATGCCGCCAACAATGGCACCGGCGGCGCCGCCCTTTTCAACGGTCAGTATATTGCCGGTAAAACCGGCACCACCTCGGACAACCGGGACCGCTGGTTCTGCGGCTACACCAGCCACTACACCGCCGCGGTGTGGGTGGGCTACGACCAGCCGGAGAGAATCAACGTAGGCACCAACCCGGCGGCGCAGATGTGGCGCAAGGTTATGCAGCCCATCCATGAGGGGCTGCCCGCGGAGGGCCTGTACAACGGCAATGCCTTCCACAGCGTAGCCGTCTGCCTGGACTCTGGAAAGGCCGCCACCCCCGCGTGCAGCAATGACGTTCGGGGAACGGCTCGGGTGGTATATGTGAACGTATACAACGGAGACGAGCCTGTGGAGTCCTGCGACAAGCACATTCAGGTGGAGTACTGTGTCACCGGCGGCGGTGTGGCCACGGAATACTGCTCCATGTTCCCTGACGCCCAGATCGAGGCCCGGTCTCTGGTGCAGCTGACCCAGGAGGAAGTGGACGAAATCAAAGCCGCGGCCAATGTCGGACTGAACGGCGTGTATCTCCAGGACAACTATGTGTATTACCTGGGCGAAGGCGGCTGGCACGGCTTCAGCGGCAACGCCAACGACGGTGTGGACGCGCCCTATATCATGTGCCCTGTGCACAACGAAGCGTCCTGGATCGAGCAGGGCGGCGTCAACGAAGAAGAGGGCGATTTCACCGAGGATAATTTCACCGAGGGCGACATTCTGGTTCCCGATGACGGATATTGGGAAGACGAATTTGTCGGGGACGGCTGAGGCGGATACCGTTCGACCGCGGAATCGTTCCCGGGCGCCAAGCAAGGCCAAAAACCTTGACAGCCAAGGCGTTCGGGGATTTCCCGGGCTGTTGGGGCGCGCCGTGCGATACCCATTGTCTGCTGTCTGAATTTCATAAAAGCGGTTTGCAAAAGCCGTTTTTATGGATTTCCCCACCGAAGGGTGGGGGGAATAAGCCGAGAAGCGGCTTGCTCAGCGGACATTATTTAGAAAGAAAGAAGGGGAGGGGAGCCAATGCGTTGGATTTCCCAGGAATGGAAGGACTATGAAGTGCTGGACGCCTCCGGCGGCGAACGGCTGGAGCGGTGGGGGGAATATGTGCTGGTGCGCCCGGATCCCCAGGTGATCTGGAATACCCCCCGGAGCGCTCTGCAGTGGCAGCACTACGATGCCCGGTATGTGCGTTCCAACACCGGCGGCGGCCGGTGGTCGGATCACACCCTGCCGGAGCGGTGGCAGATCCGCTATAAGGACTATCTGACATTCAACGTCAAGCCCATGAATTTTAAGCATACGGGGGTGTTTCCGGAGCAGGCCGCGAACTGGGACTTTATCCGGGAAAAGGTGGCCGATGCCGGCCGCCCGGTGCGGGTTCTGAACCTGTTTGCCTATTCCGGCGGCGCGACCCTGGCGGCGGCCGCCGGCGGCGCGGAGGTGTTCCATGTGGACGCCTCCAAGGGCATGGTAGCCTGGGCAAAGGAAAACGCCGCGGCTTCCGGCCTGTCCGAGGCGCGCATCCACTGGATGGTGGACGACTGCGCCAAATTTATCCAGCGGGAGATCCGCCGGGGGCGGCGTTACGACGGCATCATCATGGATCCCCCCAGCTACGGCCGGGGGCCCGGGGGCGAGATCTGGAAAATGGAGACCAGCTTCTATCCCTTCCTGGAGCAGGTGGTGAAGGTGCTTTCTGACCGGCCTCTGTTTGTAATCATCAATTCCTATACCACAGGTCTGGCGCCCTCCGCCGTGGCCTATGCTTCCGACACGGTGTTTGCCCGGGAGTTCGGAGGGAAAACGGAAGCAGGGGAGCTGGGGTTGATGGTAAAGGCCACCGGGCTGATGCTGCCCTGCGGCGCCACCGGACGGTGGACACCCTGATAAGGAGAATGGAGTTTGAAAGAGATCATTTCAGTCGAACACCTTGCCTATACCTACCCCGGGCTGGAGGACAGCGCCGGGGTAACGGTATTCGAGGATATGAACTTAACGGTGGAGCAGGGCAGCTTTGTGGCCATCCTGGGCACCAACGGCTGCGGCAAATCCACCCTGGCCAAGCATTTTAACGCCATTTTGCTGCCCAGCGGCGGCAAAGTCTATGTGGGCGGCATCGACACCTCCAACGCGGAACGGATCATTGCCGTCCGGCGCAATGTGGGCATGGTGTTCCAGAACCCGGACAACCAGATTGTAGCCAATGTGGTGGAAGAGGATGTGGCCTTTGGACCGGAGAATCTGGGGATTTCCAGCCCGGAGATCCGCCGCCGGGTGGATCAGGCGCTGAAGCAGGTGGGCATGTATGAATACCGGGAGCACGCCCCCCATCTGCTCTCCGGCGGACAGAAGCAGCGGATCGCCATTGCCGGGGTCATTGCCATGGAGCCAAAGTGCATTGTGCTGGACGAGCCCACCGCCATGCTGGATCCCAGAGGCCGCCGGGAGGTTATGGAGACGGTGGGACGGCTGAATCGGGAAAAAGGAATTACCGTGGTGCTGATTACCCATCATATGGACGAGGCGGCCAAGGCGCAGCGGGTGGTGGTGCTCCATCAGGGCAAGGTGGCGGCGGACGGCACGCCGAAGCAGGTATTTTCCCAGGTGGAACTGCTGCACGCCATCGGACTGGCCGCGCCGGAACCGGTGGAGCTGTGCTGGAGGCTGAACCAGCAGGGCTTTTCCCTGCCGCTGGATCAGCTGGATCCCGAGGAATGCGCCCAGGCACTTTACCGGGCGGTCATGGCCTGAGCTCCAGGAGGAATGGATTTGGAACCGATTTTAGAAGTAAAGGATCTGAGCTATATTTACAGCGCCGGCACGCCTTTTGAGCATAAGGCGCTGGATCAGATATCCTTCCGGATTCACCGGGGGGAATTTATCGGGGTCATCGGACATACCGGTTCGGGAAAGTCCACCCTGATGCAGCAGCTGAATGGGCTTCTGAAGCCCACCGCGGGCACCGTGCTGCTGGACGGCCGGGACATCTGGTCGGACAAGCAGCTGACCCGCCAGGCCCGCTTCCGGGTGGGACTGGTATTCCAGTATCCGGAGTATCAGCTGTTTGAAGAGACCGTGTACAAGGACATCGCCTTCGGCCCCAGAAACATGGGGCTGGATGAAGGGGAGGTTGACCGCCGGGTGCGGGAAGCCGCCGGGTTTGTGGGACTGACCGAAGAGCAGCTGCAGGTGTCCCCCTTTGACCTGTCCGGCGGCCAGAAGCGCCGGGTGGCCATTGCGGGGGTCATTGCCATGGAGCCGGAGGTGCTGATTCTGGACGAACCCACCGCCGGCCTGGATCCCCTGGGCCGATCGGAGATTCTGGGAAACATCAACGCCTACCGCCGAGCCAAAAACGCCACCATTATGATGGTCAGTCATTCCATGGAGGATGTGGCGCGGCTGACGGATCGGCTGCTGGTGCTCAACGGGGCGAACCTGGTCATGGACGCGCCTCCGGAGCAGGTGTTTACCCGGGCGGAGGAGCTGGTGGACATGGGGCTGAGCATTCCCCAGGTGACACAGGTGTTCCTGCACCTGAAAAAAATGGGACTGGATGTGGACAAGGTCTACACCATCGACCAGGCAGCAGAGCAGATGATGCGGTTCAAGGGAGGAAATGCCCATGCTTAAAGACATTACCCTGGGCCAGTATTTCCCCGGCAATTCGGTGATCCACCGGCTGGATCCCAGAACCAAGCTGATTATGGTGGTGGTGTACATTGTGGCGCTGTTTATGGCCCAAAGCTGGGTGGGATACGGTCTGATGTTCCTCTTTCTGGCCTGGGTGGTCTGCATTTCCACCATCCCCCCCAAGGCCATCCTGCGGGGACTGAAGCCGCTGGTGATGATTCTGATCTTTACAGCGGTGCTGAACCTGTTTTTTACCCGGGAAGGGACGGTGCTGGTGGATGTGTGGATCATCACCATCACCACCGGCGGCATCAACCGGGCGTTGATGATGATGGCGCGGATCCTGATGCTGATCTGCGGTACCTTCCTGCTGACCTACACCACCTCGCCCATCGCCCTGACCGACGGGCTGGAGTCCCTTCTGGGGCCGTTGAAGGCGCTGAAGGTGCCGGTGCACGAGCTGACCATGATGATGTGCATCGCCCTGCGGTTTATCCCCACCCTGATCGAGGAAACGGATAAGATCATGTCTGCCCAAAAGGCCAGAGGCGCCGACTTTGAAAACGGCTCCCTGATCCAGCGGGCCAAAGCCCTGATCCCCATTCTGGTGCCGCTGTTTATCAGCGCTTTCCGCAGAGCCGACGAGCTGGCCACTGCCATGGAATGCCGGTGCTACCAGGGCGGGGAGGGCAGAACCAAAATGAAGCTGCTGCGCTACCGCCGGCCGGATTTTGCGGCCTTTGGCTGCGGCGCGGCTCTGGTGTGCGCTGTGGCTGTGCTGCGGTGCTTCGGCCTGTAAGGAGGACTATGCGCAACATTGCCGTGATACTGACCTATCTGGGTACGGACTATCATGGTTGGCAGGTGCAGAAAAACCTGCCAACCGTTGCGGAAACCATGGAAAAGGCCGCGGCTATGGTGGTGGGGCATCCGGTGCACATGACCGGATGCGGCCGTACCGACGCCGGGGTGCACGCCCGGTGCTATGTGGCAAATTTTCGAACCGGCTCCACCATCCCGGTGGAGCGGCTTCCCTATGCCCTGAATACCCACCTGCCCTGCGATATTGTGGTGCGAAAGGCATTTGAAGTCCATGACCGCTTCAACGCCATCGGCTCCTGTGCCAGGAAGGAATATACCTACCTGATCTACAACTCCCGGCTGAAGGATCCTTTTTTTGTCCACCGCGCCTGGTTCTATCCCCGTCCCCTGGATGAAGGGATTATGCAGGCGGCGGCGGATCAGTTTGTGGGCACCCACGATTTTGCCGCGGTGAGAAGCGTGGGAACGGATGTAAAATCCACGGTCCGCACCGTATATTATTATCGTGTGGAGCGGCGGGGAGATCTGCTGCGGCTGCGGGTCTGCGCCAACGGCTTTTTGTATAACATGGCGAGAGCCATGGCCGGAACGGTGGTCTATGCCGCCGAAGGAAAAATCCGGCCGGAACAGATCGGGCAGATCCTTGCCCAGGGCAATCGCACTGCGGCAGGGCCTACGGTGCCGGCGGGGGGATTGTACATGACCCACCTGTGGTATGACGACGGGATCGCCAAATTTGAATGCGGCAGCGACTGGTCGGAGGGCTTTGAAGGCATGACTGCCCCCATGGGACTGTAATGTTCAAAAATTGTTTTCCCTTTTTCCATTGGATTATGGTATACTCCATTCCAAAGGAATAGATCCTTGTTATAAGGAGTGAAATCGTATGCAGCCAAAAATGTGTGCCAAGTGCAGAAAAAACATTGCCGTGGTATTCATTACCAAAATTGAAAACGGCGCTACCCTGAATGAGGGGTACTGCCTGAAATGTGCCCGCAGCCTGGGCATTCCCCAGATCGACCAGGCGGTAAAGCAGATGGGCATCTCCGAGGAAGATCTGGATCTGCTCAGCGACGAAATGAGCAGCATGTTCGGCCAGCGGGACAACAGTGATAATCACGATGACGATGAAATCGACAGCCAGACGGCTACCTTCCCCCTGCTGAACCAGCTGCTGGGCAGCACCGGGAACCTGCCTGCCCAGCCCTCCCGTCCGGCCCGGAAGGAGGAGCAGTCCCAGGAGGACCAGCCGAAAAAGAAGAATAAGAAGCACAAGTTCCTGGACAGCTACTGTATGGATCTCACCGGCCGGGCCCGGGAGGGAAAGCTGGATCAGGTGATTGGGCGGGATATGGAAACGGAGCGGGTAATCCAGATCCTGAACCGCCGCCAAAAGAACAATCCCTGCCTGATCGGTGAGCCGGGCGTTGGCAAAACCGCCATTGCGGAAGGCCTTGCCCAGCGGATTGTCAACCGCCAGGTGCCCTACAAGCTGTGGGATAAGGAGGTTTTCCTGCTGGATCTGACAGCCCTGGTGGCAGGCACCCAGTTCCGGGGGCAGTTTGAAAGCCGTATGAAGAGCCTGATTGGAGAGGTCAAGGAGTGCGGCAATATCATTCTGGTGATCGATGAAGTGCACAATCTGGTGGGAGCGGGAGACGCGGAAGGCTCCATGAACGCCGCCAATATCCTCAAGCCCGCCCTGTCCCGGGGCGAGATTCAGGTGATCGGCGCCACCACCTTCAACGAATACCGCAAGTATATTGAAAAGGACGCCGCCCTGGAGCGGCGGTTCCAGCCGGTGTCTGTGGCGGAGCCGACCATTGCCGAGGCCAGCCAGATCATGCAGGGAATCGCCAAGACCTATGCCCAGTTTCATGGGGTGGAGATCTCTCCGGAGATTGCCCACCAGTGCGTGGTGCTTTCGGAGCGGTATATTACCGACCGGTATCTGCCGGATAAGGCCATCGACCTGCTGGACGAAGCCTGCTCCGATGTGAATCTGCAGTGCAAGGAAATTTCCCAGCTTGCCCAGCTGAAAAAGGAGCGGGACGACTATGAGCTGGAGCTGCGGATGCTCAGCGAGGACGCCCAGGAGCAGAACTACGAGCGGCTGGCCGTTCTGCGCAGCAAGCTGATCCAGATCGCGGATAAAATCGAGAAGCTGGAAGCCCTGCCCAAGCCCCGGGTGACGATGGAAAACCTGGCCAGAATCATTGAGCTTTGGACGAAAATTCCCGCCTCCAAGATCAAAGCCCAGGAGTATGAGCAGATCAAGGGTCTGTCCCAGCGGTTGAAGGAGCACATTGTGGGGCAGGACGAGGCGGTGGACGCGGTGGCGCGTGCCATCCGCCGCAGCCGGGTGGGCATTTCCCCCAAGAAGCGTCCTGTTTCCTTCATTTTCGTAGGCCCCACCGGCGTGGGCAAGACGGAACTGGTCAAGCGTCTGGCAGACGACCTGTTTGACAGCGTGGACAGTCTTATCCGCTTGGATATGTCGGAGTATATGGAGAAGCACACCGTCTCCAAGCTGATCGGATCCCCGCCGGGCTATGTGGGCTACGATGAGGCGGGTCAGCTGACGGAGAAGGTGCGCCGCAATCCCTACAGCGTGATCCTCTTTGACGAGACTGAAAAGGCGCATCCCGATGTGCTGAACGTCCTGCTGCAGGTGCTGGACGACGGCAGAATCACCGATGCCCAGGGGCGTGTGGTGAATTTTGAGAACACGGTGATCGTCATGACGTCCAATGCCGGGTCAGAAGGCCGGGTGGGCGGCATGGGCTTCGGCAGAACCCAGAACGACATGGTCAAGGAAAAGACGATGCAGGCGCTGCGGGACTTCCTGCGGCCGGAGTTCCTGAACCGGGTGGATGAGATCATCGCCTTCAACCACCTGACCGAGGAGAACTTCCTGGGAATTGCCGACATTATGCTCCGGGAGCTGCAGAGCAGCCTGGCAGACCGGGGACTGGAACTGACCTGGGGAGAGGATCTGCGTCAGTATCTGGTGAAGAAGGCCTTCTCCCTGGTCTACGGCGCCAGAAATCTCCGGCGTACCATCCAGAAGGATCTGGAAGATCCCATTTCCGAAGCCATTATCGACAGCTTTGAAAACCCCATCTCCGCTATCCGCCTGTATGTCCAGGAGGATCAGGTGAAGCTGGATATTCACTAAGGAAAAAGCATCCGCATGGAAAGCCATACGGATGCTTTTTTGCTGCATAGTGCCTGCTCATACGATTTCCTTATTAAAATATTTCATTTTAATAAGGAAGGCATCGCCTTGCGGCGCTGCCGAATCTGTGATTTTCGGAATAGAGAATCACAGATTCGCGTCTCATAGGATTCTCTAATGAAAATCTTTCATCCAAATGGATTAGGGAACCTCTGAATAAATCGTCTTCGGCGGAATGCCGGATCTTTTACCACATCCGTGCAGTTCAAAAAGTGGGAAATACATACAGTATTTCTCCACTTTTTGAACTTTCGGCTGAGGCAAAATC
>CALXDT010000088.1 GCA_944387125.1 uncultured Oscillospiraceae bacterium | reverse complement strand
TATTGTTGGAAGACGGTGTTGATATCAAGACCATTCAGGAATTCTTGGGTCACAGTGAAGCTTCTACTACGGCTAATATTTATTTGCACAGTATTGTCCGTGGTGGACACGTCACTGCAAACTCTTTGAGCCGAATCATTGTGTAAAGATTCTATATAAAATATTATTCGATATTTTGTTAGAACGCTTGTTAGAACTGGCGGTTTTGCCGCCAGTTCCAAAAAACTTTTCGTCTCAAAAAGTATAGAAAAAGACCCCAAATCTTTCGATTTGGAGTCTTATCTTGGTGGGCGAGGCGGGACCTGAACCCGCACGTCCGCAGTGAACACTAGAACCTGAATCTAGCGAGTCTACCAATTCCACCACTCGCCCATATTGCTGAATCACATCAGCGCTTGAGTATCATAGCACGGTTGGCGGAATTTGTCAATAACTTTTTTCAAAAAACTCAATCTTTGTAGTAGAGCATGCAGTGGCAGTAGCCCTTGAAGTCAGGATCGGCAATCTGCTCCCGGAATTCCTTGCAGATACACTTGTTTTCTTCCGTTTTCTCCAATCTGCAAGGACAGTAGCCGCCGGTGCGCTTCAGTCCCTCCCGGATGGAATTTACGATTTCTTTATCATCATTCAATCGAACAGCCATAACAGCGCCCCCTTTCCGGATCTATTATACCCGCAGGAAGGCGGCTTGTCAACGAAAGGTCAAAAAATGAAGAATTTGAAACAGGAAACCCCATGACGTTCACACCTGGATCACCGTAACGCTGTGCTTGGCTGCGGGCAGCAAGCGCCGGATGACCATCTCCGTTGGAATTTTCATATACCCTGTGGTGGAGCCGTCGCTGCACCCATACCAGGGCTCCAGGAGTACCTCCCTGTCAAAGATGATTTGGACATCCCGGGCCGTTTCCAGCAGGGCGCTGAATACCGTTGCGGCGCCGATTTTTGTCCCCAGCATTTGCTCCATCAAATCCCCGGGCGCAAAGGAAACCCGGGCAATCCCCAACGCGCTGCTGAAATACCGGGAGCGGAAGGGCTTGTCCCCTGCGGTAATATACAGGTAGAAAGCCGTCTGCCGGCGGTTGCTCAGAAACAGGGTTTTCACCATCTTCATATTCAGCTTCTCATTGATCTGAACGCAGTCCTCCATGGTGATGGCCTCAACTGTCTCCACCCGCTGATAGGGAATCTGCAGATCGGAAAGTGCCCGATAGGTTTTTTCCTGTAAGGGAGTGCGGAAGGTTTTGGGAGCGGTGCCATAAGGTTCGCTGATGAAAACATGATCGATTCCTCTTTTCCATTGCAATCACTGTAAAAATAGTGTATCATATCATTCAGAATAACAAAAGCGAATATTTCTCATGTTTTTCATTACATTTCCAGATGTAAAGGAGGCAGCGACCATGGATATGAACATTCTCAAATACATGGCCTTTATCCGGACAGTGGAGTACGGCAGCTTTACCAAGGCGGCTCAGATGCTGAATTATTCTCAGTCCGGGATCAGCCGTATGATCAGCGACCTGGAAAAGGAATGGCGGGTGGTGCTTCTGGAGCGCAGCCGCGCCGGTGTTCGGCTGACCTCTGAGGGAACCAAGCTGCTCCCCTATGCCAAAAGCCTCTGCGAAGCATACCAGGCAATGCAGACGCAAGTGGATGCGCTGAACGGCCTGGAATCGGGATTGATCCGCATCGGCACCTTTTCCAGCGTGGCCACCCACTGGCTGCCCAGGATAATCAAGGCTTTTCAAAAGGATTATCCCAATATTGATTATGAATTGCTTCTGGGAGATTATACGGAAATCGAAGGGTGGATAGCGGAGGGGCGTATAGACTGCGGCTTCCTGCGTCTGCCCACCCAGGCGAATTTTGAGACGATTTTCCTGGAGCAGGACAAGCTGATGGCGGTGCTGCCGGAAAGCCATCCCCTGGCCGGGTGTGAAAAATTCCCGGTATCCGCGTTGTCGGATGCGCCGTTTATGCTGCTGGAAAAAGGAGCGAAGGCAGAAATATCGGCGTTTTTGGAGCAAAACGGCGTAAGGCCCCGGATTCACTTCACCACCTGGGACGATTACGCGATCATGTCCATGGTGGAAAGCGGCCTGGGAATCAGCATTCTGCCCCAGCTGATTCTAAGACGGATTCCCTACCGAATTGTCTCCAAAGAATTGAATGTTCCGGCTTATCGGAACATCGGTCTGGCTTTGCGCGACCGAAAATCCGCCTCCCAGGCGGTCAGGCACTTTTTGCGTTACCTCTCCTTTCGGCAAACTCCCTGAACTTGCGCAGAAACCGCCCGGCGGGGAACCCCGCCGGGCGGTCGCGCTGCTGTAATGGTGTTTCCTGGGCGGGAAACGCCCCGGATGCCAAGAAAACCTCTGACAAAATGGGCAAAAGATCCGGCATTCTGCCGAAGGCAATTGCTTCCAAGGCTCCTCAGGAAATGGGATCGAAGTCCGCGGCGCCGTGCTTGCACAGGGGGCAGACGATGTCATCGGGAAGGGTTTCTCCCTCGTAAACCCAGCCGCAGACCCGGCATACAAAGCCCTTTTTCCCTTCCGTCTCGGGCTTGGGCTTGACGCTGCTCTGGTAGTAGGAATAGGTCATGGTCTCCCGGTCGGAAATCACCCGCGCCTCAGTAACCGAGCAGATGAACATGCCGTGGGTATCCAGATCCACATAGTTTTCCACCTTCAGACTCATAAAGGAATTGATATACCGGGGCAGGAACCGCAGACCGTTGTCGCTGCGCATCTCCTCCACACCGGCGAATTTATCGGCGGTGCGGCCGCTCTGGAAGCCGAAATTCTGGAACACGGAGAAGGGCGCGGACACGTCCAGGCAGTTGACGTTCAGAACGCCGGTCTGCTTGATCACATGGTGGGAGTAGTTTTTCTTGTTGATGGTTACAGCCACCCGGTTGGGACTGTCTGTTACCTGGGACACCGTGTTGACGATCAGGCCGTTGTCCTTGGTGCCGTCGTTGGAGGTGACAACATACAATCCGTAGCCGATTTTAAACAGCGCGGTCAGGTCGTTTTTGTTGGCAGTGGCATCCTGCTGGGCCAGGTAGTCCTTGCACAGCTCCTCGGCCAGCGCCTCCACCTGCGCCTTGCTTTCCTCATTCAGCGCGGAGAGAATGCGCACAGTGGTGTCGGCAAAGGTCAGGTTCTTGCTGCCGGCAAACAGATTCTTCATAACCTTGGCAGCCAAAGGCGCCCAGGAACCGTTCTCCATAAAAGCGATGGTGCGGTTCTGGTAGTTCCGTTCGGTCAGGTGATGGATATATTCCTTCATAAAGGGGAAGATATCCGCATTGTAGGTGGTGGTAGCCAGCACCAGCTTGCCATAGCGGAACGCATCCTCTACAGCCTCTGCCATATCCGTCCGCGCCAGATCATGAACCACTACCTTGGGGCAGCCCTTCTCCTTCAGCTTCTGCGCCAGCAGCTCCACAGCGGCCTTGGTATGGCCGTAAACGGAGGTGTACGCCAGGACAATGCCTTCGCTTTCCACCCGATAAGAAGACCAGATGTCGTACAGGTTCAGGTAGTAACCCAGGTTTTCCGTGAGAACGGGGCCGTGGAGGGGGCAGCTGATGGAGATGTCCAGGGTGGCAGCCTTCTTCAGCAGCGCCTGCACCTGCGGACCGTATTTGCCCACAATGCCGATGTAGTAGCGGCGGGCTTCGCAGGCCCAGTCCTCTTCCACATCCAGAGCGCCGAACTTGCCGAAGCCGTCAGCGGAAAACAGCACCTTGTCACAGGAATCATAGGTAACAATCACTTCCGGCCAGTGAACCATGGGAGCGGTAACAAAGGTCAGGGTGTGCTTGCCCAGGGACAATGTGCTGCCCTCACCCACCACAATCCGGCGATCCGCATAGTCGTCGCCGAAGAACTGCTTCATCATGGCAAAGGCCTTGGCAGAGGACACCACAGTGGCCTGGGGATAGACCTTCAGGAAGTTGGCAATGTTGGCGGAGTGATCCGGCTCCATGTGCTGAACGATCAGATAGTCCGGCTTCCGGCCGCCCAGGGTATTCTGAATGTTGTCCAGCCACTCGTGGGAAAAGTTTTGATCCACGGTATCCATGATGGCGACCTTGTCATCCAGAATGGCGTAGGAATTGTATGCCATGCCGTTGGGCACCACATACTGACCTTCAAACAGATCCACCTTGTGATCGTTGACACCAATGTAGCGAATGTCATTTGTAATCGTCATAGTCACATCTCCATATATTTTTTTGGGGGATCGGCCAGTCCGTCAAAAGATACTGACCGTCTTATCCAATTACCCGCACTGATAGTATAATCCGCAAAGCTCCGGATGTCTATTGTGTTTTTTACTTTACGGCATATTTTTTTCCAAATCCGCCCGGAGGGCGAAGATCCATCCCTCAGCCCCGTTCCCGCCCCTTCCAGCGAAGCGCTTGGGATGCAGGGGTACCCCTTCCGGAGTTGATCCGGAAAATAGCAACGGCAAAGGCCGCTGCCTTCTTCCGCCCGGCACTATCATACCAAAACCCATCGGCCGTGTCTGTTGTTTTTTCAACAGACACGTTGTTTTTTTGATCCATTGTCCGGATAATTTCCCGGATGCCTACAGACGCCGGAACTGTCCCAGGCGGAGACTCCCGGCAGCCATCCGGATCCCGGTTCCCGCCAGCGCCCCGGCAAAGGCCTCCGCCAGCGCCCAGTCCTCCCGGGTTTCCACCTGGTTGAGAAAAACCCGCGTGGCCAAGCCCTCTTTTCGGATTACCGCCGCTGCCAGTTCCGGAGATACCGGGGTTTGCGGATGGGCGCCGGTCATTCGGCAAAAGATCTCCCACCGGTGCACCGCGTCTTTCACCGGCCTGCCGAATCCGGAAGCCCCCGTCACCCAGATTACGTTCCGGCTGTCCGGCGGAATCACCGGCTCATGGGGCGCGTGGGCTTTCAAAGGCAGGCCCTTGGAACCGTCCGCCTCCACCAGAATAAACCGGCCCAGCCGCGCCAGCTGTGTCATCGGCAGTGCCGGGGCGGACAGTTTCCCCTCTTCCCCCTGCCGTCCCAGGCAGATGCAGCCCCGTTCCTTCAGCAGCTCCCGGATCCCCGCCGGATCCCCGCCGGTGTACAGGGGCAGCCCCTCAAAGGGATAGATATGGGTGGTGGTGCACAGGATCACCCCGTCCTGCAGCTCCCGGGACAGGGTCTTCAGCAGGGTCGTTTTCCCCCCGCCGCCAATCACCGCCGTAATTCCAGGCTCCACCTGCAGCAAGTCTGCCAGCTTCATTTCCCAGTCTCCCCTTCCCTATTGACCTGCGGGTTTCTTCGTGGTACATTATAAACCATAACGGCAGATTTGTCCACGACACACTGCCCATCCCGGAAGAAAACGCCCGCCGGCGTGCTTCCCCAAAGGAGATTCTTCTCATGCTGGTTCTCATCCGCGGCGCCGGAGACATCGCCACAGGCATTGCTCTGCGGCTGCACCGTGCCGGCTGCTCTGTCATCCTCACCGACCTGCCCCAGCCCACCTCCATCCGCTGCACCGTCTGCTTTTCCGAGGCGGTATACCGGGGGGAAGCCCAGGTGGAGGGCGTCACCGCCATGCTGGCGCGCTCCCCAAAGGAAGCCCTGACCCTGGCAGGCAGACACATTCCCGCTGTTCTCATTGACCGGGATTGCAGCTGCATCCCCGCGTTGAACCCCGATGCCCTGGTGGACGCCATTTTGGCCAAGAAAAATCTGGGCACACGAATGGACATGGCGCCGGTGGTCATTGGCGTCGGCCCCGGATTTACCGCCGGAACGGACTGCCACGCCGCAGTGGAGACCATGCGGGGGCATTCCCTGGGGCGGGTGCTGTACACCGGCTCTCCCATGCCCAATACAGGCATTCCCGGAAACATCGGCGGCTATACCGCCCAGCGGGTGCTGCGTGCCCCTGCGGCGGGGATTTTCATGCCCCGGATCCCCATTGGAAAGATGGTCAAAGCCGGTGAGGTGGCGGCTCTGGTGGACGGACAGCCTATGCTGTGCACCATTGACGGCTGCCTTCGGGGAATGCTCCACCAGGGGGTGCCGGTCTATACCGGGATGAAATGCGCGGATATTGATCCCAGGGGTAAGCCGGAGCACTGCCGGTTTGCCTCGGACAAGGCGCTTGCCATCGGCGGCGGGGTGCTGGAAGCCATCCTCCATTTCTCCGGCATTCTGGAATAAAGAAACACGCGATCCGGCGGGGATCGCGTGTTTCTTTATTCCAGACAGATCCAGGAATCCCCCCGTTGGGTCACATAGCCGATCATGGCAGCGCCGGGGGCCGCCTGCTGAAGGGCTTTCAGGCATTCCAGCCCCTGGTCTTCCGGCATGGCCATCAGCAGGCCGCCGCTTGTCTGGGGATCGTAAAACAGATCCTGAACTGCCCGGCTCACCTGTCCCCGTACCGCCACGCCGGCTTCGGCATAGCCCCGGTTCCGGTAGGCTCCCGCCGGGATAAACCCCATCTGAGCCATCAGATACGCCTCCGGGTGGAATGGCACCTGTGCGGACTGGATATGGATGGTGCAGCCGCTGCCCTGGGCCATTTCAAAGCTGTGACCCAGAAGGCCGAAGCCGGTGACGTCGGTACAGCTGTGCACCTCATAGCCGGTCATCACGTCCCGGGCGGCTTTGTTCAAAGCCGCCATCTGCCTGTAGATCCGGTCCAGCACCGGCTGCTCCACCATCCCCGCTTTGGCAGCAGTGGTGAGAACGCCAATACCCAATGGTTTTGAAAGGATCAGCACATCTCCGGGTCTGGCTCCCCCATTGGTCAGCACTTTTTTCGGGTGCACAAATCCGGAAACCGCCAGACCGTAGATGGGCTCCGCACCGTGGATGGTGTGGCCGCCGGTAATAATCACCCCCGCCTCATAGGCCTTGTCGTAGCCGCCCCGGAGGATCTCCTGAACGGCGGCGGCCTCCATCTTCTCCGGCACGCACAGGATGTTCAGCGCCAGCTTCGGCTCGCCGCCCATGGCATAGACGTCGCTCATGGCATTGGCCGCGGCAATCTGCCCGTAGAGAAAGGGATCATCCACAATGGGCGGAAAAAAGTCGGTGGTCTGTACCAGCGCCCTTTGGTCATCCAGCACATAGACGCTGGCATCGTCGCTTTTGTCATAACCGACCAGCAGCCGGGGATCCTGATGGGTGCGGAACCCTTCCAGCATCCGAACCAGCGTACCGGCTCCCACTTTGGCGCCGCATCCGGCGCAGGAGGCCAGCTTTGTCAGCTTTACTTCTGTTTCCATCCATCCACCTCAGCTGTTCTCCGCCCGGTAGCACCGGCGGTATCCCTCGGGCGTTTCCTGAACCACCTGCTCCACCTCCCGGGGCCAGGTGTCCCCCGGGCAGGGAGACTGGCTCCGGTAACGGACGCAGGTGCCGCAGCTGCTGCTTAAGTTCCGGGGCACCGGCATCAGTACCGCCTCCCAATCCCGGCCCTGGCACAGTTTTTGAAACCGAATGGCGCCAAAATGGGAAAAAAACGTAGCAATGTAAATCATATCACTTGGTAAGGGTCAGGGTGTATGTCTCTCCGGCGGCTTCCACCGCCACATGGTACCCCTGGTGCTGGGCATACCGGGTGACATTTTCCCGGGAAACGGGGTTGTCCACCCGGATCTGGTAGACATCCTCCTGGGTAAACATGGCCTTCCGCAGCAAAACCACCGGTTCCGGGCAGGACAGGCCGCAGGCATCAATGACAGTCATAGGTTATTCTCCTTTACGCGTTGTCTTTCCGAAAGGTATTGACGCAGGCAATGGCACCGACCGCGGCAATCCCCAGCAGAACAGCAATTTTCCCGTTGGCGGTGGGGCCGTCTCCGCTGGAAGCCAGGCCGAAATTGTGGGCAAAGGCCGCGCCGGCCATCAGCCCCAGCACCGTCACAGCGCTGTCGGTGTTCCCCTCCCCTGCTAGAACCAGCTGACGCAGAGGGCATCCCCCCAGCAGTACGCAGCCGAAGCCCGCCAGCAGCATCCCCAGGAAGTTCCAAAGGCCGTCCGTATGCGCCACCGGCTGACCGGCAAAGCCCAGGGAAAAATAGAGATCCCCCGTAACCGCGTTCAAAATCAGGTTGTACACCAGCGCCCCGGCAAAAATCGCCGCGAATCCCAGCAGCAGCTTCGTCTCCCGGAACAGCGCCAGATCCCGAATGCCGCCGACCATGCACAGCCGGGTCCTTTGCGCCAAAGCGCCGACAATCAGTCCCGCAGTCAGACTGACGGCCGTGGCGGCGTGCATTCCCCCGGGGCCGCCCCCCGGTTCCGTAAATCGCAGCAGGGAGGGTGCCAGTACCAGCAGCGCCAGCAGCAGCACCTGAATGATGGGCATCAGCAGCCCTTCCAGCGGCGGGAGCCGGTAGGTGCGTTTCAGGGAGTATCCCCGGTTCAGGAAAAACACCCCTGTCAGAATCCCGCATACACATCCGCCCAGGCCAAACAGGGCGTTCAGATCCCCGCCGGCCAGCCGCAAAATCATCCGGAAGGGGCAGCCCAGGAACATCAGGCAGCCGATCATGACGAAAATCCCCAGTACAAACCGGGTCAGCGGCGCGCTGCCCCCCCGGGGACTCACTTCCTTTCGCAGCAGCGCCAGGATGAAGCTGCCCAGCACCAAGCCGGAGATCTCCGGCCGCAGATACTGCACCGCCCCGGCTGAATGCAGCCCCAGCGCCCCGGCGGTGTCCCGCAGGAAGCAGGCAATGCAAAAGCCCATGTTAGCCGGATTGCCGAAGCACACCAGCGCCACCGCCAGCAGCCCGATTCCCAAGCCGGAAGCGATCATCCCGCAGGTTTCTTTCTTTCGATCCATGGGAGTATCCTCTCTTTCTTTTGGTTGAAATCAATATATCACAGTCCCTGTCCGTTGTCTACAGAAAAATACCACGAGTTTGACAAAGCACCCAATCCCGGCTATAATCGGAAAAGACGCAGTGGAAAAGGGGGCGTTTTCTTGGAACGCATCTATTTTGACAATGCCAGCACCACCTTCCCCAAGCCCGAATCTGTGGCGGAGGGGATATACCGGTTCTTAACCCGGGAGGGCTGCAACATCAACCGGGGAAGCTATGCCGGCGCCTACCGGGTGGAGGAGCAGGTCTATCAGACCCGGCAGCTGCTTTGCAGCCTGTTCGGCGGAGACGATTGCAAAAATGTGATTTTCACCAAAAATGTTACAGAAAGTTTGAATATTCTGCTGAAAGGATTTCTCCAGCCCGGGGATCATGTATTGGTCTCCTCTCTGGAGCACAATGCGGTGATGCGCCCGCTTGTTCAGCTGGAAGCCAAAGGCGTCTCCTTTACCCGGATCCCCTGCGGCAGAGACGGCACCCTATCCCTGGAGGCTATGGATAGCTGCCTGCGGCCGAACACCCGGGCAGTGGTCATGACCCATGGCAGCAACGTCTGCGGCACCCTGCATCCTCTGGAAGCGGTGGGAGAATTCTGCCGCCGCCGGGGGCTTCGGTTTTTCGTGGATGCCGCCCAGACCGCGGGAGTCTTCCCCATACACATGGAGCGGCAGCACATTGACGCGCTGGCCTTTACCGGCCACAAAGGGCTGTTAGGCCCCCAGGGCATCGGCGGTTTTTTGGTTCGGGAGGATCTGATCGATTCCATTTATCCGCTGCTCTCCGGCGGCACCGGGAGCCTCAGCCATTTGGAAACCATCCCCTCCTTTCTTCCGGATCGGTTTGAGCCGGGCACCCTGAACCTGCCTGGGATCATTGGTCTTCAGAAAAGCCTTCTGTGGCTGGAACAGACAGGCATGGAAGCCATCCGAACCCATGAACTGGAACTGACCCGGGCCTTTTTAACCGGATTGGAACGGATCCCCGGGATCCGAACGGTGGGCAAGCCCGGCATAAGCGGACGTACCGGCGTGGTTTCCATCCAAATTCCCGGCATGGATCTGGCCCAGGCCGCCTGGGAGCTGGACGCGCGCTATGGGATCATGACCCGGGTGGGGCTTCACTGCGCGCCGGCTGCCCACAAAGCGCTGGGCACCTATCCCACCGGTACGCTTCGTTTTTCCTTTGGCTGGTGGAACACCCTGGAGGAAATTCAAAGGGGGCTGAACGCGCTGGGCGCCATTGCGTCAAAATAGCCCCTCCCCCGCCGAAAACAACCCCTCCGGCAGAGAAAAAGCGCCGGAAAGATCCGGTCTTTCGTGAATCTGTATAAATTCCAACAGGTTATGAATTGTTTCTTTTAACCCCACGTTTTTTCCCAAAAGGGTGGACAAATCCCCCTGATTGTGCTACAATAAGCCCAATGCTTACCACATGATCAGCACATTTTTTGTTCCCTTGGAGGTACTGTATGCGCGGACGTTATGAAAAACGCAAAGAGAAGAAACCCCAAACCCCCGGCTCCACCGCCTTCCGGGTGGTGATGATCGTCATCGGGGTGATTCTGGTTCTGCTGATAGCC
>CALXDT010000087.1 GCA_944387125.1 uncultured Oscillospiraceae bacterium | reverse complement strand
AAGCAGAGCCGGAGGATCAGGAGCGGTATCAGACCGTCTACTCCCGGGAAGTGGGCTCCGCCGCCGCGCCTACCGCGGGATTGCATTTTACCCGGGAGCTGCTGGACAAAATCCGGGAAAAAGGGGTAAAAACCGCGTTTGTGACCCTCCATGTGGGGCTGGGCACCTTCCGGCCGGTGAAGGCAGAGGAAATTGCCGATCATCATATGCATGCGGAGCTGTGCATGATCAGCCAGGAGACGGCCCGGATTCTCAACGAGACCCGGAAGTCCGGCGGGCGGATCATCTGTGTGGGAACCACTTCCTGCCGGACCCTGGAATCTCTGGTCAACGCGGATGGCAGCTTTACGCCAAAGTCCCAGTGGACGGAGATTTTTATCTACCCCGGCTATTCCTTCCGGGCGATGGACGGGCTGATCACCAATTTCCATCTGCCGGAAAGCACCTTGGTGATGCTGGTATCTGCCTTTGCCGGGCGGGAGCATGTGCTGAACGCCTACAAAGAAGCGGTGGAGCAGAAGTACCGGTTCTTCAGCTTTGGAGATGCCATGTGCATTTTGTGAGGCGCGGCTGTTGCTTTCGGCCCAGTCCGCCTTTGCCCCGCGGCTGACCTGCGGCCGCTTTTGCCGGAGACCCCCGGCGGGGGATGGAACAGTTTCATATGGGAAGGGCACGGCATTCCAAACCCGGTAAAAACCCGGGAAAACGGGGGATTTTTGGAATCCCCACAAAGTGAGGTAACTATGTTCGAATTAAAGAAAACCGAGGGCAAAGCCCGGCGGGGAGAATTCACCTGCGCCCATGGGGTGGTTCAGACCCCGGTATTTATGAACGTGGGCACCCAGGGCGCAATTAAGGGCGCGTTAAGTGCCGAGGATCTGAAGGAGATCGGCTGCCAGGTGGAGCTGTCCAACACATACCACCTGCACCTGCGCCCCACAGACCAGGTGGTGCGGAAGATGGGCGGACTGCACAGGTTTATGACCTGGGACGGCCCCATTCTTACGGATTCCGGCGGATTCCAGGTGTTCAGCCTGGCCTCTCTTCGGAAGATCAAAGAGGAGGGCGTCTATTTCTCTTCGCATATTGACGGCCGCAAGATTTTTATGGGGCCGGAGGAAAGCATGCAGATCCAGTCGAATCTGGGCAGCGATATCTGCATGGCCTTTGACGAGTGCATTGAAAATCCCGCTCCCCGGGACTATGTGAAAAAGAGCGTGGACAGAACCTTCCGGTGGCTGGAGCGGTGCAAGGCGGAAAACGCCCGGCTCAATGCCCTGCCCGATACGGTAAATCCCCGGCAGATGCTCTGGGGGATCAACCAGGGGGGCACCTACGGGGATATCCGTGTGGAGCATATGAAGCGCATTGCTGACCTGGATCTTCCCGGATATGCCATCGGCGGTTTGGCTGTGGGGGAGACAGCCCAGGAGATGTACGACATTATTGAGACAGTGGAGCCTCATATGCCCCGGGAGAAGACCCGGTATCTCATGGGGGTGGGAACGCCCACCAACATCATCGAAGCTGTGGCTCGGGGAGTGGATTTCTTCGACTGCGTGATGCCTGCCCGGAACGCCCGCCATGCACGGCTGTTTACCTGGGAGGGTGCCATCAATCTGAGAAACGCCAAGTATCAGCTGGATGAAAGCCCTATCGATCCCCGGTGCGGCTGCCCGGTTTGCCGCCGGTACAGCCGTGCCTATATCCGCCACCTGTTTGTAGCGGAGGAGATGCTGGCCATGCGCCTTGCGGTGATGCACAACCTGTATTTCTACAATGACCTGATGGCAAAGATCCGTCAGGCGCTGGATGAAGGCAGATTTGCGGCGTTCCGCCGGGAGTATTCTGAGAAATTGGCCAGACGGCTGTAATTTCCCCTTGCATTTTGCACAGAGAATGCTATAATAAACAAGATATTACACAAGAAGGAGTTTTTTCCCTATGCAGATTTTTCTGACTGAAGGCACCGGCACCGTTGGCATGGGCAGCACTGTGATTATGCTGGTGGTGATGCTCGCTATTTTCTACTTTATGCTCATCCGTCCTGAGAACAAGCGCAAGAAGGAAGCTGAGCAGATGCGTTCCGCTGTTAAGAACGGTGATAAGATCATCACCATCGGCGGCATTACCGGCACCGTGGTCAATGTGAAGGAAAACCGAATCGTGATCGAAACCGGCGCCGACCAGGTTCGCATTGAACTGGAAAAGTGGGCCATTTCCTCCAATGAGACTGCTGCTGAGGCTGCCAAGGCTGAGCAGAAGAAGGCGCAGGAAGCCAAAGCCAAGGCTAAGGCTGCCAAGAAAGCGGAAAAGAGCAAATAACCATCAGGCGGCTGGCTTCGGATTTTCCGAAGCCTCGCTTTATATTCCCGGAAAAAAGATCAAGGCAAATTTGCCGGGCGTTTTTTTCATGGTCACGGAACAGCGCGAAAGACCTGGAAAGCCTTGGCTTTCAAGCTGTTTTGTGTGATTCAGCACGCATTATTTTCGGAAAACAGCGGATAGTAAAACCTGTCCCGGCCAGAAACAGGCGATTAGGAAGAACAAAAATGGAGGGCTGATTTGATGAAACTGTTGACCAAAGCAAGCTATACGGATGAAGTCACCCAGCGGGAGAAGGACAATCTTGCCGTGGCCTATGCGGCCGCCTGCGAGGCGATGGTGCTTTTGAAGAACGACGGCGTCCTGCCTTTTCAAACCAGGAAGATCGCGCTGTACGGTTCCGGCGCTGCCCGGACCATCAAAGGCGGAACCGGCTCCGGGGAGGTCAATGAGCGCCACTCTGTGACCATTTTGGAGGGGCTGGAGGATCGGGGATACCAGATCACCACCCGTCAGTGGCTGGAAGATTTTGAAAAGAAGTATCAGGAGGCCGAGGCGGCGTATCACCAGGCAAAGAAAAAGCGGATCAACATTTTGAAGCCTTCCTCCATTATGGAAATGTTGTTCGACAATTTCCGCGCCCCTGAGGGACGCCCCATTACCCCTGAGGACCTTTCGGCCAGCGATACGGATTCCTGCATCTACGTTGTCAGCCGTCAGGCTGGGGAGGCCGGCGACCGCAGAGCCGAGAAGGGAGATTATCTGCTCAGTGACGGGGAGGAAGCGGCCATTGCCGCCTGTGCCAGGCACTACCGGAATTTCCTGCTGGTGATCAATTGCGGCTCGTCGATGGATATGTCCTTCCTGGAAAGGATTCCGGGCATCGGCGCGGTGCTGTATCTGTGCCAATTGGGCACAGAGGGGGGACACGCCTTCGCCGATGTGATCGACGGAACTGTCACTCCCTCCGGAAAGCTGACGGACACCTGGGCAAGGACGTATTCCGATATCCCCTTTGCCAAGGAATTCAGTTATCTGCAGGAAGACCTTTCCCAGGCGGATTACCGGGAAGGCATCTATGTGGGGTATCGCTATTTTGATACCTTCCGGGTGGAGCCGGCCTTCCCCTTCGGCTTCGGACTGAGCTATACCGATTTTGATATCCATTCCGGCGGAGTGACACTGGACGGCACCCAGGTGACGGTGAAGGCCTCTGTTGTCAACCGTGGCAGCGTTTATTCCGGCAGGGAAGTGGCGCAGCTTTACGTCTCTGCGCCGGAGGGCCAGCTGGATAAGGAGTACCAGTCCCTGGCGGCCTTTGAAAAAACCGATCTTCTCCAGCCGGGGCAGCGGCAGACCCTGGAGCTGTGCTTTGACATGAAGCGGCTGGCCAGCTTCCGGGAGGAAGACAGCAGCTATGTGCTGGAGGCAGGGGAGTACGTTCTGCGTCTGGGCAATTCTTCCCGGAATACCGTTCCGGTGGGTACGGTGCACATCCCTCAGACCTGCGTTGTCTCCGTACATGCCCGGATCTGCCCGGTGCAGAAATCCTTAGAGGAACTGAAGGCTCCTGCCAGAGCGGCGGAAACCATTCCCGACGGGCTTCCCTGGCTGGAACTGGATCCTTCCCAGATCAGGACGGAGGTGTACGCCTACGAAGATCCGCAGCTGTGCGGAGATGAGAAGGTGAAGGCATTCCTGGACACCATGACCCAGGAGGAAATGGTTCGGCTGGTGGTAGGCAAGGGGATGTTCGGCGGGGAGACCCGGTTCAATCTGCCCGGTTCTGTGGGCAATACCACTTCCGTGTTCTGGGATCGGGGGCTTGCCAATGTCGCTCTGTGCGACGGCCCTGCCGGTCTGCGGCTCCAGAAACGTTCTGCGGTGGATCAGAAAGGAAATGTGAAGCCGGTGGATATGGCGCTGTCTGTATTTGACGCGCTGCCTGACTTCGTGGAAAAATTCATGGTGGGGGATCCGGCCAAGGGCACCATGCTCTATCAGTATACCACAGCGTTCCCGGTGGCCAATGCCCTGGCGCAGACATGGAACCGGAGCCTCATGTACCGGGTGGGCTGCGCCGTCTTCCGGGAGATGAAGGAATATGGCTGCACCTTCTGGCTGGCGCCTGCCATCAATATCCACCGCAATCCCCTTTGCGGCCGGAATTTTGAGTATTTTTCCGAGGATCCCATGCTCTCCGGAACCATGGCGTCTGCCATTACCCGGGGAATCCAGCAGGAAGAAGGGTATTATGTTACCGTCAAGCATTTTGCCTGCAACAACCAGGAGGAAAACCGGAACCGTGTTTCCAGCAATCTTTCCCAGCGCGCCCTTCGGGAGATTTATCTGCGGGGCTTTGAGATCTGCGTCCGGGAGGGCGGTGCGAAAAGCATCATGACTTCTTACAACAAAATCAACGGCGTCTACACCGCCAACAGCCACGACCTGTGTACCAAGGTGCTGCGCTGTGAATGGGGATTCGACGGGGTTGTCATGACCGACTGGTTCTCCACCAACAAGGGACTGGCCAGCAACGCGCTGGCCATTGCCGCAGGAAATGATCTGATCATGCCCGGCTCCCGCTACTGCATCCGGGAGATCCTTTCGGGGCTGAAATCCGGCCTGCTCCGGGAAGAGGATTTGCGCCGCTGCTGCGCGAACGTTCTGAAAGCTGTTTTGCGCAGCGCTACGCAGCGGGAATATATTGGATAACATTCAAAAACGTTCCCACCGTCCAGCAGACGGTGGGAGCGTTTATTATGCCTGTTCCAAAAGCCATTGGCGCATGGCTTCCCGGCCTTCTTCCGACATAGGGAAGGTGGCTTCCCCCTCCATGGTGCTTTTTTCATAGCAGAAGGGGCCGTGCCAGTACTCCACAAAGATGGAGCTTTGTTCAAAGTCCACCTCCTTGGAAGTGGCCATTACCACTTTGGGCTTGGCGCGAAACCGCAAAGCGCCCAGGGAGCCGGTGAAGATGTTGTTCATGGCAAAGGTGTGCAGGGTGGGAAGAAACAGCTCAGCCATAGAGTCACTCCTGTGTCAGCGCTTCCATCTCATCCAGCAGCTGCCCAAACAGCGCCAGTGCCTGGTTTACAGGTTCCGGACTGGTCATGTCTACGCCTGCGTCCTTCAGCAAATCGATGGGAGGCTTGGAACAGCCGCCGGAGAGGAACTTCAGATAGTCCTTCACCGCGGGCTCACCCTCCTGAAGGATCCGCCGGGACAGGGCGATAGCGGCGGAATAACCTGTGGCATACTGGAAGACATAGTAATTGTAGTAGAAGTGGGGGATTCTGGCCCACTCCAGGGCAATCTGATCGTCAACCACCATGTCCGGGCCGTAGTACACCTGGTTCAGACGCTTATACTCGCTGCAGAGCGTGTCGGCGGTAAGCGTCTGTCCCTGCGCCACCATCTGACCGATGTTCCGTTCAAACTCGGCAAACATGGTCTGGCGGTAGATGGTGCCTTTGAACTGATCCAGGAAGTGGTTGATCAGATATGCCCGCTCTTTTTTATCCGTGGTGTTGCCCAGCAGATATTCCATCAGCAGGGCTTCGTTGCAGGTGGAGGCCACTTCCGCCACGAAGATCACATAGTCCGAATCAATGGGATTCTGATATTTATTGGACAGATAAGAATGAAGGGCGTGCCCCATTTCGTGCGCCAGGGTGAATTGGCTGTCCAGAGTACCGGTATAATTCAGCAGGACAAAGGGGTGCACCGCTGTGCCGGCGGAATAGGCGCCGCTGCGCTTGCCCACGTTCTGATACACATCGATCCAGCGGTTTTCCAGCCCTTCCTTCAAAATGGCGCGATAGCGGTCTCCCAGGGGATGCAGGGCGGCGTAAACCGTCTGCCTGGCCTGGTCATAGGGGATGCGGCGATCTGTATCCGGGAGCAGGGGCGTGTAGATGTCGTAGAAGTGAAGCTCCTCCACCCCCAGCAGCTTTTTCCGAAGACGCACATACCGGTGCATTTTATCCAGATTCTGATGGACGGCCCGGATCAGATTATCATATACGGAAACCGGCACATTGGTAACGTCCAGAGAGGCTTCCAGGGCGCTGGCGTATTTCCGGGCGTCGGCGTGGAATTTCAGCTGCTTGTTCTGGGCGTTTAAAATGGCAGCGGCGGTATTCCGAAAGGCGCCGAACCCGCTGTAAAGGCTTTCATAGGCACTTTTCCGGAGGATCCGGTCAGGGCTTTCTTCCAGACTGACGAAGGTTCCCTGGGTTACGGGATGGGCATTGCCCTGGGCATCCACCGCGTCGGAAAATTGGATGTCCGCATCCGCAAAGGCGCCGTAAATGGTATCCGGCGCCTGGGACATTTCTCCGGCGGCGGCCAGGAGCTTTTCTTCCGCCGGGGAGAGGGAGTGCGCTTTTCTCCGCCGCAGATCCTTCAGATACCGGCGGTATCGCTCCAGACCGGGGCAGTCGCGGAAAAACTGCTCCAGGCTGTGGTCGGAAATGGTCATGATCTCCGGGGTATCGAAGCTGCAGGCGGCGTTTAAGGAGACCATGATCCCCATGAATCTGCCGGTCATGGCCTGATATATCGGATTGCGGGTATCTTCATCGGATCTGCGCATGCAATAGTTGGCCAGCAGCTCCACTTTGGCGTTGACCAGTTCCATTTTGGTCAAATAACTGAGCAGTGTCTCGGCGCTTTCTCCCAGACGGCCGGCGAATCCTTCCAAATACGCCTGATCCTCCGCCACCGTCGCCAATTCCTGCTCCCAGGCTTCGTCACTGTCGTAAAGATCTTCCAAAGCCCAGGTATCCTCTTGGGGAATCTGATCCCGGGTTCGGATGGTTTGAACATTCTTCATGTGTTACCTCCTGAATCTTCAAATGCCAGCATGATTTGCGCCATGGCCTTTGGGGTGCCCCAGACCATAATTATGATTAGGCTGGCCCAAAACCGACAAATCTATTATACCACAGGGGAGAAAAAAAGCAATGGCGCTTGCCAATTCCTTCAAAATGTGCTACAGTAGTGTCTGCTGAATAAGCCGCTGCAGGCGGCGTATTCCCCGCCAAAGGCGGGAAATTCAAAAGAACGGAAAACGAGCCG
>CALXDT010000086.1 GCA_944387125.1 uncultured Oscillospiraceae bacterium | reverse complement strand
CGGCATCCGCGCTTGCCGATTTCATCAGAGCTTCCCCAGACTTCAGCGCCTCCCCGGTCGGCTTCTTTGCTTCCTTTCTTGCCGAGACAAGAAAGGAAGGCCCCCGGCAGGGGTCGGGGAGCACTTCAGCAGGAAAGCAGCCAAACCCCTGGGCCGATTTCCCGTTTGTTTCCCGGCAGTTGGATCTGAATGGGTACCAAGCTGCGCAAACCCCATAAGCATATCCGGAAACAGCATTACACGTTCCAGCCCCGTTCCCGGAAAAAGTCCTCAATCTCCTGCCGGCCGGCCCGAACCCGCCCCTGCTGAATGGCGGCTCTGCCTCCGCCCCGGCCGGAAAGCCCCTGGGTCAGCGCCTTGCCCAGGGGGCGCAGGTCTTCCTCCCGGGAGACCAGGCAGAAGCCGAAGCTCCCGTCGTCCCCCGGGGAGAACACCGCGGCCGCCGGGCATTGCCGGGCCATGGCGTCTGCCAGCTCCTGGAGCCCGGGAGCCGTCAGAGCCGGTTCAAAGTGCAGGGCGGGTTCGGATCCGGCGTACCCTTCGGCGATGCCCGCAAAGATCCGCCGCTGCAGCTCCAGGATCCGGCCATCCTTCCCCGCCAGCAGCGCATTCATATGCCGGGCGGCCTGTCCGGTTTGCTCCGGCTGGACAGAGAAGGCCTGGGATACCTGCTTGTTCTGGAGCCAGGCGGTGTTCAGAATCCCCAGCGCCTGGGCGCCGCAGGCCATTTCCATCCGGGTGCCGCCCCGGAAGCCCACGGCGCTGAGCAGCTTGATCAGCCCCACTTCGCCGGTGGCGGTGACGTGGGTGCCGCAGCAGGCGCACCGGTCCACGCCCGGAATCTCCACCATCCGCACCGGCCAGGGCAGGGGCCGCTTGGTGCGGTAGGAAAGCCCCCGCAATTCCTCCGGCTCCGGATACCAGCACCGGACGGGCAGGTTCTGCCACAGGGCGGCGTTGGCCTCCGCCTCGATCTCCGGCAGGGCTTCCGGCGGAATGGGGGTGTCGAAGTCAATGGTGATCACATCCTGCCCCATGTGAAAGCCGGTGTTGTGGCAGCCGAAGCGCCGGTGGAGAATCCCGGAAACCATGTGCTCCCCGGTATGCTGCTGCATCCGCAGGAACCGCTTTTCGTAGTCCAGGATCCCTTCCACCTCCGATCCCACAGTCAGGGGAGCGTCACACAGGTGGATCACTTCCTCCCCCTGATGGGATACATGGAGCACCGCCGCCCCGCCCAGGGTGCCGGTGTCCGCCGCCTGGCCGCCGCCCTCGGGGTAAAAGGCGGTGGCGTCCAGAACCACCCGGTATCCCCCCTCCCCGGGGCGGCAGCTGAGCACCCGGGCGGTGAACCGGCTGCAGTGGGGATCCTCGTAATATCGTTTCCGCGTTTCCAGAAGAACCACCTCACAGGATTGTTTCCTCCCAGTATAGCACACCCGGGCGCCGGTTGCAACGGCGCGGTTTTTTTCCCGACCCGGAAAAACTTTTCCGGGGGTACTAGCTATTTTGGCTCCTTTCGTGTAGAATAAGGGAGGCTCTGAGAAAAATCGGCGGATGCCTGGGGTTTCCAGCCCATTGCTTCAGAGACTTCCCAAGAAACACTCCATCAAAGAGGTGAATCGAATGCCTGCGTTTTATGCCCATTACCGCTTCGGCAAGGCGCTGCTTCCCACATTGCCTGCCGATGTGAAGCAGTGCATCCACCGGTTCCGGCGGCTGTACGACATGGGGCTGCAAGGCCCGGATCTGTTCTTCTACTATAACCCCCTGATGAAAACCGCCCCGGGGGAGCTGGGCGGGCAGTACCACCGGCAAAGCGGCCGGGAGCTGTTCGGCCGGGCGGCAGCCCAGGCCGGAACCGAGGGGGCGCGAGCCTACCTGTACGGCCTGCTGGGGCACTACTGCCTGGATTCCGCCTGCCACGGTTTTGTGGAGAAAATGGTATCCGAGGGCAAGGCGCGCCATGTGGCGCTGGAATCGGAATTTGACCGGTATCTTATGGCGGCGGACGGGATCCCGGAGCCCCATGCCCAGGATCACAACGGGCGGATCAAGCTCACCCGGGGCGAGTGCGTCACGGTGGCGGAATTCTATCCGCCGACCACCCCCGGCCAAATCAACCGGTGTCAGAAGATGATGCGCCTGTCCTTCCGGGTGCTGGCCGGAAAGAACCGCCGGCGCACCCGCCGTTTCCTCTCCCGGCTGGATCCCGGCCTGTGCGACAGCATGATCCCGGAAGCGCCGGTGGAGGAATTTGCCCGGATGGACAGCGAGCTTCTGGCGCGGTTCAACCGTGCGTTGAAGCACTACCCGGTGCTTCTGGAGCAGCTTTCCGCCTGCATGGACACAGGAGAAGAACTGGGCGAGGATTTCACGCCCACCTTCGGATAAGGAGGCGCCATGAACGGAAAATTCAAGCTGACCCCCCTGGAAAAAAGCTGGGTGCTCTATGACATCGGCAATTCCGCCTTTATCCTGATGGTCTCCACCCTGATCCCCATTACCTTTAACGCCCTGGCGGGGGTCGCGGGGGTCAACGAGGATCTTTATTTAAGCTACTGGGGCTATGCCGGCTCCATCGCCACGGTGCTGGTGGCTCTGATCGGCCCCATCTGCGGCACCCTGGCCGACCGGAACTTTAAAAAGCCCATCTTTCTGCTGTGCGCCCTGACGGGCGCCGCGGCCTGCGCCTTGCTGGGCTTCGTATCCCACTGGCTGGCCTTTCTGGGGATGTTTGTCCTGGCACGAGTGGGCTATTCCTCCAGCATTGTGTTTTACGATTCCATGCTCCCGGAGATCTCCCCGGGGGAGCGGATGGACAAGGTCTCTTCCTCCGGGTATGCCTACGGCTACATCGGCTCGGTGATCCCCTTTGTGATCTGCCTGGTGCTGGTGCTGCTGCATAGCAGCTTCGGCCTCAGCCAGAGCGCCGCCATGTCCATTGCCTTCGGCATCACTGCGGTGTGGTGGGTGTGCTGCACCATCCCCCTGCTGCGCCGGTACCGGCAGACGGCCTATGTGGCCACGGAGAAAAGCCCCCTGGCAGATACCTTCCGGCAGCTGGCCAAAACCCTCCGGGACGCGAAACAGGAAAAGCATATCTTCCTGTACCTGATCGCTTTCTTTTTCTTCATCGACGGTGTGTACACCATCATCGATATGGCCACGGCCTACGGCACCGCGTTGGGTCTGGATACCACGGGACTGCTGCTGGCGCTGCTGCTGACCCAGGTGGTGGCCTTCCCCTGCGCGGTGATTTTCGGACGGCTGTCCGCCCGGTACGACACGGGGCTGCTGATCAAGGTGTGCATCGGCGCCTATACCGCCATTGCGGTATTTGCGGTTTTCCTGGTGAGCCAGTGGCAGTTCTGGCTGCTGGCCACGGTGGTGGGCATGTTCCAGGGAGGCATCCAGGCCCTCAGCCGCAGCTACCTGGGCAAGATCATCCCGCCGGAGCGCAGCGGCGAGTTCTTCGGCCTTATGGACATTTGCGGCAAGGGCGCTTCCTTTGTGGGCACCACATTGGTGGCGGTGATCAGCCAGTTCACCGCCGGAATCCGGCTGAACGTCTTCGGTCTGGAGCTGCAAAACGAAAGCATCGCCGTGGCCTCCCTGACGGTGCTGTTCGCCGTGGGCTTCGTGCTGTTCTGCCGGGCAGACAAGCTGAACAAGGCCAGAGCCAATTGATAAAACCTATGAAAATACGGGGCTGTCTCAAAATAGCGCTTTCAAGAAAGCGCATATAAAATACGTTCGGCTGGATTACCTTGGCTTCGGTAATCCAGCCGTTTGCTATTGCGATTTGTTGGGCTGCTTTTTCAGAATTTGCATTTTGCGTTGATTTTAGTCCAGCTTTTCGCCGGTTTCCCGGTAGGGGCTGTCCAGAGGAGAGGCGGTGACAGCCTCCTTCTTGTACTTTTCCACCAGCTTGGCGGCTTTCTCCACAGGCAGAATTGTGCCCGCGCCGGCCACACAGCCGCCGGGACAGGCCATGCCTTCCAGCAGGTAGCCCTTGTACTTGCC
>CALXDT010000085.1 GCA_944387125.1 uncultured Oscillospiraceae bacterium | reverse complement strand
TCAGCTCCACGGCGGGCATGATGTTTTCCATCGCCTGCTGGAACACTTCCAGGCCGTTCTTGCCAGTTTTGTTCTCTACGATTTCGAAAGCACCATAGACGACCTTCTGAGCAACGCCCTTCTTGCCGTCCAGCATGATGCTGTTTACGAGCTTGGTAACCAGAACAGAATTGTAATTGGGATCCGGGAGAACCTCTCTCTTGGGAACATTACCTCTTCTGGGCACTTTGCTTCCCTCCTTCATAATATAATGATTTCATCGGTACTCGAAAGTGTGACTTTCGTTGTGCCTGGCCAGAGGTTTTTATACATATATAAAAACGCTTTGGCAAGGCATTGCCTTGCGAACGGGCGTGGGAACATTTCAAAAATTGGGTTTACCGGAAGAATTACTTCTTCTTTCCGGCCTTGGGACGCTTCGCACCGTACTTGGAACGACCCTGCATCCGGTTCTGCACGCCCTGGGTATCCAGAGTGCCGCGGATGATGTGGTAACGAACGCCGGGCAGATCCTTAACACGACCGCCGCGGATCAGCACCACAGAGTGCTCCTGCAGGTTATGGCCGACACCGGGAATGTAAGCGGAAACTTCCATGCCATTGGTCAGACGCACACGGGCGATCTTACGAAGAGCGGAGTTCGGCTTCTTGGGGGTGGTGGTACGAACAGCGGTGCACACGCCACGCTTCTGGGGGGAAGGCAGGTTGGTAGCCTTGTTCTCCAGAGTGTTCAGACCTCTCTGCAGCGCAGGAGCGGTGGACTTGCTGGTGACCTGCTGACGGCCATTGCGAACGAGCTGATTAAAAGTAGGCATCAATTTTCTCCTTTCTTTTGTTCTCGCCATACCGGCGGGTATTTATTCTACGGATAGGCTCCGATAGAACCGAATTGGGTCAGTCCACGACGGCTGCCGCCGCCGCGCCCACATCGATGCCGCAGGCCCGGCCAAGCTCGGACATGCTGCTGATCCAGGTGATTTGGATATTCCGCTCGCTGCACATGGCCTCTATCGGCTCCACAACGGCGGGATCGGCGTTTTCCGCCAGGTAAACATACCGCGCCCGGCCGGCTGCCACAGCCTTTTTCAGCTGCTTGGAGCCAACCACGATTTTCTCCCCGGGCTGTGCCAGCGGAGTGCCGCACTTCGGTATTTTACAGTCATGTTTCTTATCCATACGAATCTATATTATACGCTATTTTTTCAAAAAGTCAACAAAAAGATGAATGCTTTTTTTGCATGCATGCATTTCCTGTGAAAGCCGCACCTTCACAGGAAATGCCCGTCCCGGGTTCTTCTTTGGGAAAAGGCGCAGATGGACCCCGCCCAGCTGCGCCTTCCCTGCATCAGTTGATCTTGATATTCTCCCAGAGGGTGTTCACATAGTCCAGCATCTCAGCGTCCAGATTCCGGAAGGCATAGGTGTTGTACTGCTCGGAGAAATTGCCCAGATCGGGATAGAGCACCTCGATCACGTCCTCGCCCATTTCCGCGATGTAGTCGGGGTTGTTGTACACCGCGCTGTTGGGGGAAGCGTAGTAGGTGTACAGGGCGTTGGCCACTGCCGGTTCTTCCGAGAGCATGTAGTTGATGAAAATCTCCGCCAGCTCCTGGTTCTGGGCGCAGGAGGGAATGCACATGGCATCCACATAGTAGTTGGTGCGCTCCGGATAGTAGAACTGCAGATCCACGTTCTCCGCCTGGGCGTCGGCCATGGTAAAGTAGTCGCCGGCATAGTACGCGCCGATGGCCGCCTCCCCTGCCTCCATCATGTTGAAGATCTCGTCCATCACATAGCTGTACACCAGCGGACGCTGTGCCAGCATCTCCTCGTAGGCCTGATCCCACAGAGCTTTGTCGTTGGTGTTCACATCAATGCCCAGCTTGTACATGGCGGTGCCGAAGGCGTCCCGGGAATTGTTGAACTGAACGATTTTGTCGGCATACTTTTCGTTCCACATCAGATCCCAGCTGCCGATGTCCGCCTCATCCACCACGTTGGCATTGTAAATGATGCCCACAATGCCGTAGGTGTACGGTACGGTGTACTTGTTCTCAGGATCGTAGTACAGACCCTTGAAGGCATCGTCGATGTTCTTGTAGTTGGGGATGTTGTCAAAGTTCAGAGGCAGCAGCATATCCTCCTGAGCCATCCGGGCGATCATATAGTCGGAAGGAATGATGACGTCGTAGCTTACCGCACCGCTGGAAATCTTGCTGTACATATCCTCGTTGGAAGCAAAGGTGCTGTAGTTCACCGTCACAGCCTGGCCGTAGGTTTCCTCATACCAGGTTTCAAATTCCCGAACGGTGTCGAAGCTCCCATCGCTGCCGTCGGAAATATACTCGCCCCAGTTGTAGACATTCAGGGTCAGCTCAGACCCGCCGCAGCCGGACAGGCACAGGCAGACCAGCACCGCAGCCAGGACAAGTGTCGCAAATTTTTTCATGATTGTTTTCCTCCTTGATTTCAAACTCACCGGAATGCCATGCAGTCCGGAGGGAATCTTACTGGATGTGTACGAACAACGCAAACCCCTTGCAGCTTTCCGGACTTTTTGCGTTGTTCCGGCGGAAGGGTTTTCCGCCTTTCCGCTGAATGGAAAAACCGGTTGGAAAGCGCCGTTTTTTCCCATTTCCCGCCTGCGGCGGGGAATCCGCCGTGGAAAGCGGCAGATCCTGCAGGCGCTACTTAATGGCGTAAATATCTTTCTTCTCCTTCTTCTCCCTGCGCTGATCATTGTCCACCAGATTCCGAACGATCAGCAGAGACATGGTCGTAAAGAAGATCAGGGTCGCCAGAGCATACATTTTGGGGGTCACGGTTTTTTTGGTCATGCCATAGATCCGGATGGGCAGTGTCTCAAAGCCGTTGCCGGTGGTAAAGTAGCTGATCACAAAGTCATCCAGAGACATGGTAAAGGCCATAATGGCGCCGGTAATGATGCCCGGGAGAATCTCCGGCAGCTCCACCTTGAAAAAGGCCCGAAGGGGGGTGCATCCCAAATCCATAGCCGCCTCCGGCAGCGCCTTGTCCATCTGCTGCAGCTTGGGCAGCACCTGCAAAATCACATAAGGCAGGCAGAAGGTCACATGGGCGATGAGCATCGTCCAGAAGCTCAGGCTGGTTCTGGCGCCCACCAGACGGCCCACGAACACAAACATCAGCATCAGGGAGATACCGGTGATAATATCCGGGTTGGTCATGGGAATGTCGGTGACGGTTTTCAGCGTCCGGCAGTACCACTTGCCCCGGAGCTTTTCAATGCCCACTGCCGCGGCGGTGCCCATAACGGTGGAAATGGCGGTGGCGGAAAAGGCCAGGATCAGGGTGTTCTTCACCGACTCCAGGGTATTGCGGTCATTGAGCAGCTCCTTGTACCACCGCATGGAAAAGCCGGAGAACACCGACAGGCTCTTGCTGTCGTTGAAGGAGTAAATCAGCATGACCACAATGGGCGCGAACAGAAACGCGAAAACAATCGTGGTATAGATTTTTGAACCGATTTTCATTCAGATTCCCCTCCATAGACATAGCGTTCGGTGCCGTATTTTACCACCGCCATGGCCGCCAGCAGGATGACCATGAGGATAAAGGCAATGGCCGCCGCGAAATGCAGGTTGTTGGCCACATACTGTCCCTCAATCACATCGCCGATCAGCAGGAACTTGCCGTTGCCCAGCTTCTGAGAAATATAGAAGGTACTGATGGACGGAATCAGCACCATGGTAATGCCGGAGATCACGCCGGGCAGGCTCAGGGGGAAGATCACCCGGCGCAGCACCGCCAGGCTTCCGCAGCCCAAATCCCTGGCCGCCTCCACCAGACGGGTGTCCATCTTGGCCATTATGGAATAGATGGGCAGCACCATGTAGGGGAAATAGTCGTAGACCATACCGATGATCACAGCAGTCTCGGTGCCGATGATCCGGATCCGCGCAAATCCCAGGGATTCAAGAATGTTGTTGAGGATGCCGGTGTCCTGCATAATGGTCATCCAGGCATAGGTGCGAATCAGGAAGTTCATCCACATGGGGATCATAATCAGAGTCATCATCAGGTTCTGGGTGCGCTCCTTGGCCTTGGACATAATATAGGCAAGGGGGTAGCCCAGCAGCAGGCAGATAAAGGTGGAAATGCAGGCCAGCCTGACCGACCGCAGGAAAATCAGCACATAGGTGCGAACCTCCTGGGTGGTTCCGTCGTCATTGGCGATGGTGCTGGTAGCGGTGAAAAACCGGGTAAAGTGCTCCAGGGTAAAGGAAAAGCTGTCGTCTGTAAAGGCGTAATAGCCCACAAAGGCCAGGGGCACCAGAATAAACAGCACCGACCAGACGGAATAGGGCAGCAGCATAAGCCGGTAGGTATTCAGCTTGTGATTCATTCTTCCTCGCCTCCCGGATTGGACAGCTCGTCAAGCTCATCGGAATAGGAGGAGTAGTCCCCAAACATACCGGAATACTTGGACTTCTTCATAATGTGAATGGCGTCGGGATCCAGCTTCAGGCCGATGACCTCCCCTTCGTTAACCGAGTCGGTGGTCTGGATCATCCACTTGAATCCGTCGATGTCCACGATGATTTCATTGTGCACACCCATGAAGGTCACGGAGGTGACGGTGCCGCGGAACATCCCCGCGTCCGCCGGAACGATGTCCACGTCCTCCGGCCGAACCACCACATCCACCGGCTCGTTCTTTCCGAATCCGGCGTCCAGGCAGTCGAAGGTGTGCTTGGCGAAGCGAACCTTGTAGTCGGCCAGCATCACGCCGTCAACGATATTGCTCTCGCCGATGAAGTCGGCCACGAAGGCGTTCATCGGTTCGTTGTAAATATCCGTGGGGGTGCCGATCTGCTGGATTTTGCCCTCGCTCATGACCACAATGGTGTCGGACATGGACAGCGCCTCCTCCTGGTCATGGGTAACGAACACGAAGGTGATCCCGGTGGATTTCTGGATTTTTTTCAGTTCCTGCTGCATATCCTTCCGCAGCTTCAGATCCAGGGCGCCCAGAGGCTCATCCAGCAGCAGCACCCGGGGATGGCTCACCAGCGCCCGGGCAATGGCCACCCGCTGCTGCTGGCCGCCGGAAAGGCTTGTGACCCGGCGGTTGGCAAATCCTGAGAGCATCACCAGCGAGAGCATCTCGTCTACCTTTTCTTTGATCTCCTTTTTGGGAACCCCCTTCTCCCGCAGGGGGAAGGCCACGTTTTCAAACACATTCAGGTGGGGAAACAGGGCGTACTTCTGAAAGACCGTGTTGACATTGCGCTTATGGGGAGGCACGTCGTTGATCCGCTGCCCCATGAAGATCACATCTCCCTGATCCGGCTGGACAAAGCCGCCGATCATCCGCAGGGTCGTGGTCTTTCCGCAACCGGAGGGACCCAGAAGGGTAATAAATTCATTGTCATAGATATCCAGGCTGATGTTGTCCAGCACCGTCTCCCCATCGAAGGATTTGGAAATGTTCTTTAATTCGATGATCTTGTCCATACGCCATGTCTCCTTTATCTGTCTGACGCCCCGGGGGGCAAAAAAAGTGGTATGCCACATACGTAGCATACCACTTGCGGGCGTGATATAGTCGCAGGAATCCCGATATCCCTGCCGCCAGACGCAGAGAGGGCGGAAAGCGGGGATCTTCTGCTGAATCACAATGGGATCAGAGTCTATATAGCAAAGATTGCGCTTACTACTCTTATTGACCATTTCACAAGTTTTGCCACGAGGACCTGGTTTATAGTAACCAACTTATAAAACTGAGCTTTTAACTCAATCAATAAGGCAACAAAAGTTGCCAACCGCAAAAGCGGTTTTCGGCATTCGACCCGGCTGTCCGTATGGCCTTAGCCGGCGGGAACCGGCGGTCGCACATCTTGCTTCGGAAAGACTCTTTCCAATTCAGATAGGATGAAAATACCACATTTCTGAGAAAATGTCAATGATATCCGGGAAATTTCCTGATTTCCCCCGGGGATTTTAGCAAGTTGTTTCCTGATTCCCGGCTCCCGGGACCGGCATTTCGTGCAATGTGACAAACCCGCCGGAGCCTCTGCAGAGGCTCCGGCGGATCCGGTCAGAGCATTCAGTTCAGCGCGTTTTCCGCCATTCCCTCGGGCAGCCGCCCTTCAGGGGTGATGCCCGGCTGATAATCCCGGTAGGCCATCAGTCCGGAGCCGGCAGGAATCAGCTTGCCGATCAGCACATTTTCCTTCAGGCCGATCAGGTGGTCAACCTTGCCCTTGATAGCGGCATCGGTAAGCACCTTGGTGGTCTCCTGGAAGGAGGCGGCGGACAGGAAGGAGTCGGTGGCCAGAGCCGCCTTGGTAATGCCCAGGAGCATGGCGCTGGCCTGAGCCTTCCGCAGCTCCGTTTCACCGGCGTCAATGCGGGCCTGGATGGCTTCGTTGGCATCCTCAAACTCGAAGGTGTCCACGGTGCTGCCGGTGAGCAGCTCGGTATCACCGGGGTCTTCAACGCGCACCTTGCGCATCATCTGACGGATGATGACCTCAATGTGCTTATCGTTGATCTCAACGCCCTGCTGGCGGTACACCGCCTGGACGGACTGCACCAGGTAGTCCTGAACGGCCTCCACGCCGGAGATCCGCAGCACGTCCTGGGGATACAGGGCGCCGTCGGTGATGGGTTCGCCCTTCTCCACCCGCTTGCCGTTGGTGATCTTCAGACCCACGGAGTAAGGCACCTGGTAGACCTTCACCTCGCCGTCGTCGGCGGTAACGGTGATGTTGCGCAAAGCGGTACGGTGGGTATCGTCGATGGCCACCACGCCGGAGATCTCGGAAATCTGCGCCATCTTCTTGGGACGGCGGGCTTCAAACAGCTCTTCAACTCTGGGCAGACCCTGGGTGATGTCGTCACCCGCGACGCCGCCGGAGTGGAAGGTACGCATGGTCAGCTGGGTGCCGGGTTCGCCGATGGACTGCGCGGCGATAATGCCCACGGCTTCGCCCAGCTCCACTTCCTTGGAGGTGGCCAGGTTCATGCCGTAGCACTTGGCGCAGACGCCCACCCGGGCGCGGCAGCCCAGAATGGTGCGGATATAGATCTTCTCAATGCCGGCCTTTTCAAACTTCTCCGCGTCCTCAGGCATCATCATCGCGTCCTTGGAGTGGATCAGCTGGCCGGTTTCGGGATGGAGCACGTCATTTACCGGATACCGACCCCGGATCCGGTGGCCGAAGGTGTCAATGACGTCGCCGTTCTTGTCGTACACGGCGCCCACCCAGATGCCGTTGGTGGTTCCGCAGTTGTGCTGCCGGATGATCACATCCTGACTTACGTCCACCATTCGGCGGGTCAGGTAGCCGGAGTCCGCGGTACGCAGGGCGGTATCGGTCATGCCCTTCCGGGCGCCTCTGGAGGAGATGAAGTATTCCAGAACAGACAGACCTTCACGGAAGTTTGCCTTAACGGGAATCTCAATGGTACGGCCGGCGGTATCG
>CALXDT010000084.1 GCA_944387125.1 uncultured Oscillospiraceae bacterium | reverse complement strand
GGTGCGCCTGGGCTCCCTGGAGCCCAGGGTGGTAACAGAGGACTTCTGCCGGACGCTGGCAGAGCTTCCCAACCTGTGCCCCCAGTTCCATCTGAGCCTCCAAAGCGGCTGCGACGGGGTTTTGCAGCGAATGCGCCGGAAATATGATACCGCCCGGTACGCCCGGAGCCTTGCCCTGCTGCGCCGGTATTTTCCCGGCTGCGCCATTACCACGGATCTGATCGTGGCCTTCCCCGGGGAGACGGAGGCGGAGTTTGAACAGACCCTGGCCTTTATCCGCAGCTGCAATTTTGCGGATATGCATATCTTCCCCTACTCCCGCCGGCCGGGCACCCCGGCGGACAAGATGCCCGGCCAGCACGGCAACGCCGTGAAGGAGCAGCGCAGCCGTGCCGCCATGGCCGTGGCGGAGGATATGCGCCGGGAATACTGCCGGGGGCTGGTCGGCTCGGTGCACCCGGTGCTGTTTGAACAGCCGGAAGACGGATACTTCACCGGCCACGCCCCCAATTATCTGAAGGTCTACGTCCGGGGAGAGTGCCTGCACAACCGGATCTGCCCTGTGGTTCTCACGGAACCCTACCGGGACGGGATGCTGGGGCGCCTGGAACAGGAGGAATTATGAAAACACTGCTGCACATCTGCTGCGCGCCCTGCGCCAACCGCCCCATTGAGAGCCTCCGGGGAGAGGGTCTGGAAGTCACCGGCTTCTGGTACAATCCCAACATCCATCCCTTTACCGAGTACCGTTCCCGGCGCAACTGCCTCCGGGAATACGCCCTGGAAATCGGCCTGCCGCTGATTGAGCGCAACGACTACGCCCTGCGCCCCTTTTTCCGGGCGGTGGCGGAAGACATTGCCCACCGGTGCGTCAAATGCTACGAAATGCGCCTGCAGGAAACCGCCCGGCAGGCGGCGGCGGGGGGCTTTGACAGCTTCACCTCCTCCCTGTTCATCAGTCCCTACCAGAACCATGAACTGATGCGCCGGGTGGCGGAGCAGGCGGCGCAGGCCTATGGCGTGGAATTTCTCTACCGGGATTTCCGTCCCCTGTTCCGGGAGGGGCAGGCCTTTGCCCGGGAGCGGGGCTTCTATATGCAAAAATACTGCGGCTGCGTCTTCTCCGAGGAGGAGCGCTATCTGAAAGCCGGCAAGATCATCCCCTGAGGGATGGCAGCACAAGGAGGAATTATGTCACAATACGAATTTTCTGTCCCCTGCCTGTTCGGCCTGGAAGGCATTGCCGGCGACGAACTGCGGCGGCTGGACATGGAAAATGTCCGGGTGGAAAACGGCCGGGTGCTGTTTTCCGGAGACGCTTATGCCATGGCCAAGGCCAATGTCTGCCTGCGTACCGGCGAGCGGGTGCTGCTTGTGCTGGCGGACTTTCCGGCCAAAACCTTTGAGCAGCTGTTCCAGGGGGTGTATGGCGCCCCGCTGGAGCGCTTCATTCCCAAAAACGGCAGCTTCCCGGTAAAGGGGCACTGTCTGAACAGCCAGCTGATGAGCGTGCCGGACTGCCAGGCCATTGTGAAAAAGGCCGCCGCCAAGCGGCTGGGGGAGAAATACGGCCTCTCCTGGCTGCCGGAAGACGGCCCCAAGTTCCAGCTGCAGTTTTCCATCATGAACGACCGGGCGCAGCTGTATCTGGATACCACCGGGCCGGGGCTGCACAAGCGGGGGTACCGGGCCGCAGGCAACGACGCCCCCCTGCGGGAGACCCTGGCCGCCGCCATGGTGATGCTCACCCGGTACCGGGGGCGGGAATTTCTCTGGGATCCCTTCTGCGGCAGCGGCACCATCCCCATCGAAGCCGCCTTTATCGCCCGGAACAAGGCGCCCGGCATGTACCGCCGGTTCTCGGCGGAGGCCTTCCCCTGGCTGGATCCCAAGGTCTGGGGGCAGGTGCGCACGGAAGCCAAGGACCGGGAATTCCGGGGACAGTACCGGATCCTGGGTTCGGACAACGACCCCAAGTGCGTTTCCCTGTCCATGGCCAACGCCCGGAAGGCAGGGGTGGGAGATCTGATCCAGTTCCGGGACGCCGACGCCACCAAAATGAGCCTGCCCGCTCAGGAGGGCATCCTCATCTGCAACCCCCCTTACGGCCAGCGGATGATGGAGCAGCAAAGCGCCCAGCGGCTGTACGCCGCCCTGGGACGGCACCTGAAATACGCCGACGGCTGGAAGCAGTACATCATCACCTCGGAGCCGGAGTTTGAGCATTATTACGGCAGGCGCTGCACCAAAAAGCGCAAGCTCTACAACGGCATGATTCTGTGCAATTACTATATGTATCTGGGAAAAGAGACCAAGGGACGCTCTGACGCAGCGGGCAAGCGCTGACGGCCGGAAATTTCCCCGGATGAACGGTTAAAAAGTGGAGAAATCCCGGATGGATTTCCCACTTTTTATACGGATTCTCTTTTAAAATCTTTACGCTTATCGGGTTTATACAGCTTGGTACGAATTTGGATCCAACTGCCGGGAAACAAAAGGGAAATCGGCGCAAAGGTTTGGCTGCTTTCCTGCTTAAGTGCTCCCTGACCCTGCCGGGGGCGT
>CALXDT010000083.1 GCA_944387125.1 uncultured Oscillospiraceae bacterium | reverse complement strand
ACCTCCCCGGTAATGTCCTGAATTTCCAGATCAATGCGCAGATCCGGCGTATCGGAGCCGTAGCGCTCCATGGCCTCGTGAAAGGGGATCCGGCGGAAGGGGGCGGAAGACACCCTGTCGTACTTGCCGCACTTGTGGAACACCGGCAGCAGCACCTCTTCCAGGGTGGTAAGCACGTCGTTCTGGGTGGCAAAGGCCATTTCCATATCCAGCTGGTAGAACTCGCCGGGGGTGCGGTCCGCCCGGGCATCCTCGTCCCGGAAGCAGGGGGCGATCTGGAAGTACCGGTCAAAGCCCGCGGTCATCAGCAGCTGCTTGAACTGCTGGGGCGCCTGGGGCAGGGCGTAGAACTTGCCGGGGTGATTCCGGGCAGGAACCAGATAATCCCGGGCGCCCTCCGGGGAGGAGGCGGTGAGGATGGGGGTGGTAATCTCCAGGAACCCCTTCTCGGTCATCAGCCGCCGCAGCTCCGCCACCACCTGGCAACGCAGGATGATGTTGCTCTTGACGGCGGGGTTCCGCAGATCCAGGAACCGGTATTTCAGCCGGGTGTTTTCGTCGGCCTCTTTGCTCTTGTTGATCTCAAAGGGCAGCTGGTTGTGCATACATTTGCCCAGCACCTGGATGTTCTCCGGCACCACCTCAATGTCGCCGGTGGGCAGCTTGGGATTCTTGCTCTCCCGCTCCCGAACCAGGCCGGTGACAGACAGGGTGGATTCTTTATTGACGGGCTTAATCAGGCGCATCATCTCTTCGGTTTCAATCACCACCTGGGTGGTGCCGTAAAAGTCCCGGAGCACAGCAAAGGCGAAGTTCGCCCCCACTTCCCGGAGGTTTTCCAGCCAGCCGGTGATGGTAACGGTCTTTCCCGCGTCGGAAAGCCGCAGCTCTCCGCAGGTATGGGTTCTGGATTGCATCATAGATAAGATCCTCTCTGATTTCTCTTTTATCTTTATTCAGCCAACCTATTATTTCACAAACTGCCGGAAAAGTCAATGATTCCCCGGCACAATTCCCCCAAGGCCGGCAATTTCTTAAGAATCTCCTGAGATTATCCCGCAATCCTTGACATTCTCCCCGGAATCAGGTATCCTTAAACCCAGAAAAGAAACCGTTACTTTCCAAGCAAACGCAGGAGGAGCCCCATGTCCAGAGACAGAAATCCCCATACCCCCTGGAAGGTGCTCCTGATCATCCTGATTCTGGTGATGATCGGAGCCACCGGTGTTCTGATTAAACTCTCCTGGGATATGGCTTCCGGCGCCGCGGAACCCCCGCCCACTCAGGTCCATGACCCCATGGACAGCGAGGCGCCCTCCGCGCCGACATCGGAGCAGACCCAGCCGGAGCAGACCACCGCCGCCACGGAACCGGCAGATCCAGTGGTCGCCAGCGCCACCATTTCCGCCCAGGGCGATCTTTTGATGCACAAGCCCATTTTTGCCGAAGACTCCGCCTGCTATTCCGGCGGCAGCTATGATTTCCGTTCCGTATTCCGTTACCTGGGAGATACCCTCCAGACCTTTGACTACTCCCTGGCCAATCTGGAAACCACCTTCGGCGGGGACGATTTCATCTATCAGGGCTGGCCGCTGTTCAACTGCCCGGATCCCTTTGCCGACGCCCTGGTGGAAGCCGGGTTTGATATGCTGCTTACCGCCAACAACCACTGCTACGACACCCTGATGACCGGCCTGACCCGAACACTGGAAGTCTCCCGGGAGAAGGGGCTGGACACCCTGGGCACCCGCCTCAGCGAGGAAGAGGATCGGTACTCCCTGGTGGAGATCAACGGCATGCGAATCGGCATGATCTGTTATACTTACACCACCAGCATGAGCGGCTCCCAGCCCCGGCTCAACGGCAATACCCCGGTGGAGCAGCCGGAGCTGGTAAACTATTTCAGCTATACCGCGCTGGACAGCTTCTATTCCCAGATCACAGAGATCCTTCAGGAATTGGAGGAATCCGGCGCCGAGGCCACGGTGCTGTACATCCACTGGGGCACCGAGTATGAGATTGCCCAGGACGCCAACCAGAATGCCATCTCCCAGAAGCTGTGCGACCTGGGCATCGACGTGATCGTCGGCGGCCACCCCCATGTGGTGCAGCCCATGGCGCTGCTTACCAGCAATACCGACCCCGAGCACAAAACCGTCTGCATCTACTCCCTGGGCAACGCCGTATCCAACCAGCGCATTGAGGAAATGCGTCTGAAAACCGGGCACACGGAAGACGGCGTTCTGTTTACCATGACCTTTGAGAAATACGCGGACGGAAGCGTCTGTCTTTCCCAGGTAGGGGTCATCCCCACCTGGGTGAATATGCACACCAAAAACGGCGGCCGGGAGTACAACATCCTTCCCCTGGACGCAAATTCCCGGGAGGATTGGCAGACCCTGTTCCAGCTCACCGACGAAGAGCTTTCCGAAGCGGAAAAATCCTACCAGCGCACCATGGATCTGGTAGGCTCCGGCCTGGAAGCCTCCAACAACTATCTCAACCAGCAAAAGGCCGACCGGATCGCCGTCTATGAAAGCGGCCTGTAACCCACAGCGAAAGGAAAACCAACATGTTTTTATCCGTCATTATTCCCGTTTACAATTGCGAAGCCTACCTGGGGCAGTGCCTGCAGTCCCTTTTGGATCAGGACATTCCCTATTCGGATTATGAGATCCTCTGTATTGACGACGGCTCCCGGGACGGCAGCGCCGCTGTTGTCCGCCAGTTTATGGAGCAGCATTCCAACATCTTTCTGCTGGAGCATGCGAATCAGGGGGTCAGCGCCTCCCGGAACACCGGTCTTTTCGCCGCCCGGGGAGACTACGTCTGGTTCGTAGACAGTGATGATTTTGTCCGTCCCGGGGTCCTTGCGTCCCTGCGCCGGGCTGCCCAATCCGGCGCCTGGGATCGCCTGACCTTCGGGGGCTATCAGTTTACCGATCAGCTGACCCAGGAGGAGGAAGCCCTTTCCCGCCGGGGGCAGCTGCCCATCAACACCCCCTGGCAGGATGCGGTGGTTTGGCGGAACCTGCTGCGCAGATCCTTTCTGTTGGAAAAGGGGCTGTCCTTCCGGTATCCCCAGCTGACCCACGGAGAAGACGGGCTGTTCCTGTATGAGGTCATTCAGGCCGCGCCCAGCACCCTTTCCCTGGAGGATGTGGTCTATTTCTACCGGGTGCATTCCGGTTCCGCGGAAACCAGCTTGGATCCAGCCGTTTCGCGAAAGCGCCTGCATTCGCACATAGATGTGCTCAAGATCCTGGAAGGGTACTATGCCGCCGGGAAGACGGATACCATCACTGCCAATAAGATCATGGCCAACCTGTGGAACACCCTGTATGAAATCTCGACGCTTCCCGCCGCTCAGTCCCGGGCGGCGCTGGAGGAGCTGAAGAAAGCGGGGCTGTTCCCCTTCCGGCGGCCGGAGAAATGCGACCTGACCAGCTCCTATATGACCCAGCGGCAGGATCTGATCGGCCGCACCTTCGACTGGCTGTGCATGCACCTGCACACCGCTCCCGGCTTTGCCCTCATGGTTTTTCTCCAACGCCTGCGCTCCCGCAAGCACCCATAACCCCCGTATTTTCCGGTTGCTTTTTCGAAGCAGGTAGTGTATAATAGTTTCCGCAAAACCTCCTATCCGGGTGTGGCCCAGTTGGTAGGGCGCCTGGTTTGGGAGCTGGAGCACGGGAAGTGTTGAGTCTCCCGCGAAAGCAGGAAAGCCGTTGCGGTGCTAAGGGAAATTTCCACTGACAATCCGCCTTGGGCGGTAGAAAATGGAATTTGACCACATGTTTGACCACTTTGCGCAATAAGAAGAAGTAAATATCCGGGTGTGGCCCAGTTGGTAGGGCGCGTGATTTGGGTTCAAGATGCCGGGAGTTCGAATCTCCCCACTCGGACCAAAACCGCCAGTTTTCAGTACGAAAACTGGCGGTTTCAGCTTGTTGATTCCTGCCTATTCACTTTTTCCTTAGATTGGTGTAATATCAGATTATCAAAAATACTTTGGAGGCTAAAACAGATTTTGAGAGCACCCAAAACATGGATTTTCCTGCACTATACGGGGTCTCAAAAACTATGATGTTGTTCGATTTTGAAAGTATGATAATTTTCGCCCGCAACGCATTAGATGTTGCCGCATATGTATACAGCGATTTACTTTTTGACACTCGGAAGGATAGCTTCAACGATGTAATCAAAAAAGTAAAGAAATCAGCCGATCTTCTTCTGAGCCATCTAAAATCTTTTTTTGATGCAGAATATAACGAGGAAGCAACCAAGCTTTCTGTACTTAAATTATTATGTGGCACAGAAAAAGGCAGAGCACTCCGAGACACAATCGTTCATCAAGCAAATCTTAAGATGGGATATTATGAACACAAAGAAGATTCAGAAAAAGAACACCTGTTTATAGAACTCAAAGATAGACCACCATTTGATATGGATATATTTGTGGAAAACTTTACGCAAGATGCTATTTCCGTCTTGGAAAATTTTAACATGTGCTGTAAGCGGAAGCTCACAGAAGATACCATACATTAACAATAGCCAGTAGCTTGCTTTCCCAACCCTACAGTTTTCCACATCAAATCTGTAGGTTCGGCTTTATGCGGTGATAAAAACGCCTATTACGCTATTTTGACAACACTATTAGGTTTATCAATATTTCTCCTGAAACAACACGTAGTTGCAACCAAATATCGCGCCAACAACACGTTCAATATCACAGTCATCCAATCCTGCTCTCTTAAGCAACTGTGCATAAGTTAAGATTTCTAGGAAGTGTATTTTCTGCGCATCTACATCCGAGAATACTCCCGAAAAACTACCGTGTGCAACTGCTCCTCTCTGTCCAGCCAAAAATTCTGCAATTCTTTTCAAATCCTTTGACATCAATGGCCCACTCAACTTAAATTCGGGTAAATAGAAAATATTCTTTATGGAGCCATCTAGTGCTTTATGTAGAACTTCATATGCATTAATAATTTTTCTCTGTTGTCCATACTGGGTTCCCTGCTGCATAATCCGATCTCTAGCATTCTTTATGAAATCAGTTTCTTCTTTCTGAAGTCCTTCCTTTGGGTATGTCTCTATTTGCTTTACAAGAGCATCTTTAATGTCTTGCACTTTTGTTTCATCTGCGTTTTCATATAGATTCTCATTAGCATGACACTCAGCTTCAAATGCGGCAAAAATATTCATGTAG
>CALXDT010000082.1 GCA_944387125.1 uncultured Oscillospiraceae bacterium | reverse complement strand
TCAGACTGTGCTAGACGGAAGATTGTTTGGGGCGGGTATTGGAAAGACCACCATGTTGGATGGGGAACGTCTGTACCAATATGGGGCACAGAAATTTCCTTTGCTGTGTAAAGTCGATAAGCATATTTCATTTTAATCAGGAAGGCATCGCCTTGCGGCGCTGCCGAATCTGTGATTTTCGGAATAGAAAATCACATATTCCCGCCTCATAGGATTCTCTAATGAAAATCTTTCATCCGAATTGATTAAAGATTTTAAAAGAGAATCAGTATAAAACAAGCAAAGACCTTGCACCGGAACAACGCAAAAAGCTCGGAAAGCCTTGGCTTGCAAGAACGTTTGCGTTGTTCCGTACACATTATCCATTGACCGCTGCCAGAATCTGGCGCACCAGCGCTTCCCTGCCGTCTCCCTTCTCCGCGGAGAACGGAATCACCGGGCAGGTTTCCGGCAGAGCCAGATCCTCCCGAATGGTTTGCAGATTCGGTTCCAGCTGGCTTTTTTTCAGCTTGTCCATCTTGTTGGCTACCACCACAAAGGGGCAGCCGCTTTCCAGAAACCAGTTGGCCATGGTGATGTCATTGTTGGTAGGGGGATGCCGGTAGTCCACAATCAGAACCCCCAGATCGATCCGGCCGGCGGCAAAGTAGTCCTCCATCAGCCGCCCCCAGCGTTCCTTTTCCTTTTGGGAGACTTTGGCAAAGCCGTAGCCGGGAAGATCTACCAGATAGCATTTCCGGTCAATGACAAAATAGTTTACATGAACCGTTTTCCCCGGTCTGTCACCCACCCGGGCAAAATTCTTCCGCTGAAGCAGCCGGTTGATCACCGAGGATTTACCCACATTGGACTTTCCGGCAAAGGCAATTTCCGGGAGACGGTTCTGGGGAAAGTCCTTCGTAGAGGCAGCGGAAATCAAAAACTCCACATTCTGGAAATTCATGCCCCACCTCCTGATTACTGCCGAAGCTCTGTTTTCCGAACCTTGGCCTTAACGTCCTCCGGAATCCCGGCCAGAATTGTGGGATTCAGCTGGGACTGACGGTTCAGCGCGGCCTCCAGCACCGTGTCCATGGACTGGGCGCTGATGAAATTCAGCTGACGGCGAACGGTCTGGTCGATTTCTTCCAGATCCCGCTCGTTGTCCTTGGGAATGATCACTGTGCTGACTCCGTGGCGCAGGGCGGCCATGGTCTTTTCCTTGAGGCCGCCAATGCGCATCACCCGTCCCCGCAGGGAGATTTCACCGGTCATGGCAACATCTCTGCGGACGGTGGTGTTGGTCAGGGCGGATACCATGGCGGTGCAAACGGTCACGCCCGCGGAAGGCCCGTCCTTTGGCACCGCCCCTTCCGGGAAATGCACATGGATGTCCTTGGTTTTGTAAAAGTCCTGGGCAACCCCCAGCTTCTGGGCGTTGGCGCGGATATAGCTCAGGGCGGCATGGGCAGATTCCTTCATCACATCCCCAAGGTTTCCGGTCAGCTCCAGCTTGCCGCTGCCGTCCATAACGTTGACCTCCACCTCCAGCGTCTCGCCGCCGACGCTGGTCCAGGCAAGACCAGTAACCAGTCCCACCTGATCCGTACAGGGCAGACGGTCGGGCAGGTACTTGCGCACCCCCAGGAAATCCTCAATCCTGGTTGCGGTGACGGTAATCTTCTTGGGAGTCTCCTGGGTGACAATCTCCATATCCGCCTTCCGGCAGATCTCTCCGAAGCACCGTTCCAGGCTGCGGACGCCGGACTCCCGGGTATAGCAGGAGATGATCTCCCGCACCGCGTCATCGGTAATCCGCAGCTGGGTCTTTTTCAAACCGTGCTTTTTCATCTGCTTAGGAATCAGGTGATTTTTGGCGATCATCACCTTTTCCTCATCGGTGTAGGAGCCCAGCTCAATGATCTCCATACGATCCAGCAGAGGCCGGGGCACCGTATCCAGGGTATTGGCCGTGGTAATAAACAGCACATCGGACAGGTCGTAGGGAATCTCCAAATAGTGATCCCGATAGGTATGGTTCTGCTCAGCGTCCAGAACCTCCAGCAGCGCGGCGCTGGGGTCGCCCCGGTAGTCAGAGCCCATTTTATCAATCTCGTCCAGGAGCAGAACCGGGTTGGAGCTGCCGGCCTGGGTCAAAGCGGCAATGATCCGGCCGGGCATGGCGCCCACATAGGTCTTCCGATGCCCCCGAATATCCGCCTCATCGTGAACGCCGCCCAGAGAGATCCGCGCCATTTTCCGGTTCAGGCTCCTGGCGATGGAGTAGGAAATGGAAGTTTTTCCCACACCGGGAGGTCCTACCAGGCACAGAATCTGCGGGGGCATATCCGGCGCCATCTGCCGCACGGCAATGGACTGAAGGATCCGCTCCTTCACTTTCTCCATGCCGTAATGGTCATGCTCCAGGATTTTTTTGGCCGCGGCCACATCCACCCGCTCTTTTGTCCTGACATTCCAGGGAAGCTCCAGAACGGTGTCCAGATAATTGCGGAGAACAGCGCCTTCGGAGGATCCAAAGGGCTGCTTTTTCAGCCGATCCACATCCTTCAGCAGCTTCTTCTCATGCTCCGGTTCCAGATGCAGCGCCCGAATACCATTGGCATAGGCCTCAAACTCGCTTTCCTCGTCCCCTTCTCCCAATTCCTCCTGAATGACCTTCATCTGCTCCCGCAGATAATAGTCCTTCTGGTTCTGGTCGATGGCATAGCGTGTCTTTTCCTGGATATCCGATTCCAGCCGCAGCATCTCCATCTCCTGGCGCAGCAGCCGGACGGCTGTTTCCAGACGCTTGGTCGGATTCAGCTGGCACAGCAGCTTGGCCTTCTCCGGGAAATCAATGCCGGAATTCTGGGCAATGGCGTCGGCAATAAAACCGTCGCTGTCACTGGCCATCATCCGCAGACGGACGGTTTGCGCCGAGTGGTCAGACATCTGCAGGTACAGCCCGTACAGAGAATTGGCTTCCCGGCGCAGGGCATGGGAGCGGAGGCTGTTGCCGGTCTCCGGAATGGGCACCGCCTCCACAACGCCGGACAGGTACGGGTCGCTCTGCTGCAGCTCTGTGATCTTACCCCGGCAAATGCCGGTGACAAGAACCCGCAGATTCTCCCCCTGGGTTTTCAGCACCTGCTTGACCTTCGCTACGGTGCCGATGGGATACAGATCCTGCAGCCTGGGGTCGTCCACCAGCAGATCCTTTTGCGGAACCAGAAACAGATTCTGATCCGTCTGCATGGCGGCCTCCAGGGCAAGGACAGACTTGGTTCTCCCCACTTCAAAGTGGACGGTCTGTTCTGGAAAAATTGCCAGACCCCGAAGAGCCAGGATAGGCATTTTTCCGGCATACATTGTTTCAGTCAAGGAAAGCTCCCTCCTTCTAGGGAAAAAAGGGGGTAGGAATCCTACCCCCTCAAAGGTTATCTTCTGCCAGAGAGCTTTTCTCTGGGCTTGGCAGGATCCCGCGTAATGACCGGGGATCCGCCTTCAACGGCTTCCGGGGTGATGACCACCTTTTTGATGGATAAATCCGAGGGAATCAGGAACATGATGCTGGTCATAATCTTCTCCATAATCGCCCGAAGACCTCTGGCGCCGATCTGGCGATCCAAGGCTTTCTGGGCGATATCCAGCAGCGCTTCATCGGATATCTCCAGCTCTACCCCGTCCATCTCCAGCAGGGACTTGTACTGCTTGACCAGGGCATTCTTGGGCTCCACCAGGATCCGAACCAGATCGTTCTGGGTCAGACTCTGCAAGGTGGTGATCACAGGCATGCGCCCCACCAGCTCCGGTATGATGCCGAATTTCAGCAGATCGTCCGGTTCCACCTGGCTCAGCAGGTGCCCCACATCCCGCTTGCTGCGGCTCTGAACCGGCGCATCAAAGCCGATGGCGCTTTTATCCGTGCGCTTTTCAATGATCTTATCCAGACCGTCGAAAGCGCCGCCGCAGATAAACAGAATGTTGGTGGTATCGATCTGAATCATTTCCTGCTGGGGATGCTTCCGACCGCCCTGGGGCGGTACGTTGGCAACGGTACCTTCCAGGATTTTCAGCAGCGCCTGCTGCACGCCTTCACCGGACACGTCCCGGGTAATGGATGTGTTCTCACTTTTCCGGGCAATTTTGTCCATTTCGTCAATGTAGATAATGCCCCGCTGTGCCAGCTCCACGTCAAAATCCGCAGCCTGCAGCAGACGCAGAAGGATGTTCTCCACATCATCGCCCACATAGCCCGCCTCAGTCAGGGTGGTTGCGTCAGCGATGGCAAAGGGAACATTGAGGATCCTGGCCAGGGTCTGGGCAAACAGGGTTTTCCCGCTGCCTGTGGGGCCAATGAGGAGTATGTTGCTTTTCTGCAGCTCCACCTCAGAATCCGCGCCGAAATATATGCGCTTATAGTGGTTATATACCGCAACGGACAGCGCGACCTTGGCATCATCCTGGCCGATAATATAGCGATCCATGAAGGACTTGATCTCTTTGGGGGTGGGGAGCTTCTCGGGAGCCGGCAGGTTCTCCGTGGATCCGAAGTCATACTCCTCGCCCAGCAAAGCGCTGCAAGTGGCTACACAATCGCTGCAAATATACACCCCAGGTCCGGCTATCAGCCGGGATGCCTGGTTTTCTCGCTTTCCGCAGAAGCTGCACCGAATGGGCTGCTCCGTCTTTTTAGGCATAAACCCGGTACCTCATTTCTTATGATTTACGTTAATGGTGTTCCAGCACCCGATCGATCAGGCCGAAGGCCAATGCCTCCTCAGCAGACATAAAGTTGTCCCGTTCGCAGGCAGCCGTGACTTCTTCCACGCTTCTGCCGGTGTTCTGCGCCAGAATCCGGTTCATCCGCGCCTTGATGGTCTCCAGACGCTTCAGGTGGATGGCCATATCGGTAATCTGACCCTGGGTACCCGCAGAGGGCTGGTGGATCATGATCTCCGCGTTGGGCAGTGCCAGACGCTTTCCCTTGGCGCCCGCGCTGAGCAAAAACGCGCCCATGGAAGCAGCCATGCCCACGCAGATGGTAGCCACATCGCACTTGATGTACTGCATGGTGTCATAGATGGCCATACCGGCTGTCACGCTGCCGCCGGGACTGTTGATATAAAACTGGATATCCTTATCCGGATCCTGCGCCTCCAGGTACAGCAGCTGGGCAACCACCAAAGAGGCGGTGGTGTCGTTCACTTCCTCGGACAGGAAAATAATGCGGTCATTGAGCAGGCGGGAAAAAATGTCATAGCTGCGCTCTCCCCGGCTGGTCTGCTCCACAACATATGGGACTAAACTCATGGTGATGTCTCCTTTCAAAGGGGTTTGAAACATTCTAACCATTGATGCAGAAGGTTATTCCTCCTGGCGCAAAGTGGTTACGCTTCGGTGGTTTCCCCGGTCTTCTCCTCCGCCTTGGGGGCAACAGCCACAGCGGACTCGGCAATCAGCTTCACAGCCTTGCGGGTGGTCAGGCTGCCGGTGATTTCATCCATAGGAACCATTTCCTTGACCTTGTCCACCTCCAGCTGATACTGCTCAGCCAGGGAACGGAACTCTTCTTCGATTTCTTCGTCGGTGACAGCCAGACCCTCGGCCTCCACGATCTTCTCCAGGGTCACGCTGATTTTGGCCTGCTTCTCAGCGGCGGGGCGGAAGGCGCTGCGCATGGTGTTTACATCGCCGCCCATCATCTGCGCATACTGCTCCATGGAGTAGCCGCTCATCTGCAGCTGGTAAGCAAAGCGTTCCATCTGGGTATCCAGCTCAGCCTCCACCAGAGCCTTGGGCATATCCACCTGGGTATTCTCAGCGGCCTTCTCCACGGCAGCCTGCTCGAAAGCGGACTGGATCTGCTTCTGGGCCTGCTCCAGAGCCTTGGCGCGGATATCGGCCTTCAGCTCATCCAGGGTATCAAACTCGGAAACGTCCTTGGCGAACTCATCGTCCAGCTCAGGCACATTGGTCACAGTGACCTTGTTCAGCTTCACATGGAACACCACAGCCTTGCCGGCCAGCTCCGCCTGGTAGTCCTCGGGGAAGGTCACGTTCAGATCCTTCTCCTCGCCGGCGGTCATACCCACCACCTGCTCTTCAAAGCCGGGAATGAACTGACCGGAGCCCAGCTTCAGATCGAAGTTCTCGCCCTTGCCGCCATCGAAGGGCACGCCGTTGTCAAAGCCCTCAAAGTTGATGTTGGCAGTGTCGCCCATCTGCGCGGGACGCTCCACAGTCTCCGTGGAAGCCACATTCTGCGCCATCCGATCCAGCTCGGCCTGCACCTGCTCGTCGGAAACAGCGGCCTCCGCCTTCTCCACTTCCAGTCCCTTGTACTGACCCAGCGTGACCTCGGGGTAGACCTCCGTGGTCAGCGTCAGGGTAACGATGTTCTCCTCGCTGATCTGCATATCGGTCAGGCTGGGACGGCCGATTGCCTTAAAGCCCTCCTGCTTGGCAACAGCGAAATCATAGATCTCGGGGAAGATTTCTTCCAGTCCGTCTTCGTAGAAAACGTGAGCGCCGTACATGGCCTCCACCATCTTCCGGGGAGCCTTGCCCTTACGGAAACCGGGAATCTGGATGCTCTTGCGCGCCTTCATATACGCCTTGTTGACGCCGGACTCCATCAGCTCCTTGTCGATCTCCACGACGATGGTGGCTTCATTGCCCTTTCTCTCAGTGCTCTTAACGATCATGTTTCTGTAATCCTCCTAAATTGGTTCGCACAGCGACACCATTGTATATTTTTACATAGCCGATTTATTTTACCAGAACAGAAGGGTTTTGTCCATAGTTTTTCTGAAAATTCTTTTATAAAATTACTGTAAACGGTGAAAAATCCAGGTGATCCGCAGAAAGCAGCTGATATTCCACCCCGTCCCACAAGCCCTCCATCGCCAGCTTCCGGCTGGCTCCGTGAAGATGGCCGTAAAAGCAGCGGCGAACCGCGTATTGCTCCAGCAGCGCCAGAATTTCCGGGCAGGTATAGCCCTTGTAGCGGGGGGGATAGTGGAGGAACACCAGCTTGGGGCGGTCGCCTGCCGCTTTCAGAGAGGCCTCCAGCCGCAGCAGCTCCCGGCGGAACACCTTTTCATCCTGCGCACCGGAGCGCTCCTCCTCAAAAAACCATCCCCGGGTGCCGCAGATGGCATAGTCGCCGTATTGGTAGCAGTTGTTGTTCAGCAGGTGCATGTTCTCAAAGCCATGCTCCCGGCAGAATTTCTCGAATTTGGCGGCAGTGCTCCACCAATAATCGTGGTTGCCTTTGAGCAGGATTTTCCGCCCGGGAATCCGGTTGATCCAGGCAAAGTCCGCCTGAGCCCCCGGCAGATCCAGCGCCCAGCTGAGATCCCCCATGAGCACCGTGGTATCTTCCGGCCGGATGCGGGACATTCCCGCCTGGAGCTTTTCCATATATCCCACCCATGCCCCGCCGAACACGTCCATAGGCTTCGGTGCTCCCAGGCACAGATGCAGGTCTCCAATGGCATACAGCGCCATGGGGCACCTCCTTTCTGACTTATTTATACGGTATTTCCCTTCGGGTTTTCTCCGCTGAGGATCAGGCAGGGGCGATACTGACCGCCCTTGGCCCGGTGATCCATCACGCCGCCATAGGCCAAAGCCGCGTCGGCAGAAAGCCGGTAGCCGTAGGTGTTGTTCACATTGCGGATCATGGAACCCACCCGGGTGCTGCTGACCACATGGACGGAAATGCCCCGGCGCATTTTTTCAAGCACCGCATCATCCGGGCAGTAGGGCTTTCCCCGGCGGCAGGCGTCCAGATAGCGTTCCGTTTCCTCAGTCCCCGCACAGTGATAAATCAGCCGTTCCAGACCTGCGGGCAGAGCTACATCCGCCATGGGAATTCCGGTGGGAACGGAAACCCCGTCGGTGCGCAGCTGCCCCTGGTGGAACAGCTCCCACAGGCTGTTGTTCTCATTGCAGCAGCAGATAATCTGCCCCACATTCAGCCCCCATTGGCGGGCATACCAGACGCTGACAGGCCAGGAGAAGTCCCCGGCCACCACAGCCACATCCGCCGGATCCGTCCAGCCGGCTTTTCTCCGTTCCCCAAACAGGGCAAAGATCACCGCCGTGTTCACCGCGATCCGCGGCCAGTCCCCCGGGGTCTGCTCCCAGGTTCCCAAAAGCCGGGCAGTCAGTTCTCTGACCAGGTATTCGTAATTCCCCTGGGAATTGTGCCAGATCTCCCCAACAGTGATCCGATGCCCCAAGGCGTGCAGCGCCACAGGCCGGCGTCCCATGGAAAAATCCAGATCCCAGCCGGTCAGTTCCGAGGAAAACAGCCGATTCAGCACCTGGGCGATACAGGAATTGGCAGACTGACACAGCATCTGCTCCAGTTCCTCCCCGGTAAATTTTGGCTGGTGAAACGGCAGGTACATCCCTCCGTCAGGACTGCGGCTGCCTTCCAGGGCCCGATGGGAAGTATAGGTTTCTTGATCATTTCGCGTGGTTATATACAGCAAGTTCCATCACTCCAATGGCATTGTTCCAGAATATGTCCATGGATGTCTGTTCGTCCAGCCCCCGCTCCTGAAGCCGCCGGGCTACAGCCGTCCAGCTTTCCACACCGGTAAAGCCCTGGGGCAGATGCTCCACACCGTCCAGATCGCCGCCCAGCGCAATGTGTTTTCCGGTGGGATCCAGTTCCAAATAGTGAAAAATATGGTCGCACAGAGTATCCACCGTCGGCGCTTCCCCCAGGAACTCCCCGCAGACGTTGCAGCCGGCCACGCCGCCGGTGCGGACAATGGCGCGGAACATATCGTCCGTCAGGTTCCGGCTGTGATTCCAAACCTGCCGGCTGTTGGAGTGGGTGGCTATCACAGGCCCTTGGGCAATGTCGATCATGTCCCAGAAGCCTTCGTCGCTGATATGGCTCACATCCACCAGCATCCCCAGCCGCTGGGCTTCTCTGACAAATTCCCTGCCCCGGTCTGTCAGTCCGCCGCCGGTCAGATGGGATCCGGTCAGCGGATTCTGTTCATTCCAGCCCAGACTGGTAATCCGGAAGCCGATGTTCCACAGATCTTCCAGCAGGGCAGGATCATAGCCGATGCCGGCGGTGCCCTCCAGGGTCAAAATTGCGGAGAACTTCCCCTTTTCCCGGTTTTCCCGGATCTGATCCGGGGTATAGGCCAGAGCCATCCGGGAGCTGTTTTTCGCGATCTCCCTCTGGATCGAGGCCAGCTCCCGTTCAAACAGCACCACCGGCGGAATTTCCGCCTCCAAGGGCGTGGTAAAGCAGGCAAAGCATTGGGCATATCCGTCCAAAACGGAAGCCCGCTCCAAATCGATGTGATATTTGTTTTTCTTCAAGCTGCCCGCCTGATTCCGGTCTTCTCCCAGAAGCGCCAGGGCAGTGTCGCAGTGAAAATCAAAAACGGAAAGGTTCATTGGAAGGCATCCTCCAAGTGGCAGATTTCCGGACGGGGCGTCTGAACCCCCTCCGGAGCGTATATTTCAATTACGTCAAACCGCGGCTGCAGCTTCGTTGGATTCTGGGACAGATAGATCGACGCGGTGGCGCGGATCCGCTCCTGCTTTCTTCTGTCCACATAGTCCCTGGCCTGGGCGAAATTCGCGCTTTTGCGCAGCTTGACTTCCACAAATACAATGTATTTGCCGCTTCTGGCAATGAGATCGATCTCTCCAAAGCGGCTGCAGTAATTCAGCGCCAGGAGCTTATAGTGCTTTTTCCGCAGGTACTCCCCTGCCACCGTCTCCCCCCAGGCGCCGAAGAGCTTACGATCCTGCATAAAATTTCCTCAAAAAGCTCTTGCGGTGGACAGGCGACGCCCCCAGTTCCCGCAATGCGTCATAGTGCGCCCGGGTGCCGTAGCCTTTGTGAATCTCAAAACCGTAACCGGGGTAGCGCTGGGCCAGCTTCAGCATCACATCGTCCCGGGCTACTTT
>CALXDT010000081.1 GCA_944387125.1 uncultured Oscillospiraceae bacterium | reverse complement strand
TATCCCACCAACACCCCCGGCTGGTGGGGCGGCGCCCACCCCTTCGCCCTGCTGGACTATTCGGTGGTCCACAACGGCGAGATCTCCAGCTATGACGCAAACCGCCGCTTTATTGAGATGTTCGGCTACGCCTGCACGCTCCAGACCGACACCGAGGCCATCGCCTACATCATGGACTATCTGCTGCGGGTGCAGAAGCTGTCCCTGGAGGACGCGGCCAACGTGGTGGCCGCCCCCTTCTGGAGCACCATCGCCGCCAACCCGGATCCCGGGGAGCGGCAGCGGCTGACCTACCTGCGCACCGTCTTTCCCAGCCTGCTGATCACCGGCCCGTTCTCCATCATCCTGGGCTTCAACGGCGGATTGATGGCGCTGAACGACCGGCTGAAGCTGCGCTCCATGGTCACGGGGGAAAAGGACGATCTGGTATTCATCGCCAGCGAGGAAGCGGCGATCCGGGCCATGGAGCCGGACGCGGAAAACATCCACGCCCCCGCCGGGGGAGAGGCGGTCATTGTAACGGTAAAGGAGGGGGAATTCTGATGGGAATCGATTTTATCTATCCGGAATTTGAAGTGATCCGGGCGGAAAGCCGGTGCATCGCCTGCCGGGTCTGTGAGCGCCAGTGCGCCAACGAAGTCCACCGGTTCGACCCGCAGCTGGGGCTGATGCTTTCCGACGAGAGCAAGTGCGTCAACTGCCAGCGGTGCGTCAGCCTCTGCCCCACCCGAGCCCTGAAGATTGTCAGCAGCGGCTGCCGCCTCCGGGAAAACGCCAATTGGAGCCACGGCACCATTCAGGAGCTGTATAAGCAGGCGGGCAGCGGCGGCGTGCTGCTGTCCTCCATGGGCAATCCCAAGCCTTTCCCGGTGTACTGGGATAAGATTCTGCTCAACGCCTCCCAGGTGACAAACCCCTCCATCGACCCCCTGCGGGAGCCGATGGAAACCAGGGTCTTTTTGGGGAAAAAGCCCGCGCTGGCGGAACGGGACGCCCAGGGGCGCCTCACCTGCCGCCTGGAGCCCCAGCTGGAGCTGAGCATGCCGGTGATGTTCTCCGCCATGAGCTACGGCTCCATCAGCTACAACGCCCACAAGTCCCTGGCCCTGGCCGCCCGGCAGCTGGGGATCCTGTACAACACCGGCGAAGGCGGCCTCCACGAGGATTTCTACTGCTACGGGGAAAACACCATTGTTCAGGTGGCCTCCGGCCGGTTCGGCGTCCACCGGGCGTACCTGGACGCCGGCGCGGCGGTGGAGATCAAAATGGGGCAGGGCGCCAAGCCTGGCATCGGCGGGCACCTGCCCGGGGCCAAAATTGTAGGGGACGTGTCCCGAACCCGGATGATTCCGGAAGGCTCCGACGCCATCTCCCCCGCCCCCCACCACGACATCTATTCCATTGAAGACCTGCGGCAGCTGGTCTACTCGTTAAAGGAGGCCACGGAATACAAAAAGCCCGTGATCGTCAAGGTGGCCGCCGTCCATAACATTGCCGCCATTGCCAGCGGCATCGCCCGCAGCGGCGCGGACATCATCGCCATCGACGGCTTCCGGGGCGGCACCGGCGCGGCGCCCACCCGGATCCGGAACAACGTGGGCATCCCCATCGAACTGGCGCTGGCGGCGGTGGATCAGCGGCTCCGGGAGGAGGGCATCCGCAGCCAGGTTTCCCTGGTGGCAGGCGGCAGCATCCGCAGCTCCGCGGACGTGGTCAAGGCCATTGCCCTGGGGGCCGACGCCTGCTATGTGGCCACCGCCGCCCTGCTGGCCATGGGCTGCCACCTGTGCCGCACCTGCCACACCGGCAAGTGCAACTGGGGCATCGCCACCCAGCGGCCGGATCTGGTGGAGCGGCTGAACCCGGAAATCGGCAGCCGGCGGCTGGTAAACCTGATGACCGCCTGGCAGCATGAGATCAAGGAGCTGATGGGCGGCATGGGCATCAATTCCATTGAAGCCCTGCGGGGCAACCGGCTGATGCTCCGGGGCGTCGGCCTGACGGACAAGGAGCTGGAGATCCTGGGCATACTCCATGCCGGTGAATGAGAGGTGCGTCCATATGGTCAAGGCGTTAGCGGGGAGAACCATCCGCCCCCGCGTCTGGGTGGATGGGGAGGATCCGATTCCCTGCCCGGCGGCGGAGGGGAAATTTGCAAGCGAGGTGTCATTATGGTATTGAACGCGAAGAATCTGGACTTTCAAAATCTGAATCAGCAGCTGCGCCTCAGCGGCAGCCGGTGCCGGATCGTGGGCTGCCTGGGCCAGCGGTTCATTGCCGCGGGGATGCAGGATAAGGCCATCACCATCGAGGGCGTTCCGGGCAACGCCCTGGGCGCATACCTCAACGGCGCCACCATTGAGGTGCTGGGCAACGCCCAGGACGCGGTGGGCGATACCATGAACGACGGCGCCATTGTGATCCACGGCAGCATCGGCGACGCCGCGGGCTACGCCATGCGGGGCGGCCGGATCTATGTCAAAGGCGACGCGGGATACCGGGCAGGGATCCACATGAAGGAGTACCGGAACAAGGTGCCGGTCATGATCATCGGCGGCACCGCCGGCAGCTTCCTGGGGGAGTACCAGGCCGGAGGCATCATTGCGGTGCTGGGACTGAACAGCGGGGGAAAGCGCCTGGTAAGCAATTTCCCCTGCACCGGAATGCACGGAGGAAAGATGTTCCTCCGGGGGGACGTGTCGGACATCCGCTTCCCCGGAGGGCTCTGTGTCCGCCCCGCCGGAGCGGCGGATCTGGCAGCCATTGAGCCGGAGCTGATCCGGTACTGCCGGATCTTCGGCTTCGACCTCCAGGAGGTGCTCTCCGTCCCCTTCACCCTGGTAACGCCGGACACCAACAACCCTTACAAACAGATGTATGTGGCAAATTAATGTGTGCTGAAAAGCGGAAACATCTTGCACCTGTTTGGATGATGCGGTGCGCCGCATCATCCAAAATACACATGGATACGCGCCTGAATTCAGGAAACTCCGCTGAAATCCTCTTCGGCGGAATGCCGGATCTTTTGCCCCATCCGTGCCCTTCAAAAAGTGGGAAATCCATACAGGATTCCTCCACTTTTTGAAGGTTCGGCTGTGCCAAATTCTCTCGGCACCCGCTCTTGCCGAT
>CALXDT010000080.1 GCA_944387125.1 uncultured Oscillospiraceae bacterium | reverse complement strand
CAAGCGGCGCGCATACCGTCCCAACCTCCCGGGAGAGTAGTGGACAAGGGGAATAAGCCCCAATCCTGCACATTGCAAATGTGATATTCTTGAGTTTGTCGAAATTCGCTTACACAAAATTTTCTGTCGTGCCGTTTGTTCTTCCTCCGGTCGGGGCTTCGCCCCTCCCTCCGGAAGAACAAACCGCCCTCAAAAAGATCGTCACTTGTCAAAACTATTGCAACTTGCTATTGCAATTCGCCTTTTTTTTACAACCTCTTATCTTATGGTTTCATCTGGGCGGTTTTGCTCTGCAGGAAGCAGGCAAACGCAGGAATATGGTGCCCATGATGCGCATTTACCATCGGTCCATTATATTTGCTCATAAAAGGCGGATGCAGACGACGTAACCGCCGCCTGCATCCAAGGAGTAGAAAGAAGCAAATGAAGAAGCTGTTGATGCCGTATATATCAGAAAACTATGCGTAAATATTACTCATCCTTTTTCAGAACACGCATATAGTTTCTGCCGATATTGTCCCACAGTTCAATAGAATCCTTGGCCGCGACGGAGGTGCCGTAACCGCCCCGGTAGGTCCATGTTGCCAACCGGTCAACACCCAAAGACTCGTACAGATCAACAACCTTGTCAATTTGTTTGAAATCATCGGGACGCTTGTTGTAGCCCATGAGCCAACGTTCAGACTGTTTACCATACTTCTTAGCCATAGCCACCGTACGCTCGGTGATCTCCTGGAAGAAGCTCTCAGGCAGGCTCCAATTGATGATGGTGGTGGAGAAAACGTCGAAGTAGGGGCAGGCCGCCACCATCTCCCAATTGTCGTATCCCCGCAGTTCCGTAACATAGTAGCTGTTCAGGGTTGCATGGACACAGCAGGTGATCTCCAGCTTGGGATTATACTCCTTCAGCGCCTTGGAGACGATCTCCAGGGTTTCCAGAGCTTCCCGCCAACGGAACTGCTTCACATCGTCGTTCATAAACTTGGGCATTTCATATCCGTAATATGCCTCGAATTTTTTCATGCACTCAGGGCAGCGGCAAGCCCAGTCGTCACCGGCGCCGCCGGTCATGGAGGCATAGGACTTGGGGTAGGCATAGTGGGGCTCATCCCAGAAAAAACCATCCACCTCAGTATTCCTGGCAATCTTCATGCACAGACCCTTGAAGTAATCCCGGAAGGAGTTGGTATTCGATTTATCCATACTGTTCTCTCCTATCATTCATTGGTTTTGTAGTCTGTATTTTCCAGAGGGTCACTTCCCTCAGAGGTGATGGAATCAATAATCTTTCGCAGAAAATATGAGCATCCCAGTGTCAACACAGCAAAGCCCATCATTGGCCAGAAAACCATTGCAATAGATAAAACCAGATTTCCGGAGAAGGATGCCGCCGCTGCAGTCCACATGATCACCATCATCACAGATTTTGGCAGATAGGCAATCATCAGCAGCAGGGAATTTTTTACAGCTTCTTTCAGTGAAGTTTTGAACCGGGCCAAAAAGGCGAACAGGTATTGTCCCCAGGCGAACGCCACTGCGCACACCATCAGCAGCAGCGTTGCCCAGCTTGCCCTGGATCACGGCGCGGATGTTCCTATTTATCTCAGCGGCAATGTCCCAGGCGGCGCAGAGCGCAATCAGCATCTGGTACAGCGGTATCAACACCGCATTCCACATCTGTAAGGAGGAAATCAGGATGGGCAAACCAAGAATCGGTGCGATAGGTCTGGCAGGAATGTCCGTTTTCCTGCAAGTAGATCATTTTCACCTTCCGGGAGAGACCGTGCACGCCAGCCATCTGTATTCCGAAATAGGTGGAAAGGCCGTCAATCAAGCTGTGGCAGCCAAACGCATGGGAGTGGATGCCTCCTTCTTCGGCGCAGTGGGCGATGACGAAACCGGACGGCTGTGTTATAGCTTCCTGACCCAGGAAGGGCTGACCCCCTGCCTGGAAACCCACCCAGGTATTCCCTCCGCCTATGCGTGCATTTTAACGGACAAGCAGGGAGAAAACCGCGTAAGCGTATTCTCAGGAGCTGCTGCCCATCTGTCTGAAGACTTCATTCGCTCTCAGGAGACTGCCCTGTGCGCTTGTGATATGCTGCTTTTGGGATTGGAATGTCCCTGGGAGGCGACATTGGCGGCGCTGGAGATTGCCCTGAGCAATGCCATTCCAGTGGTTTTGAATCCTGCTCCGGCAAAAAACGTTCCGTTGGAATGGTTGAAAAAATGCTGTCTGCTGACCCCCAATGCGCAAGAAGCTGCCACTTTATTGGGCATCTCGCAGGAAAGCACGCCCATTCAGTTTTGCGAGGCCTTAAAGCGGCAGAATTTTCCTGTTACCGTCGTAACATTAGGAAGCCGTGGTGCATTGCTGTGGGATCGGCAGACTGGTACTCTTTTTGACGCCCCCGCTGTCACTGCCGCGGATACCACCGGCGCAGGTGACTGTTTTAACGGCGCTCTTGCCGCGTCTGTGTGCCAGGGGCTTCCTTTGGATGCCGCAGTGGAAGTTGCTGTTTACGCATCCTCTTTAAGTGTACAAACCCGCTATGTTATGCCCTCGCTGCCTTCGCTTTCACCGGAGAAGCCGGATCCGCACATAATCCGCCATCTTGTTTGGCAATCTGCGTATTAGGGAATCTCCGCAAGCGGCGATGGTTGCAATTGCGGCGCAGCGAAACCTTCAAAAAGTGGAGAAGCCCTTATGGCTTTCCCACTTTTTGAACTGCGGGGATGGGCAAACGCTCCGGCATTCCGCCGTGTACGATTGACGCAGCAGACATTTACAGCCTTGCTCAGAACATGCATCCGGTTTGTCTTGAAAAATGGGGCTCTGTTCCCAAGCCGGAAATTCTTTCAAAAAAATGGAATCATTTTTTTCGGAAGCTATTGACAAATCGATGCTGCTGGTATATACTGTCCATGGTTAGTCTTTGCTAACTTCTTTTAAAGAACTATAGTTAGCGATTGCTAATCAATCTCGCGCTGGGTCTTTGCGCACACAGCGCCATGGAAAGTGAGCCTAGGATCAAAATGACTTTGAAAAATGCGATTGCGGGAGAAGAATATGTCATTCGGCAGATCCATACAGATGACGAGGAACTGAACGCATTTCTGTTTTCTCTGGGGTGCTACAGCGGCGAAAAGATCACGGTGGTTTCCCATTTGAAAAACAGCTGTGTGGTCTCCATTAAGGATGCCAGGTACAATATCGACCATCAACTGGCAAGCGCCATTGTGGTTTAAGTTCCCGGCATCAAAATAGCAGAGCCCAACTCTGCTATTTTTAGCGGCATATAGTTAGCGTTCGCTAACCTTTACATGTCGATTTATCCGCAAGGATCGATCATATATAATTTTTGAAGGATCAAGAGGAGGAATTTGAGATGAGAATCGCATTAACGGGAAATCCCAATTCCGGCAAAACCACCATGTACAACGCGCTTACCGGGCGCAATGAAAAGGTTGGTAACTGGGCGGGCGTTACCGTGGACAAGAAGGAGCACCCGGTTAAGCGGTCGTACTATGACGGCCAGCAGCAAATCATTGCCGTAGACCTGCCCGGCGCATACTCCATGTCCCCCTTCACCAGCGAGGAGAGCATCACCAGCCACTATGTGAAGAAGGAAAATCCCGATGTGATCATCAACATTGTGGACGCCACCAACCTCAGCCGCAGCCTGTTCTTCACCACCCAGCTGCTGGAACTGGGCATTCCCGTTGTGGTAGCGCTGAATAAAAGCGACATCAACGAAAAGAAAGAAACCCGGATTGACACGGCGCTTCTTTCCAAGAAGCTGGGCTGCCCGGTGGTTGATACCGTTTCCACCTCCGGAGAAGGCCTGAAAACGCTGATGGAGACCGCCGCCGCCCAATATGGCCTGGAGCAGAAGGCTCCCTACTATCAGGGTGACATCGACCTGACCGACAAGACTGTGGTAGAAGCGGCGGATCGGAAACGCTTCGAATATGTCAACGCCATCGTTCAGGCGGTGGAGACCCGGAAGATTCTGACCAAGGACAGGAACTTCGGAGATAAGCTGGACGCGATTCTCACCAACAAGTGGCTGGGCATCCCCATCTTCGCCGCGGTTATGTTCCTGGTGTTCCAGATCTCCCAGACCTGGCTTGGCACCTGGATTGCCGAGGGGTATGAATTTGAAGACGGCACCACCATCCCCGGTCTGGTTACGCTTCTGGAAGGATTCCAGGGCTGGGTGGGCGGCCTGCTGGAGAACGCCAATCCCCTGCTGTCTGCCCTGCTGGTGGATGGTGTCATCGGCGGCGTTATCGCGGTCATCGGCTTCCTGCCTCTGGTTATGGTCATGTACTTCCTCATTGCCCTGTTGGAAGACTGCGGCTATATGTCCCGTGTAGCAGTGGTTCTTGACCCCATTTTCAAAAAGGTGGGTCTGTCCGGCAAATCCGTCATTCCTTTTGTTATCACCATCGGCTGCGCCGTCCCCGGCATCATGGCCAGCCGTACCATCCGCAACGAGCGGGAGCGCCGGGCTACCGCCATGCTCGCTCCCTTTATGCCCTGCGGCGCCAAGATCCCGGTGATCTCTCTGTTTGCCGGCGCGTTCTTTGACAATGCCGGCTGGG
>CALXDT010000079.1 GCA_944387125.1 uncultured Oscillospiraceae bacterium | reverse complement strand
CATTCCGCCGAAGACGATTTATTCAGAGGTTCCTTCGCTCCCGCTCCCAAAGCCGCCCTCCCCGGACCCCTCCCGGCGCGCTTCTCGTTCAGATTGTGCTGGACAGAAGATTGTTTGTATTGGATTTCAGACCATGGCGATAAGGCCAACCTTTTGGATGGGGAACGTCTGTACCAATATAGGGCACAGAAATTTCCTTTGCTGCATAAAGTCGATAAGCATATAAGAAAATAGTATCAGAAATTCCGGCATTCTCCTCGGAGGATTGATTTATGGAAACAGCGCGCGAAGCGCCCTGAAAGCCAAAGGCTCTCAGGGCGCTCCGCGCGCTGTTTTGTTCATATGCTATGCAGCATGCCTGTTTCCCTTACACAGTGAGGCTGAACCGGAAGGATAAGACCATATCCTCCCCGGCGCTGACCCGGCAGGCTTCCTCCACATTGGCTCCCCAGCTGTCGATCCCGCCGACGCCCCGCATGGCTTTACAAAGCGTCACCACCGTTCGGGCGGGTTTGGGCAGTTCCCAGGCATGGAACGCCTGATGCAGCTGCCAGGGGGTATAGGGAATGGCGGAGAAGGCATAGGGCTCGTCCAGCTTGCGGATGGTCAGGGTGCTTTCCCCGATATGCAGACTGGTTTCCCAGGTGTCCATGTGACAGCCGCATTCCTGGGGCACCAGATAATCGGGGATGTGGGGAACTTCCCGGTGGACGCCGAAGGCTCCGCCCTTCTTCCGGTCGGGATAGGTCTCCCCGGACAGCCCCGTCCACTGAGTGGTCTCCACAGGCACCGGCGTGGCAAAGCGCAGGCCGAACAGAGGAAGCTCCGGCCGGTTTTCCCCGCCGAAATACTGTGCCTTCACATCCAGGCTGCCGTCCCCGTGAACCGTGTAGGTCACTTCGGTTTTCAGCCCCGGCACTGCGGCCGCGGAGTAGGCAAAGCGGATGGAAAAGCGCTGCTCCGACTGTTCCAGAATTTCCATGTCCGTACACTTCTGGAATGCCTCCACAGCAGACCACAGGGCGGATTCGGCGTCAAAGCCGCAGCCGATGTCATTTTCCGTAGGCGCGCGCCAGTAGGCAGGCCGGGGCGCCCGCCACAGCCATTCCCTGCCGCCGCAGACCAGAGAGACAGGCCCTCCTTCGGGATAGGAGAAGAGGATGGAAAAGCCCTCGCCGGTGACGCCCATGGCGCCGTCTCCCTCCACAATGGAGAGCGGGCGGCTCTCCCGGGGAGAAAGGGGAGTCAGCGCCCTGGCGGCGTTCCGATTGGCTTCGTCCTGCGCCTGTCTTTCTTTCGGGGAGGCGTACCAGTAGCGAACCTCCTGCATGGCGGGCTTCTCCCTGCCGTCGGCAAAGACAATGCCGTTGCCGCTGAAGGCGTAGTCCGTCTGCCGATCCCCAAAGTCGCCGCCGTAGCCCAGAACCTCCTGCCCCAGGGCATTCTTCTGCCACAGGGCTTGATCCATATAGTCCCAGATGAAGCCGCCCTGATACATGGGGAATTCCTCTCCCAGGCGGATATAGCTTTCCATGCCCCCCAGGGAGTTGCCCATGTCGTGCATGTATTCGCACAGGAGGAAGGGCTTCTGGGGGTCGTTTTCCAGATACGCCCGGATCTGGCCGGGGCTGGCGTACATCCGGCTCTCCACGTCGGAGATCTGGTCGAATTCCCGGTTGTGGAAGCACCCCTCATAGTGAACCAGGCGGCTTTGATCCCGGCCGCGGAAAAAGTCCGCCATAGCCAGAATGTCCGCGCCCGCGTAGGACTCGTTGCCGCAGGACCAGAACAGAATGGACACGTGGTTCTTATCCCGCTCGAACATGGACTTTGCCCGATCCACCACGCAGTCCCGCCACTGGGGCAGACTGCCGGGGACATTCCAGCTGGGCTCCACCTTTCCCAGCTTCTGCCAGGAGCCGTGGCTTTCCAGATTGGCCTCGTCCATCATGTAAATGCCGTTTTCATCGCAGAGGTGATACCACAGGCTCTGGTTGGGATAGTGGCAGGTGCGCACGGCGTTGATGTTGTTCTTGCGGAAGGTTTCCATGGCCCGCGCCATATCCTCCGGGCCGATGGTTCGCCCTGTCCGGGGGTTCCACTCGTGACGGTTGACGCCGTTGATGGTCAGGCGCTTGCCGTTGAGATGGATGACCCTGTCTTTCAGTTCCAGCCGCCGGAAGCCGAAGCGGTAGGGAACGGCCTCCACCGCCCTGCCCTGTTCGGTGTACAGGGTCAGAAGAATGTGATACAGCGCAGGATCGCCGTGATCCCAGGGACGCACCCGGGGGAAGGAAAGGTCCTGAGAAACCAGGTGCTCCCCTTCCCTAGTCAGATTCAGATCCTCCTCCAGAAGAAACTGCCCCTGGGGATCCGTGATCCGGCAGCGGATCCGGCAGTCCGCGCCGCTGGTCTTCAGCCGGACGGTCAGGCTGCCGGATACCAGATCTTCCGCCAGCCGGGGCTGCAGCCACAGATCCTCCAGATGGCTCTCCGGCTTGGCATAGAGATACACGCTGCGGAAAATGCCGGTAAACCGGAAAAAGTCCTGATCCTCCAGCCAGGAGGCGCTGCTGTGCTGGTATACCTCCACACACAGCCGGTTGCCCTTCTCCCGGATATAGGGCGTCAAATCAAAGTCCGAGGGGGTGAAGCTGTCCTCCCCGTAGCCGATAAAATGGCCGTTGAGCCAAAGGTAAAAGGCCCGCTCCACACCCTGGAAGCTGATGCACACCCGCTTCTCCCGCAGCCCCGGCTCCAGGTCGAACACGGTCACATAGGAGCCTACGGCCGTGCGGTCCCAATCGATCTGCGGCGGACGCAGATTGCTGCGGCCGTCCCAGGGGTAGAGGGTGTTGATGTACTGGATCTGTCCGTAGCCCTGCAGTTCCATATGCCCGGGGACTGGAATGGTTCCGAAACCGGCGTCGTCAAAGTCCTCCCGCCAGAAGTCCGCCGGGCGCTCTGCCGGGCAGGAGCTCCAGGCGAACCGCCACAGGCCGTCCAGGCTCTGGCGCAGGGAAGTGGAATCCCCCCGGGTCAGATCTTCTCCGGGCGCGAAGCACACATGGTCAGAGTGCGCCGCCAAACGATTCACCTGGAATACGGTGGGGTCTGTCAGCCATTGCAAAGTGGGTTTCATGGAATACCTCCCATTCAAAAATGACGCTTTCCCGGCGCCTGCGGCGCCGGAAGAACCGATCGCCGCGCACCGGCAGCATGATCAGACGGATTGCTGTCTGAATTCCGCAATGGCGGTAAAGGGAGCCGCTTTTCCGCGATTCAGACAGTATAACAGGCAGAAATTCTGATTCCTGCAAGTACATTATCATAATGTGCAGCAGTTGTCAAAGCATTTGTGGATGCTGTATCCCTGAGATTTCCCCATGCGGCAGGCAAAGGGAAACCAATGGGAACTTTTTACAACTCTTTTACATCGCACAGTTTCATTGCGTGCTATAATGACAAAAAGGGGTGGTATTATGCGGAAAATCCTCATTGCGGAAGATGAGCTGGCGATTAACAAAATGCTTTGCATGAACCTGGAGCTTATGGGATATGAGACCGTGGCAAAATATGATGGGCAGCAGGTAATCGACTGGCTGAACCAAGGCGGTAGCGCGGATCTGGCACTGGTAGATGTGATGATGCCCAACGTGGATGGATTCGCGCTGCTGGAGCCTCTGCGTGCACACAGCATTCCCATGATTTTTCTTACGGCGCGCGGTGATCTCGAGGCCAAGCTGCGGGGCTTGACCGGCGGAGCGGAGGACTATATTGTCAAGCCGTTCGAGATGATGGAGCTGCTGGTCAGGATGGAGAAGGTGCTGGAACGCCGCGGAACCGTTGAGGAGCGCATTGTTCTGGGGAATGTAACCATAGATACAAAAAAGCGCGCCGTAAGCAGGAATGGATCCGATTTGAATTTGACCCCGATGGAATTTGACTTGCTGCTGTTGCTGGCCAAGAAGAAAAATATGGCGCTGAGCAGGGATCGCCTGCTGCATGAAGTCTGGGGCATCCGCTATGAAGGCGGCACCCGCACGGTGGATGTTCACATGGCCCAGCTGCGGAAAAAGACAGGGCTGAACATTGTCAGCGTGCCGAAAATCGGATACCGCTTGGAGGTGGATTAAATGAAGCATCCACATTCCTTATGCCTGAGGCTGACAGTGGGAACGCTCCTTGTGCTTGTTTCCGCGCTTATGATCTGCTGCGCATTGATGGTCAACGCAAGCAGAACGGTCATGGAAGCCTCTGCCGTTTCTTTGACAGCCCGGGCGGAACAGGCATTGCTGGAGCGGGTTTCCGATCAGCTTAAAAAGATGGGTTCCGCTGCAAACGCCATCGCGCTTCGATATGTTTTTCAGGTTCTTTCGTCACAGACCGAAGCAGGCAGCGAAATTGTTCTCCAGCTGGAGGATACGGAACTATATAATAACTCCGGCATTTCCCCCCAGGCGCTTTTTCTGGAAAGCGGAAAGCCTGTCCTGATCGGCAATGCGGAATTCCTTTCCGGCATGTGTGCCATTGAGGGAAAATACTATTGCGCAGTTGGATATGAATACCCGCTGCTTGGGGATACATACCTCATCTCCGTAGTCAGAGATGTAACAGAACAAATGGATCAGGTAAATCAGCTTCACATATTCTGTATTTTGATCGGCCTGGCCATTACGTTTGCTTCCGGACTGTTGATTGCCTTCTTTTTGACCAAGAACCTTTCCCCCCTTCGGGTCTTGCAGCAGAACGCGGAAGCCATTGCCGCCGGTGACTACTCCGGACGCATTTGCGTGGTGCGAAAGGATGAGGTGGGCGCCGTTGCGGAGAGCTTCAATGCCATGGCCGAAGCGGTGCAGAACCACATTGACCAGGTGGAAAAGACCGCCCGGGAGCAAAATATGCTCCTGCACGCGCTGTCTCACGAAATGCGAACCCCAGTAACCGCCATTTCCGGTTATGCTTATGCGCTGAGGCACATGCGGATGAATCGGGAGCAGCGGGCGGAGGCATTGAACTTTATGGAAAGCGAAAGCCGCAGACTGGAACGGCTGTATACCAAATTAACAGAATTGATTACCATAACCGACCAAAGGGTTTCTTTAAGTCCTGTAAAATCAGAGGAATTACAGGCGCAGATTCTGGCGATTCTTTCGCCTATGGCAGAAAAGCAGGGAATCCGGCTTGACGTGGATTTGGGAAACGCCACTGTTTTGGGTGACTTTGATCTGCTTGTCATGCTGATCACAAATCTATACGACAATGCCGGAAAAGCAGGCGCGAAGACATTGCAAATCACAATGGCTCAGGGGGTTCTGTCTGTTCAGGATGACGGGCGCGGCATTCCCAGGGAGATGCAGGACAAAATCATGCAGCCGTTTTATCAGGGGGATGCTTCCAGAAACCAGGAGGGATTTGGTTTGGGCTTGTCCCTTTGCCGGCAGATTGCGCTTCTTCACGGTTCCGACCTGACGGTGGAAAGCGCGCCGGGAGAGGGGTGCACTTTTACAACTCTTTTACAACTCCATGATGACTCCAAAACAGCCCGGGAAGTATGATGGAGCCACCTTGAAAGGAGTGATTTCCATGAAGAGAAGCGGCATTGTATTGCTGGGTTTGGCAGCTATGCTCTGCCTGCCGGCTTGCGCAAAGGCCCCCGAAGCGCCTGTTGTGGTTCAGAAAAATAACGATCGGCTGATTGAAAAGGCTGCCTCTGAAGAGGAAAACCGAACATCCCTGCAGGAGGCTCAGGAAGAGACGCCCAAGGACTACACCTTTCGTTACACGTCAACGGACGGAAAGGTCTCGATTTCGGCGGAGGCGGATGTAGTCCTTCCGGACACAGACCGAATTCCCATGTATCAGTTAAGCTGCAAGGGATTTCCCCAGGAGCAAATCACAGCAATTTATGACTACCTCTTCCAGGGAGAAAGCACCTGGTATGCCCGGGACAACCTGTACTATACAAAGTCCATGGCTGACGAGGACATGGAAGAAATCCGCAGTCAGCTGGAACAGCTGAAGGCGGATCCGGAGCTGGCTCCGGATCGCAAAGAAAACCAGATTGATTACTTGCAGGATGCTCTTGACAGCATTCTGACTTCCTACGAAAGCTATCCGGATGAAATTCCAAAGGTTCCCACAGACAGCGCTTACCAAATCCGAACTTACAGCTCCGTTACCGGGACGGGAGGATACCAGTACTTGGATGCCAGAACGGACAGCGGGAAAAGCCTGCTGGTTCTCAGCTTCACGGATCATAACGCTTGGAGCAGCCTGGAATATACCAGCCAGACCGGGTATCAATACAACGCAGATCCCACCCAGGCGGATTTTAACGACCCCGTTCCTTACGGCAGCGACGTGCCGTTTTCCTGCACCTATTCCTATGAAGATGCGAAAGCACTGGCGGACGGATTATTCCAGGCTGCCGGGGTGGACGCGCGTCTGATTCAGACGGAGCTGATTCGGGGCGCATGGAACCAAGCCGGCCGCTACGAAAATTGGTCTCTTGCCCAGGAAGATTCGTACAGCGCCTACCGCTTTTGCTATTCCCGGGTAATTGACGGCACGTCTGTGGCCGCGACCACTTCCACCTCCCTTTATCTGGAGGACACCAATCCTGCCTGGCTTTATGAGCGGATCTATGTTACCGTTGACAGCGGCGGCATCTCCAACGTGTACTGGAGTTTTCCCGTCACCCTGGAGGATGTGGTGAATGAAGATGTTCAAATTCTAACCTTTGCCGAGGCATCCCGGATATTCGAGGAGATGGCTCCCCTGATTTATCAGGGAAAGAACGCGGCGCTGGAGGAGGACAGCGGACAATCCGCCCAGGAGATTGTTTCTGTGCATAACGTGGAGCTGAACCTGATGCGCACCCGGGACGGGGGCGGCTTAACCGGTCTGTATGTCCCGGCCTGGGTATTCTATGGTACGGAAGAATATGGAACAAATCTCTCCGGAGAGCATTTCACTTCTCACTCCCCCTGGATCATTCTTGCTGTCAACGCTGTGGACGGCAGTGTCATTGATGTGAAGGCGGGCTATTGACATGAAAGTGCTCCGGACAAATCTCAGGCAGGCACTTTGCGCAGCCGGATTCCCCCTGGCCGTGCTGGGAACCGTGCTGGCGCTTTTCTCAGCCTGCCTGGAAACACTGATCAGCCTATTACGGACAGGGCTTGCTCCACGGGAAAACGGCCTGTTTCTTTCCGTCCTTCGCCAGGCCCTCTCCTCTGATGCGATGCAGCTTGCGCTGCCGATTATGGCGGCGCTGCCCTTCACAGCTTCTTACTATGACGATCTTCACAGCGGATTCCTGAAGGCCTGTTTGCCGCGGACAGGCTGTCCAAATTACATAGCCGGCAAATTGGCAGCCTGTTTTATATCCGGCGGGATGGTTCCCGTCACCGGAATACTGTGTTTCGGCATCCTTGCGGGTCTTATCCTTCTGCCGGGCGTGACCGATCCGGCAGTCTCGCTGGGTGAAATCCGCTGGATTTTGAAAAGCTGTGTGCTTCTGTTTTTTGCCGGGGCGTTCTGGTCGCTGGTTGGCATGACCGCAGCGGCATTGACTGACAGCAGGCATATGGCCTGCGCCGCCCCATTTATCTTCTTTTATGTTCTTGTCATTCTGAGTGAACGGTATTTCAAAGGGATTGCTTTTCTAAACCCCAAAGCGTGGATGGATCCGGCTGCCGGAATCCGGGGCATCGGTCTTCTGCTGATATTGTCTGTGTCGGTTTCTCTGGCCTTTACGCATTCCGCCGGAAGGAGGTTAAGGAACCTATGAAGAAGCTGAAACAGGCATTTTCTGTGGCCGGATACAATTTCCGCCAGTGGCACCGAAATCCCCGCATTGGGATCACTTTCGCGCTGGCTTTTATCCTGTGCTTTTTGCTGTCTGACAAGGTGGTACTATTCGCGCGGCGGTATGGAACCACCATTCAACTGCTGGAACCCTTTATCTGGACATTTGGCGACAGTGACTCGATTTTGCTTGCATCCCTGCTTCTGGTTTTTCTCCTTTCGGATATGCCCTTTCTTTCCGTGGGGACGCCATTTTACCTGATGCGGACAAGCCGCTGCGTCTGGCTGCTGGGACAAGCCATTTATATTGTCGGCGCGGCATCGCTGTACCTGCTGTTTGTCATGTTCTCCACAGCCTTTGTCTGCATGGAAAACGCCTATGTTGAAAACCTATGGAGCCCAACGGCGGCCATGCTGGGATTTTCCAACGCGGGAAAAGCCATTGCCGTTCCGGCAGCGCAGAAGGCAATGGAAACGGTGACTCCTTATGCATGCGCCGAGACAATCCTCCTTCTGATGCTCCTTTACAGCCTGCTGCTGGCCTTTATCATGCTTCTGTTCCACCTTTGGAAAGGGCAGGCGGCGGGACTGACCAGTGTGTTTGCCTTTAGTCTCTTTGGATTTCTTCTGTCACCGGATGCAATCAAAACAATTCTCAAGCTGTCTGAACAGGAAACTTACATTGCCAATCAGATTGTGGGCTGGTTGTCCCCGCTGAACCACGCCACATTCCACATGCACAATTTCGGCTATGACAATTTGCCCGAAATGCGCGATACCATTGCCATCTTTATCCTGCTGATTTTTCTGTGCTTTGGCATTTCGTTAAAGCTGGTACGAACCTATGGCTTTATTTTTACAGGAACGGAGGGAAGTGCATGATACAACTGATCGATCTGAAAAAGTCCTTCGGGTCTGAAGAAGTGCTTCACGGAATTTCCAGGACGTTCGCGCCGGGGAAGATTCACGGAATCGTTGGCAACAACGGAAGCGGAAAAACGGTGCTGATGAAATGCATCTGCGGATTCCTCCCTCCGACCTCCGGCAAGGTTCTGGTAGACGGAAAGGAAGTGGGAAAAGACATCGATTTCCCGGATTCTCTGGGAGCGATCATAGAAACCCCCGGCTTTCTGCCCAATCTTACCGGCCTGAAAAACCTGACGCTGCTTGCTTCCCTGCGGGGCAAAATCGGAGCAGAAGAAATTCGCGGCAGTCTGCGCAGGGTAGGACTGAATCCGGATCTGAAAAAGCCCGTGGGAAAATACTCCCTGGGAATGCGTCAGCGGCTGGGCATTGCCCAGGCCATCATGGAAGATCCTTCGCTTTTGATTTTGGATGAACCGTTTAATGGGCTGGACAAAGCCGGTGTTTCCCAGATGCGCCAGCTGATACAAGCGCTTCGCTCTGAAGGCAAGACCATTCTTTTGGCAAGTCATAACCAATCCGATATGGATATTCTTTGCGATACCGTCTGCGAGATGGATGCAGGGCATATGCAGCTTATTACAGGATAAAACACCCATAGGACAGAATCAGAGAGGGGTTCGCTGCTGCAATACACGCCGGACGATCCGCCCTGCACCGGCTTATCCAAACAACTTTCCCCCGTATATCCGCAGCAACTCCCGAAAAAACAAATAATCCGAACCCATCACCCAAAGGGAACGATCCGGTTCGGATTATTTTGCTTTGGCGGAGAGTGTGAGATTCGAACTCACGGTGGGCATGACCCCATCACTGGTTTTCAAGACCAGCTCCATAAACCACTCGGACAACTCTCCCTATGTGCAAAACTATACCATTTTCCCAGGGAAAAGTCAAGAACGGAAGCGCCCGCCTCCCGGGGATCCTGCTTTCATGGAATTTAGTCCTTGACAAACCGTTTCCCATATGCTAAAATACTTTGGCAATCAGCTTTATAATGTTTGGCAATCAGCTTTATAATGTTTATTATTCGGAGTGATACCCAAGAGGCCGAAGGGGCTCCCCTGCTAAGGGAGTAGGTGGTCAAAAGCCACGCGAGGGTTCAAATCCCTCTCACTCCGCCAAGTTCCGATTTGTGTTGTAAACGGGTACAAATCGGAACTTTTTAATTGATTTTTTTGAAATTAAGGAATGCTTTTTTCAGAAAAATGTTGCTGTGTTTGGCAAAATTTTCATCCGTTGCTAACCGCATTGCTTACAAAAAAAGCTCTTAAATACTTCCTTTTGGGCGACTTATGGCTCCTGTCCCATATGGGCAGGAGCCTCGTTGTTTCTATTTGACAGCCCTATAAAGATTGCTCCTCCACTCTTCTAACTGCCTCCGCCGTGTCGCTGTCCGGCGGCTTATTTTACGCTGTTTTCATTCGCGTCAGGCGGCTTCAGCTGCCCGATCAGCGCTTCCGCGGCACCGGTAACAATTGCCGAAATGTCCACGCCGGCAGCAGTCAGAATGTTTACGGCGGTGTCGGACAGCTTGTCCATGGACATAGAAATCAGCTGCTGATTCAATTCCGAGATACGCCCCGGGATCCTTCAGGCGCTCCCCCTCGCTGAGGGCGTCCGAGCACCAGATGATGTTGGAAACCACGCCGTTTTCCAGAACGGCCATGTTTTTTGCCATTTATGTCACCTCCCGGGCGTTGCGGAGAATCACGATGCCGGAGCCGCCGATGCCGCCATCTCCGCCGCCGCCACCGCCG
>CALXDT010000078.1 GCA_944387125.1 uncultured Oscillospiraceae bacterium | reverse complement strand
GCACTGGTGGTCTCCCGGGTGCGCAGAATGGAGACGTTGTGCTTCTTGGCCATTTCCAGCATCTCCGGATGGGGGGCGATTCCCCGGGCGATCAGCAGGGCAGGGAACTTATAGGAAAACAGCCGGTCAAAAATCGCCCGGCGATCCAGGGAAGGGAGTTTGGAAACATAGCTCATCTCCACGTTGCCCATGACCTGCAGGCGCATAGGCTCGTAGTGATCAAAATAGCCCGCCAGCTGAAGCCCCGGCCGCGCCACATCGTCCACAGTGATGCGGATGGAACTGAAGTCGGTGGAAACGTAGGCCACCTCCAGGTGCAGTTCATGCACCAGGGTGGCAAGGGGGACGCTGTAGGTTTCGTACATATGGACACCTCGTTAAAAGCCGAGTCTTTCCGTTATTATACCTGCGCCCGGCGGGAATATCAATAGGATTCTGAGGAATCTCTGGAGAAATCGTCACCGCCGGATGGAAAGCCGCATCCCCGCGGGTTAAAAAGGCGGGAAGTGCACGGAGCATTCCGCTCCCTTTTTGGGCTTTCGGATGCGCCAGCCGATTGCGTCAGAGCTTCCCTGAAATCAAAAAATTTTGAAAATAATGCTTGCATTTTTGGGGAAAGTCTGGTATCATAGTTAAGCGCCTGTGATGGGCGTAGTTTATTGAGACATTCGGATGGGAGGTGCAAGGAATGGCTAAGTGTGATTTTTGTGGAAAAGGCGTGACCTTCGGTATTAAGGTTTCCCACTCCCACAGACGGTCCAATCGTGCATGGAAGCCCAACGTCAAGCGTGTGAAGGCCGTGGTTAACGGAACTCCCTGCCATGTTTACGCGTGTACCAGATGCCTCCGCTCCAATAAGGTCGAGCGCGCCATCTGAGCATCCTGGCTGATAATTACGCCGCCGTTCAGGCGGCGTTTTTATTTTCGGGCGTGCAGTTGCATAAAAGCGGCCGGCAAGCACAAGCCCCCTGATCCTGCGGGATCAGGGGGCTAATCTTACAGCCAGCCGGGGTTTTCCGACTCGGATTTTCGCTGACGGGTCAGCAGGGCGGGAACCACCTGGCGGACGTCGGCGCCCTCGTACAGCACCTGATAGGCCGCTTCCGTGATGGGCATATCGATGTTCTGGGCTTTGCCCAGCTCATAGGCGGATCGGGCGGCATAGTAGCCCTCCACCACGGCGCCCACCTCCTTCATAGCCTCCTGGGGGGACTTGCCCTGGCCGATGAGGATGCCTGCCCGGCGGTTCCGGGAGTGCATGGAGGTGCAGGTGACGATCAGATCCCCCACGCCGGCCAGACCCGCAAAGGTCTCTTTCTTCGCCCCCAGCGCCACCCCCAGACGGGCAGTTTCGGTGAGGCCCCTGGTCATAAGCATGGCCTTGGTATTGTCTCCGAAGCCCAGACCATCGGTGACGCCGGCGCACAGGGCGATGACATTTTTCAATGCGGCGCCCAGCTCCGCGCCAACAGGGTCGGGGCAGGTGTAGATCCGCAGGGTATCATCCATGAATACATCCTGAACGAATTCCGCCAGAGCCTGGTTGGTGCTGGCGGCCAGCAGACCGGTGGGGATGTTGGCGGAAACCTCTTCCGCGTGGCTGGGGCCGGTAAGCACCACCACGTCCTTTCCGGTTTCCTGAGCCGCCACCTGACTCATGCGCAGGTGCGTGTCCTGCTCCAAGCCTTTGGTAACAGAGACCACCACCGCGTCATGGTCAATGTAGGGAGCCGCGTTCCGGCAGACGCCCCGAAGCGGGAAGGAGGGGCTTGCGATCACCACCAGTTTACACCCGGATACGCAGGCGTAGTCGCTGCTGAGCTTCAGCTCCTGGGGGAGGAGAGCCTGGGGGAGCCGGGGATTCCGGCGGGTCTGCTCCATTTGGGGGATCAGGTCTTTTTCATAGGTCCACATGGTCACATCGTGACCGTTCTGGCACAGGCGGATGGCCAGGGCAGTGCCCCAGGCGCCGCTGCCGACGACGGCTGCTTTCATTTGCTGTTTCCTTTCCCGAAGAGATTGGTTTTACGCTCCTGGCCTTTCAGCAGCCGGGAGATGTTGCCCCGGTGCATGAAAATGGTCAGAAGACCCATAAACACACCGCCGGTCATGGCGAACAGGTTGTTGTGGTAAAAAATCACAAAGCTGACGCAGAACACTGCCGCGGCCAGCACGGAGGCCAGGGATACGTACCGGGTGCAAAGATAGACCAGGGCGAACACGGCCAGGATCAGCAGGCCAATGCGCCAGTCGATCATCAGGGCGATGAAAAATCCGCTGAGAATGCCCTTGCCCCCTCGGAAGCCCAGCAGGGCGGGGAAGTCATGCCCCAGCATCACGCTGATCCCGCCCAGAACCGTCCCTTCCAGGCTGAACCCCAGGGAACCCAGAATCAGCCGGCCCACCAGGCAGGCCAGGATGGCCTTGCCGCCGTCGATGGCGATGACCAGCAGCGCTTTGCTGGTGCCGTAATTGCGGATGAAGTTGGTCAGTCCGGCATTGCCGCTGCCGTGGGAACGAACGTCATCGTTCAGAAGCCGGGAGATGCAAACGGCTCCGTTGTGGTTGCCCAGGAAATAACCGGTGAGCACTGTGACAATAATGGCATACGCAAGCATCAGTCTTCCTCCTTATCACCTTTTTGCCGGATGGTTATACGGATAGGGGTGCCCTGCAAACCGAAGACCTCCCGGATCTGATTCTCCAAATACCGCTGGTAGGAGAAGTGGAACAGCCGGGCGTCGTTGCAGAAGATGACGAAGTGGGGCGGTTTGGTGCTGGCCTGGGTCATATAATAGATTTTCAGCCGGCGGCCTTTATCTGTGGGCGGCTGCACCCGGGCAGTGGCATCGGCCAGAACGCTGTTCAAAGCGCCGGTGGTGATGCGGCTGGTGTTCTGGGCGTGAACCTGGCGGATCATGGGGAACAGCTTGTCCACCCGCTGACCGGTGCGGGCGGAGAGGAAGACCACGGGGGCGTAGAGCATATAGCTCAGACCCTGGCGAACCTGGGCTTCCATGTCCCGCATGGTGTTGGTCTCCTTGTTCTCCACCGCGTCCCACTTGTTTACCACGATAATGGCGGCTTTGCCTGCCTCGTGGACGAGACCGGCAATTTTGGTGTCCTGCTCGGTAACGCCGTCATTGGCATCGATGAGGATCAGGCACACATCCGCCCGGTCGATGGCGCTGATGGAGCGCAGATTGGAATACTTTTCAATGGCGTCGTCCACCTTGCTTTTCCGGCGCATGCCGGCGGTGTCGATGAAGCAATACTTGCCGGATTCGTTTTCAAAATAGGAGTCGATGGCGTCCCGGGTGGTGCCGGCCACATCCGAGACGATCACCCGCTCCTCGCCCAGGATCTGATTGAGTAGGCTGGACTTGCCTACATTGGGCTTGCCCACGATGGCCACCCGGATCAGATCCTCGTCCTCCGGGATCTGATCTTCCTGGGGGATGTTTTCCAGCACCCAGTCCAGCAGATCGCCGGTGCCGTGGCCGTGGACGGCGGAGGTCTCAAACAAATCCCCAATGCCCAGGGAATAGAATTCATACACATCCGGGTTCACCGGGCCGATGGAATCGCACTTGTTCACGGCCAGGGCGATGGGCTTGCCGGATTTGCGCAGCATGGCAGCCACGTCCTGATCCGCGGCGGTGACGCCGCTGCGCACATCCACAACCATAATCAGCGCGTCTGCCAGCTGGATGCCGATCTCCGCCTGGCGGCGCATAAACTTGAGTATATCGTTTTCCGTGCCCGGCTCGATACCGCCGGTATCTACCAAGGAGAAGGTGCGGCCGCACCATTCGCAGTCGCCGTAGATCCGATCCCGGGTGACGCCGGGGGTATCCTCCACAATGGAGGTGCGGCGGCCGGTGAGCTTATTAAACAGCATGGATTTGCCCACGTTGGGTCTGCCCACAATGGCGACCAGAGGTTTTGCCATAAAACCACTTCCTTTCATACAGTTTTGCAGATGGGGATCCGCTCCGGAGCGGATCCCATTGACCCGGGAAGGCGCTCTGTCCCCGGGGTCGGATTGGAAAGAGATCTACCTTATTATGGCACATCTTTTTCATAAAAGCAATGGCGGCGGGAATTTTTCACAGAACTTTCACAGCCCGGGAGAGGTTCCGGACAAGGAAAAAGAGGAAGACGCAAACGCCTTCCTCTGCATTTCCGCTTTTGCCTTACTCAGCCTCGACAGCCAGAACCTGGCGGCCGTTGTAGGTACCGCAGGACTTGCAAGCTCTGTGGGGCATGACGGGTTCACCGCACTTGGAGCAAACCGCGACGCTGGGAGCGGACAGCTTCCAGTTGGAGCCACGGCGCTTATCGCGGCGAGCCTTGGACACTTTACACTTAGGGACAGCCATGGTGACACCTCCTTGGTCAAACTGCTTTCAGGCAGCATCAATGTGGATTACTTCTCAAGAAGCTGCTGTAAAGCAGCAAATCGGGGATCGAGCTCCTTCTGGCAATTGCAGGGGCCTTCGTTAAGATTCTTGCCGCACCGGTGGCAAAGTCCTTTGCAGTCTTCTCTGCACAGCAGCTTGGACTCCAGATTCAGGACAAAAACCGTGCGCACAATGTCATCCAGATCGGCGCTGTCTCCCTCCAGAGGGAATACCCATTCGTCTTCGTTTTCTTCGTTGGCCATTTCCGTAACCAGAACCACTTCCAGAGGGAAGCGGATCGGACGGTCAAAATCGCTGGCACACCGGTCGCAGATCCCGTGGATGCAGGTGGTGACAACACCGGACATCACCAGGACGCCGGCGGTATTGCGCACCGTGCCCTCTGCCAGAACCGGTTCGGATACCGGATAGCTCACACCGTAACAAAGATCACTCAGATCAACATTGGTGGAAAAGGAAACGGAAGCGCCGGGGCAGTCAATGATCTTGGAAAGCCCTAACAGCATACTTTCCCCTCCTTCCCACAGTCATGCCTAAACATTATATAGGGTATTGCGCCATTTGTCAAATGTTATTTTTCATATTTTTTCAGATATTTCGGAAACATCGGGAAGAAATGCCCGCTGCGACCCCGGGGAGGTTCTATTTGTTCCCTCCGGGACATACCCTGTGATAAACCCATGGCAGGAGCCCACTCCTGCCGGATCAGGAGGCTGGCTATGGAGCGAATTTATGCAGACATCGCTGCCCGCACCGGCGGCAATATTTATGTAGGGGTGGTGGGGCCTGTGCGCACAGGCAAGTCCACCCTGGTCAAACGGATCATGGAGGAGCTGGTGATCCCGGGGATTGAGGATCCCTATCGGAAGGAGCGCGCCCGGGATGAGCTGCCACAAAGCGGTTCCGGGAAGAACATCATGACTTCGGAACCGAAATTAGTCCCGGAGGAGGCGGTGGAGATCTCTCCCGACGGAACCACCCGCCTGCGGATCCGGATGATCGATTCGGTGGGCTATATGGTCAACGGGGCGGTGGGCGCGGAGGAAGAGGGGGCGGAGCGGATGGTCACGACCCCCTGGTTTGATCACGAGATCCCCATGACCCAGGCGGCGGAGATGGGGACAAAGAAGGTTATGCAGGAGCACTGCTCCATCGGCATCGTCGTGACCACCGACGGAACCGTTACGGACATTCCCAGGCAGGATTACGTTCCTGCGGAGAAGAAGGCCATCCAGGATATGCAGAAAACGGGAAAGCCCTATTTGGTGGTGATCAATTCCCGGTCGCCCCAGGGGGAGGCGGCCAGAGCCGTCCAGGAGCAGCTGCGCGGGGAGTACCATGTGGAGGCGGTGATTGTGGACTGCCAGGCGCTGGACGCCCAGGGGATCGGTGAGCTGTTCCGGGCACTGCTGTACACCTTCCCCATGAAGGAGCTGCACGTGCATCTGCCCCGGTGGCTGGACGCTTTGGAACCGGAGCATCCGGTAAAGGCGGCGCTGTACCAGACGCTTTTGCAGCGGGCGGGGGAGATTGGGAATCTGGGACAGGCGGAGGCCGCGCTGGAGCCGATTCGTCAGCTGCCCCAGGTGCAGGACTACAATCTGCGCCGGGTGGATCTGGGGGACGGAACGGTGATCTGCGCCATTGTTCTGCCCCAGGAGCTGTACTATGAGATCCTCAGCGCCAAGGCGGGGCTTCCCATTGAAAACGACGCTCAGCTTCTGTCGCTGCTGATGGAGCTGGCCAAGGTGAAGCAGGACTATGACAAAATCTCCGATGCCCTGTCCGCGGTAAAAGCCACAGGCTACGGGGTGGTCATGCCCACAGCGGAGGAGATGAAGCTCCAGACTCCGGAGATCATCCGCAAGGGCGGCGCCTTCGGCGTCAAGCTCAAGGCAGGCGCCCCGTCGATCCATATGGTGCGGGTGGATATTGATACGGAGATCAGCCCCATGGTGGGAGATGAAAAACAGTCCCGGGATCTGATCACCCATCTGACCGGAGAGGATCCGGAACAGCTGTGGCAGAGCAATATTTTCGGGAAATCCGTCTATGATCTGATCCAGGAGGGTCTGACGGCAAAGCTGGTGCAGATGCCCCAGGAGGTGCGGGAGAAGTTCCGGGGAACCCTTACCCGAATCGTCAATGAGGGGGCGTCGGGGCTGATCTGCCTGATTTTGTAAGGACGGCTTTTTCTTGACAATTCTTCCGGAGACGAGTACAATGGGAGCAAAGAACCTCTGAGGCCGGGGGCGCAGTGCCGGACCGTCTGCCCATCCGCGCCCCTCCAAAACAGGAAATCCGCAGGATTCCTCCGGGTTTGCCCATTTTATCAGAGGCTCCCAACTACCAAAAGGAGGCGCTGTGCCATGTCCCTTACCATCGAATGTCTCTGGAAAGATCGGAAGCGTTATTTCGGTTTGCCTCTGAGCTTTACCCGGTACTCCCTTTCAGAAGACCGGCTGTTTCTCAGTGTGGGGTTTTTGAGCATCAAAGACGACGAAGTTCTGCTCTACCGGGTGCGGGATCTGGACAGCAGCCGTAATTTATGGCAGCGTCTGTTCGGCGTGGGGACGGTGACGGTGATCTCCTCCGACAAAACCATGCCCACCATGGTGCTGAAAAACGTCAAGGATCCCCTGTTTGTAAAGGAGCTGATCCATCAGCAGGTGGAGCAGGTGAAGCTGCAGCGCCGGGTACGGCTGGGGGAGATCATGACCGATACCGACACCGACGACGAGTACGACGAAGAACAAATCTGACATTCCGGCGGCATTCATTGGAATGCCGCCGCTCTTTTTGCGCCAGTCAGGAATCCCCCCTCCTTGCGGGAATCATCGGGGGAAAGGCGCGCGCCTTTGCAATTCCCGCGGATTCCGCAGCCGCGTTTGGGAAAGGTTAAGGAAACCTTAACCTTTCCCGGAGAAAAAACTCCCGGCAAATACTTTACCTTCCCGGAAAAAAGTGGTAAACTATAAGATACTTTTCAAATACAGGGGGGTCCCCGATGAAACTGCCGCAGGGCAAATCCTGGAAACAGAACTATCTGGCGCTGGCCTTTGCCATTCCCTGCGTGGGAATGCTGCTGGTTATGCTCATCAGCCAGTACGAGCCGTTTGGCCACTATTCCATGCTGTATTCGGATATGTACCACCAATACTATCCGTTTTTTGTAGAATTCCGACGGGCGCTGCGCGGCGGCGACGGGCTGCTTTACACCTGGAGCGTCGGCCTGGGTATGGACTACCTGGGGTTGATTGCCTATTACCTGGCGTCGCCGCTGAACCTGCTGAGCGTTCTGGTGCCGGAGAGCCTGCTTCTGGAATACTTCTCCCTGCTGGTGCCCATTAAACTGGGGCTGGCGGGACTGTTCTACGCCATCTTCCTGAACCGGCTGTTTGGGAAAAACGATCTGTCGATTTCCGTGTTCGGCGCCTTCTATGCCCTGTGCGCCTGGGCACTGGGCTTCCAGTGGAATGTGATGTGGCTGGATACCTTCGCGCTGCTGCCGCTGGTGGCGCTGGGGACGGTGTACCTGCTCCGGGACAGAAAGTTCCTGCTGTACACCCTGACCTTGTTCCAGTCCATCTTCTCCAACTATTATATCGGCCTGTTCACCTGCATTTTTGTGTTCCTGCTGTTCTTTGTTTACCAGATCTGCCGCCCCGGAGGCTGGAAAAAATTCTTCAGGGATCTTTGCCGGATCGCGCTGTTCTCCGCTCTGGCCATCGGCATGACGGCGATTCTGGAGTTGCCCGCTTTGATGGCGCTGCAAACCACCCAGTCCAGCGTAAATAAATTCCCGGATTCCTTCCGGCTGAACATTGCCAGCGAGTACACCATTTGGGGGCTTCTGGACGGCATGCGCCAGGTGGCGGGGAACATGGGCGGCACCATTGAGCCGAACTTCAAGGAAGGTCTGCCAAACGTATACTGCGGGATCATCAGCGTGTTTTTGATGATGCTGTATCTCCAGGCCAAGGAGATCAAGCTCCGTGACAGGCTCTGCGCGGTGGGACTGCTGGTATTTTTCAACATCAGCTTCATCATCCGGCAGCTGGACTATATCTGGCACGGATTCCACTTTACCAATATGATCCCCTACCGGTTCAGCTTCCTGTACAGCTTTGTGGTGCTGTATATGGCCTACCGAGCCTGGCTGCTGCGCAGGAAATTCACCATTGTGCAGATCGCCCTGGCGGGCGTCCTGGCGGCGGGGGTGCTGGCCTGCTCCAATGAACTGACGGAAACGGTCTCTGTGCCCCTGGGATCGGCGGAACTGAAGATCCCGCTGTATCTGATCTACAACCTGGTGTTTCTGGTGCTGTATGTGATTTCTGTGCTGTACGGAGCTTTGCAGACCAGGCTTCCGGAGGACGCGCCCAGAGAGCAGCGCCTTTGGGTCAGAGTGGAGCGGAACCGCCGGCGCACCCGGGCAAGGGCTTTGACTCTGGCGGTGATGGGCGCGGAGATTCTGGGGAATCTGGTGTGCTTCGGACTCTACTTTACCGGCACCAATGTGATCAACTATCCCAAGGGCACCACCTACACCGCTTCCGTAATTCGGTATATGCACGAGCGGGAGGAGGACAATCTGTTCTTCCGGGCGGAAACCACCCACTCCCAGACCCTGAACGATGGGGCGTTGAACGGCTATCACGGCGTCTCTGCCTTTACCAGTTCCGCCAACGTAAAGACCACCTTGTTCATGCAGGCGCTGGGCTACGGCGCCAAGAACACCTACAATCGTTACCTGTTTGAGGAAAGCTCTCCGGCGGCGAACCTGTTCCTGGGGCTGAAATATATGATCGACCGGGACGGGAAGGACAAGACCAGCACCTTCTTTGGGGAGGTGAACAGCTTTGGAGACACCACGCTGCTGGAAAACCAGGCGTATCTGCCTCTGGGCTTCCTGGCGGAGACGGAGCTGGCGGATCTGACCTTTACCACCAGCGGAAACGCCTTCCAGTTCCAGAACGCGCTGTTTACCGCGGCCACAGGGGTGGAGGAGGACGTCTGGCACCGGATCGAGGGGGAAAACCTGAGCATCACCGGCAACGGCGTGACCGTCACCGAGAGCAATGCCAGCGGCTACTGCAAATATTCCGAAAGCACGGCCAACGGCAATGTAACCTACCGGTATGTGGCCGATCGGGACGGATTTATGTGTATCCACCTGAACCTGCCCAAGCGGAACGATTTTGTCGTCAGCGTCAACGGCGTGGATCTGTACCGGGAATCCATCAGCCTGCCTCAGATGCTGGCGGTGGACGATGTTAAGGCGGGAGACGTGATTGAGGTTCGGGTCATCTGCGATGCCGGGGAGTCCAGCACCATGACCCTCAGCGCCGGGATCCTGAACATGGATCGGTTCTGGGAAGGGTATGGGGTGCTCAATGCCTCCACGCTGGAGCTGACGGAATTTGAGAACACCCATCTGGAGGGGACAATCTCCTGCAACCGGGACGGCCTGCTTTACACCTCCATTCCCCAGAACGGGAACTGGCATGTGACCGTGGACGGCCGGGAAGCGGAAATCCGCCTGGTGGGGGACTGCATGGTGGCGGTGGAACTGACAGAAGGCGACCATACCATTGCACTTACCTACCGCAACAGGGCATTCTCTCTGGGCTGGAAGATCAGCCTGCTCTGTGGAGGAATCTTCCTGGGACTGGTGCAGCTTTGGTATCGGCCGGACTGGAACCGGATTTTGAACAGAAACCGCAAATCCGGGAAGTATTTAAAAGGATAACGACAGCCGCCGGGGCGCGTTTGTGTCCCGGCGGCTGTCGTATCTGCTGAATCAGCCGTTACCACGACGGATTCAGCAGACATTATATTATACGCTTATCGGGTTTACACAGCTTGGTACGAATTTTGATCCAACTGCCGGGAAACAAAAGGGAAATCGGCGCAAAGGTTTGGCTGCTTTCCTGCTTAAGTGCTCCCCGACCCTGCCGGGGGCGTTCCTTT
>CALXDT010000077.1 GCA_944387125.1 uncultured Oscillospiraceae bacterium | reverse complement strand
GCCGTATTGCGGCAAATAGAATTCAAATCATTTTCTGCCGGGGCGCACCCCAGGGTGGTCTCTCTTGCCCCTTCGGGGCAATTCACCTTCTGTACCTGGCAGAAAATACCTCTCAGGCTGCGCAGTGTGCCAGTTGTACGCCTCTGGCGTACAAGGCGTGCATGAAGCTCACCTGCAAAAATCTGTCGGAAAGCCCCGTAGGGGATTTTCGACAGTCTGTCATCGCCCCCGGCCAAAAAAGGCCGGGGGCGATGTGGGTTACTTGGTTCGGTTTCGAATGCGGCTTCCGGTTCGGGCGGGTCTGGCCTGCCGGCGACGGGGCTGGCGCAGGTAGGAGAACTGCACGGTCAGGAGCTTTTCCACCTGCATCTGCCGGGAGCGCTTGTCCATCCGGTCGGCCACGTCGGCCATAATGTGCCCCCAGTCCTCCGCGGTGCGCCTGCCCTGAATCCGGGTCATGAGATAGGGACACTGATCCAGCATCCGTCTTCCGAAGGCGGCGGAGAAGGGATTGATGACCCCCAGCGCCAGGGCATAGGGAGCCAGATTGAAGAAATAATCCGGGTCGTTGGCCATCAGGCGGCTGATCTCGCTTCTGGGCAGGTGCTTTAAATAGTACCGAAGACCCAGCACCAGGGAGCCGTCGTGACGGCCCAGGTCGCTGCGGCGCCCTCCGTAGGCCGCCAGATAGCCCGCCAGCCACTGACCCAGAGCGCCCAGGAAGGGGATCCAGATCTGGCCGCACAGAAGACCCAGCACCAGCCAAATCAGTACGCACAGCATCCCCACATACACCGGAACCTTGCCCCGGAGGTGGGTACGGTAGGCCACGGCCTGAATCAGCCAGGCGGAGACCGCGCCGAAGATCCCCAGGATCAGCGCCATAAGCACCTGCAGCACCGGAACGGTGCTCATGTTCATGGCCACGCACACACCGGCAAATACCTGGCTGACACAGGCCAGGATCCGGAACAGGGTGATATTGCCGGAGGTGGTCTTATACATATTGTGGGCATTGGGCACCTGCCCCAGCACCCGCTGGCACAGCCTGGCGTAGCCCAGGCCGGTGGCGTCCACCGTCCTGCGTCCCCCAAACAGCCAGCCGAACACCTTATTTTCAAAGGGACCCCGCTCGTTGCCCATTTCCATGCGCTTGTGCAGAAGGATCCGTTCCCCGTCCGCCTGGATGAGGACGTAGCCCAGCTGGGCCCAGGTGAAGACCATCATGGTCAGATCCGCCCCGGACTGGGTCAGACGGCAGCCCATCTCTCCCGCGGTGACGCCCTCCAGGGGGGTGGAGGTTCGCTGCCGCACCAGAGGCAGGGAAAACAGAAACACCAGCCAGTAGACCAGCGCCACACCGGCGCTGATCAGCATGGGCACCAGCTCCGGGTTGCCCACCCGGACATAGGTGCTCACGGTGGGGAACATCTCCTGGGGCACCTCCATGGTCATGGTGATGCCGTCGTGGTCGTTCAGAGTGGTTTTGCTGGAGCCGATGATCTGGTTGCCGTTGGTAATCACCGTCAGATCCGAGGCGACGCTCTCCTGACGGTAAATGCTGGTAAACTTTGCCGGATTGGTCAGGTTGCTGCCGGGCATGGTGATGGTGAAGGTCAGACTCTCCACCGGGTACTCAAAGCCGCTCAGCAGGGGGATCTCCAGCACCAGCGGCCGCTGGCCGCCCAGCAGCGCCAGAGCGTTTTCGTCCAGATCCGTCTCCACCTGCACCGCTTCAGGGATGGTGTAGGTAAACTGCACGGTGGCCTCCCCCACATAATCCCGGACAATGCGGCTGATGTCCACATCAATAGACGATTCCGACCGGGAGGAGGTGACGTTGGAGCCGTTCATTTTGATATCCCTGGCCTGGGCAGGCAGGGGAAAGGTCAGGGTGCTGTGGGCCGTTTCCAAACGGAGCATCACCGTCATGGTCACCAGGCAGTCTCCTTCCGAGGTGACGGAGCACTGCAGATCCACGCTGGAGGCGGCGCTCTCTGCCCGGGCCGGTATACATAACACACACATGGTCAAAAGCAGCGCACTGAGCCATGGCAGAAGCCGCTTCAAGGGGATCCCTCCTTTCCTGATTTTCCCATACCCCGGGAAAAAATAGACGCTTTTCGCCCATTTTACCACAAACGGCGCAAAAAAGCAAGACATAACCCGCCGGAACAGCCCCCGGCCATCTCCCGACAATGCAAAAACCGCGGCTGAAACCGCGGTTTTTGCAACAAGAAAAGAGGAGAGGAAAAAATGAAAAAGATGAAGAAGTTAGCAGATTTATGATTACCGGACGGGTGCGTCCGTGGATCAGGTGTCCTATCGTTTGACTATATTGTACCGAAAAGATGTTAAGGAAAAAAGTGGGAAAGTATTAAGTTCCTATTAAGTTTCCTGGGGAAAATATGAAAGGCTTGCCCATGGAATTTTTGAAAAGAAAAAATAAATTATTGACATTCGATAATTATTATGGTAAACTGTCCACACATGGAGGTGGTGTTATGCATTCACAATTCTCAGCCAGGTGCACCCTGTGGGCAGGGAGGGCGGCCTTTGCCGCCGCGGCGGTGCTGGCCGTTGCCCTGCCGGAGCTGCTTTCCTGGTATCAGAACCTGCGCCCTCTGAGCCGGAGCGCCCAAAACGCCATTTTATGGGGGTACTGGCTGTGCCTGCCCGGGGTGCTCTACGCGCTGATTCAGGTGGAGAAGCTGGTAAAGAATATTTTGGCCAGGGAAATTTTCACCGGGGAAAATGTCCGCCGGATCCGGCGGATCCGCTGGTGCTGCGCCTGGGTGAGCCTGGTGTGCCTGCCGGCTTCCGCCTTTTATCCGCCCCTGTGCTTCCTGGCCGTGATCATGACCTTCCTGGCGCTGGTGGTCAGCCTGGTGAAAAACGTCATGGCCGCGGCGGTGGAGCTGCGGGAGGAAAACGATCTGACGGTGTGAGGTGGTGCTATGGCGATCATTGTGAATCTGGATATGATGCTGGCCAAGCGGAAGATGACCTCCCTGGAGCTGGCCAACCGCATCGGCATGACCCCGGCCAATCTGTCCATTTTAAAAACCGGCAAGGCCAAGGCGGTGAGAATGTCCACCATGGACGCCATCTGCCGGGAGCTGCAGTGCCAGCCGGGGGATCTGTTTGAATTTGTGGAAGACGACGACCCATGGAAGCGGTAGAATCTTCCCGGAAAGGATGTTTTTTATGGAGCAAACCACGGATTATCGCCCGGGGAAGCGGGAGGCGGCGTTCCTCCTGGCCTGCGGGGCGGCAGGGATCCTGCTGTACAACAGCCTGTTCTACGGCGGCTGCAACCTGGGCTTTGCCCTGGGAATCTGGGCGCTGATCCTCAGCGGCTGGATATATCTGGAACGCAGCGGCTGCCGGTTTTCCGGCTATGCCCGGAGCCTTCTGGTTCTGTGCCTTCTCAACGCCGCCGGGTTCGCCAGAACCGACGACGGCAGTCTCAAGTTTCTGGCCTGGCTGCTGATTCTCTTCGGGGGGAACCTGGGGCTTTGCCTGGGGGCGGGGCAGAACCGCCGCAGTCCCGGCGGGGCCGGATCCGCCCTGGACGCGCCCCGGGGGCTGTTTGTCTTTGGCTTCGGCTCCCTGGGAGGCTCCCTGTCCGCCCTGGCCGCGGCGGGGAAGGCCGGAGCC
>CALXDT010000076.1 GCA_944387125.1 uncultured Oscillospiraceae bacterium | reverse complement strand
GGATGCCGAGAGATTTTGCCTCAGCCGAACCTTCAAAAAGTGGAGAAATACTGTATGTATTTCCCACTTTTTGAACTGCACGGATGTGGTAAAAGATCCGGCATTCCGCCGAAGACGATTGATTCAGCGGTTCCCTAGATTTTGTTTGCCGCTGAAGCGGCAAATTCTGCGAATCTTTTTCGACGGTCTGACCGGGAGATCCCAAGGGGATCTCCCGGTGCGGAAGCAGGATTCAGTTCAGAATCACCATGGGGGCGCCGGTGTCTACGGTAGCGCCTCTGGACACCAGAATCTGGGCCACAGTGCCGGCTTTGGGGGCGAAGATTTCGTTCTCCATCTTCATGGCCTCCAGAACCACCAGCAGGTCGCCTTCCTTCACCGCGTCGCCCACATTCACGGCCACCTTCAAAATGGTGCCGGGCATGGGAGCGGACACCGCTTCACCGCCGGCCACAGGGGCGGGAGCCGGGGCCGGTGCCGGTGCCGGTGCCGGTGCCGGAGCGGCGGCAGGAGCGGCGGCAGGGGCGGCGGCAGGGGCGGGGGCGGGAGCCGGGGCGGCGGCAACGGCGGTGCCGCCGATGACAACCAGCTCAGCGCCGGTGTCCACGGTAGTGCCCTTGGACACGGTCACGGCGGTGACGGTGCCGGAGCAGGGGGCATAGATCTCGTTCTCCATCTTCATGGCTTCCAGAACCACCAGCAGGTCGCCTTCCTTCACGGTCTGACCCACGGAGACCACGGTCTTGAGAATGGTGCCGGGCATGGGAGCGGCCACGGTGGTGCCGCCGGTGACGGTAACGGCAGGCGCCGCGGGAGCCGGGGCGGCTGCGGGGGCGGCGGCCGGGGCAGCGGGAGCCGCAGCAGGGGCGGGGGCGGGAGCCGCGGGGGCAAAGGCTTCGTACTCGTCGAGGATCATTGCCTTGCCGGCTTCGACCTCCACCTCGTAGGTGCGGCCGTTCAGGGTCACTTTGTATTTCATAATTACTTGACCTCCTTGATGGAAATGAAGCGCAGCTCGTTCAGGGGCTTGCCCATGGTGTCGGCTACGATGGCCATGATCATGGCGGCGGTTTTCGGGGGGGTATCATAGAGCTTCAGACGGCCGGCGCTGCCGGGAGCCAAAGCCGGAGCGGCCTGGGGAGCCGGCGCGGGCGCGGCCTCGGGAGCCGGGGCGGGAGCGGCATGCTCCTGCTTCTTGGTGAGGAATCCAAAGAACTTCATGGGAACTCCTCCTTAGCAGGCAACGATGGTATAGGTGCCTTCGTTCTCTTCCTTGATCTTCCGCTCCTCCAGGAACCGCTCGGCCAGGTTGGGGAAGGCAATGTAGCTGAGCGCATCCTCGTCGGACTTGGCCAGGTCCCCCAGCTTCTCCCGGGCCTTGTCCACCACGGGAGCCAGGGTATCGGCGTAGCGGCCGGTCAGGGGCTTCTCGTCCCCCAGGATCTGCTTCTGGATCTCGGGGTCAATGGGCGCGGGGGTGCGGCCGTACTCGCCCCGGCAGTAAGCCTTGATCTCCTTGGAAACGGACTTGTAGCGCTTGCCGTCCAGGACGTTGCGCACAGCCTGGACGCCGACCATCTGGGAAGTGGGCGTGACCAGGGGAGGATAGCCCATGTCCTTGCGGACCTTGGGGGTCTCCAGGAGCACCTCGTCGAACCGATCCAGGGCGTTCACCTGCTTCAGCTGAGACAGCAGGTTGCTGAGCATGCCGCCGGGGATCTGGTAGTTCAGGCACTGGGTATCGGTGGCCATGGACTTGGGCATCAGGGTGCCGTCGGCAATGCAGCCGTCCCGAACCGTCTTGAAGTAGTCGGCCATCTTCTTGGTGGCGTCGTCGTTGAGATCCACCTGATGGCCCAGCTGACGCAGGGCATAGGCCAGGGTCTCGGTGGCGGGCTGAGAGGTGCCGCCGGAGAAGGGAGAAATGGCGGTGTCAATGATGTCGCAGCCGGCTTCCACAGCCTTCAGGTAGGTCATGAAGGCAAGGCCGGTGGTGGAGTGGGTGTGCAGGTCGATGGGCAGCTCGGGAACGGCGTCCTTAATGGCGGAAACCAGGTCGTAGGCTTCCTGGGGACCCATGATGCCGGCCATATCCTTGATGCAGATGGTGGAAGCGCCCATGGTCTTCAGCTCCTTGACCATCTCCACATACTTCTTGTGGGTGTGGACAGGGGAGGTGGTATAGGAGATGGTGCCGGAAGCGATGGCGCCGGCGTTGACGGTGGCCTCCATGGCCACCTTCAGGTTGTTCACGTCGTTCAGCGCGTCGAAGATCCGGATGATGTCCATGCCGTTCTCCACAGCCTTCTTCACGAACAGCTTTACAAAGTCATCGGGGTAGTGGGCGTAGCCCAGCACGTTCTGACCCCGCAGCAGCATCTGCAGCTTGGTGTTGGGAACCTTGGCGCGGATTTTCCGCAGCCGCTCCCAGGGATCTTCATTCAGATAGCGCAGGCAGACGTCGAAGGTGGCGCCGCCCCAGCACTCGATGGCGTAATAGCCGGCCTGGTCAATGGTCTCCAGCATCGGCTCAAATTTGTCATAGGGCAGACGGGTGGCGATGAGAGACTGGTTGGCGTCCCGGAGAACAGTCTCCACAAACTGAACTTTTTTTGCCATTTCGTAGTAACCTCCGTAGAATGGTTTGGTAAGGTAGCGGCCCCGGTGTCCGGGGATTCTGTTCATATTTTGACCAAGAGCCGGGGACGGATCCCCGGCTTTGGCAGTTGGAAAGGTGGATTACTCGACCACGGGGCCGGCGGCCACCAGCGCCTTGCCGGCTTCGTTGCCTTCGTACTTGGCGAAGTTCTTCACGAAGCGGGAAGCCAGATCCCGGGCCTTCTCTTCCCACTGGGAAACGTCGGCGTAGGTGTCTCTGGGATCCAGGATGGCAGGATCAACGCCGGGCAGCTCGGTGGGAACCTCGAAGTTGAACAGGGGGATGGTCTTGGTGGGCACGTTGTTGATGGAGCCGTCCAGAATGGCGTCGATGATGCCGCGGGTATCCTTAATGGAGATCCGCTTGCCGGTGCCGTTCCAGCCGGTGTTGACCAGGTAGGCCTTGGCGCCGCTGATTTCCATCCGCTTAACCAGCTCTTCGGCGTACTTGGTGGGATGCAGCTCCAGGAAGGCCTGGCCGAAGCAGGAGGAGAAGGTGGGGGTGGGCTCGGTGATGCCCCGCTCGGTGCCGGCCAGCTTTGCGGTGAAGCCGGACAGGAAGTAGTACTCGGTCTGCTCCTTGGTCAGGATGGACACGGGAGGCAGAACGCCGAAGGCGTCGGCGGACAGGAAGATCACGTTCTTGGCGGCGGGGCCGGCGGAAACAGGACGGACGATCTTCTCGATGTGGTCGATGGGGTAGGAGACACGGGTGTTCTCGGTGACGGACTTGTCGGCGAAGTCGATCTTGCCGTTCTCGTCCACGGTCACGTTCTCCAGCAGAGCGTTGCGGCGGATGGCGTTGTAGATGTCAGGCTCGGACTCCTTGTCCAGGTTGATGACCTTGGCATAGCAGCCGCCCTCGTAGTTGAACACGCCGTTGTCGTCCCAGCCGTGCTCGTCGTCGCCGATGAGCAGACGCTTGGGATCGGTGGACAGGGTGGTCTTGCCGGTGCCGGACAGGCCGAAGAAGATGGCGGTGTTCTCGCCGTTCATGTCGGTGTTGGCGGAGCAGTGCATGGAGGCAATGCCCTTCAGAGGCAGGTAGTAGTTCATCATGGAGAACATGCCCTTCTTCATCTCGCCGCCGTACCAGGTGTTCAGGATGACCTGCTCCCGGGAGGTGATGTTGAAGGCAGCTACCGTGGCGGAGTTCAGACCCAGCTCCTTGTAGTTCTCCACCTTGGCCTTGGAGGCGTTGTAAACCACGAAGTCAGGCTCGAAGGTCTTCAGCTCTTCCTCGGTGGGACGGATGAACATGTTCTTAACAAAGTGCGCCTGCCAGGCCACTTCCACGATGAACCGAACGGCCATCCGGGTGTCGGGGTTGGTGCCGCAGAAGGTATCCACCACAAACAGACGCTTGTTGGACAGCTCCTTCAGAGCCATATCCTTCACGGTGGCCCAGACTTCCTCGCTCATGGGATGGTTGTCGTTGTGGTACTCGGGGGTGTCCCACCACACGGTATCCTTGGAGTTGGCGTCCATGACAATATACTTGTCTTTGGGGGAACGGCCGGTGTAGATGCCGGTCATTACATTTACAGCACCCAGCTCGGTGACAGTGCCCACTTCATAGCCGGTGAGGCCGGGCTTGGTCTCTTCCTCGAACAGCTGCTCGAAGGAAGGATTGTGGACAATCTCGGTGGTGCCGGTGATGCCATACTTGGTTAAGTCGATGTTTGCCATTGGAATGCCTCCTGTATTTAAATAGTATGCTATGGGGCGGGTGCCCCTTTTTCAAAGCATTTTGGCAGAAAGCGGGAGGAAGTCCCAACCTCCACCGGATACATTTTATCACAAGGGACAAGGATTGTAAACACATTTTTCACTATTTTCAGTATATTTTTATCGGTTGTGCCCCGGGTTTCTATGGACATTTTGCCGGTTTTTCTCCCAGACGCCGGATCTTCGGGGAAAACAGCCGCCAGTCCGGGAAGGCTCGGCCTTCCCGGACTGGCGGCTTCTGTCTTACTGCCCCGTGTCCGGCAGATATTTGCGGGCGGCGGCTGCGGCGGCGTTCCAGCTGCGCAGATCCCGGGGAACGCTGTCCCAGTGGGCGAGGATGTCCCGGGCGGTTTCCGCCACCAGGGGATCCCGATCCTCCGTCAGCTGGGCGATGTAGGGCACCGCCCCGTCGCTCAGCACGCTTAAGTGCGGCATGTCGATGGTTTCCAGCCGGCCCTCCCGGTAGGCGGTGACATTGTACCGGGCGATCCAGGCGTCCACATCCATCCACAGAAGCCCGGCGCTCAAAGCCAGCGCCAGGAGCACGCCGCCCTTCATCCAGCCGAAATCCGGGCGGAACAGCCAGATGGCCGCCAGAATCACCACCACCCCCAGCCAGGCCATAAACACCTGGGTCAGCACCCGCAGCCGGGTCAGGCCGTAGCCGTTGATGTACAGCAGCATTTTGGCGCCGGAGGCGGCGATGAAGAACATCGTAACCGCCGCCAGAAACAGGCACAGCCCCCGGCTCAGGCCGGGCACCTTCCCCTCCCGCCGGGTCAGCGCCGCCGCCGAAAGAATCAGCCCCAGGTTGATGGCGCCCAGCACCGCCATTTCAAAGAAGCCCCGCCGGGCATAGGCGGACAGCGTGGCGTCCTCAGGCAGCATGCCCAGAAAGCCGCCGCCGAGATAGCCCAGCTGGCTGAACAGATAGACCAGGTATACCGCCGAAACCGCCCCCAGGACGATGTTCACCGTTACGGGCTGGATTTTCCGCGGGGCGGCCTCCGCCGCCCCTTCCCGGGGACGGCGGCTCAGCCCCAGACCCTGGTTGTAGGCCAGAAGCCCTGTCACCAGGCCGAAAAAGACGCTGGGCAGCCACTGCTGGAGCCCGCCTCCCCGGGGCAGCAGATCCATCACCGCTTCAAACGCCGCGTCCGCCCGGATCAGCAGCAGGCACACCGCCCCCAGCACCGGCAGCGCCAGGGCGACT
>CALXDT010000075.1 GCA_944387125.1 uncultured Oscillospiraceae bacterium | reverse complement strand
CATTATATCGGAGAACAGCAGCAATGTCGATTGTACCGCAAAGCACAAATGGCATGCTAAAATACCTCAAAAAGCAAAAAAGCCCAAAGAAATTCAAACTTCTCAGGGCTGTAATTATGTGGTTCTCATCTATTGGCTCACACGTGAGCCAGCAGACCCACGCAAATGTTCTTTCCGGGCTTTTCGCTTTCGCGCATAAAAAAGCCTCCTGTTATGGTAGAATAGACAAATCTTATTCTATCATAACAGGAAGCCTGCGTCGAGAGGGGATCGATGCGGTTTTCGGGCTGGAATTTCTCCCCCGGCGTATGATTTCTTCTCCCGGCGCCCTGCACAGCCTATGCTACCAAATATGTCCCAACATTTTCCAGACAGGTATGCTTAAAACAAAGCCCAGCAGATTCAAAAGCATGTAGAGGAAGGAAATCTTTTGGGCGTCTTTATAAACCACCTTGTTGGACATGCGGATTACGCCCAATATAGTCGGATTTTGGTAATTTGTATTCCATACGTACGCGGACATATACTGGACAAACATCAGGACATACAAGCTCATTCCGGCCTGCTCCATAAATGGGCCGAATATTGTGGCCATCAGGAACATCAGGGTTGTCTGACTCACCAAGACAAAGCGAATCAAATAGACAAAGATACACAAAAACGGAACAAAAATCCAGGGACTGCTCATAATCGGACGCAAAAAAGGCTCCATGATGGTGACCAAAAGATCGCTCCAGCCGAGCTTGCCCGCCTCGATGGCCTCTTTGCGCTGCGCGGCATAGGTCATCATCTTCTGGCGGAATTCCTGCGCATTTTTCAACGGGGCAAGGTCGTACCGCCGCACCAGCTTGATGGCGTCAAACTCGCATTTGGTATTCTGAAGGCATCTGCCTGTCAATGCCTTGACTGGGTCTTTCGCCATCTTTCCTATCCCACGGGGCAAATGCTGGAAACCATTCACCCTGTCGTCTGTCTGCTGTTTTCATATGCCGACCGTTTTTTGCGCATACAGCCATAGTCAGACCTGGGCGGCGATAGTAAGGAACCTCTGAAGATCCTGCTCTGTCAAACCCCCAGGGGCAATGCCTCCTCTGCCGGCTGTTTTCCTTGGGTGCAAGAATGTCCCCCGATGCTTGACATTCCTCTTTCGCGTGTTATAATGGCAATAAGATTCCCCTCCTGCAGACGCACGGATGGCTCAGGGGGCGGGACAAAAAAAGAGAGGGGTTTCAATATGAAATACTGCAAAAACTGTGGAGCACCGATGGATGACAACGATAACGCCTGCACCAAGTGCGGCACCCGTCAGGATCAGCCGGCGCCCTACGGCGCGCAGAATCCCCAGCCTGTGGACAACGGCGGTTTCGGCTGGGGCCTGCTGGGCTGCTGCATTCCGCTGGTGGGTCTGATTCTGTTCCTGGTCTGGAAGGACACCAAGCCCAAAACGGCCAAGGCCGCGGGCATCGGCGCCCTGGTTTCTGTGTGCGTCAGCGTTCTGTACTACATCCTTGTGGTGGCCATCGGCGTCGGTGCCGGCATCATGGGCTGATAGGAAGCGTTTGATGTGATCGCGTGGATGTACCGCTGGCTTCCCATTGTCTTTGGGTGCCACTGCCGGGATGACCGCTCCTTCCATTACCATGGCAGACGCTTCCCCATATGCGCCCGGTGCACCGGGGAGCTTGCCGGGATCCTGGTCTCCCTGGCGGCGTCCTTTTTCCGGCTTCCGCCGGTATGGCTGGCCGTCTGCCTGATGGCGCCTATGGTCATCGATGGGTTCGTTCAGCTGTGCACCGCCTATGAAAGCACCAATCCCCGCCGGTTCGTCACCGGATTTCTCTTCGGTTACAGCCTGCTGGCGCTGCTCTGGCTGTCCACCGGGGCGGCCTTCCGGTGGGGACGGGGCATCGGCCTGGCGCTGGCAGGAACGGGCTGAACAGCTGTTATCAAACAAACAACGCCTCTGCACTCCGGTTTGCCGGAGCGCGGAGGCGTTGGCGCTTTTTGCAGGGGGCGGCGCCTTGGAAAAATCGTTCCTGTTTTCAAAAAAATGCTGTGGCGCATTGTAAAATGAACCTGCAATAGTAACAATAGAAGGAACGGCCTTCAGGGGACGCTGACCGCGGACTGCCCCATGGAGGAAATCCGCTTTACCATCTCCCGGGAGGATCCCGGGGCGGTCAACACCCCCGGCGAGGTGATCTGGACCCATACCCTGATTCCGGAGGATCCCGGAGAATATGACCTGTCCCAGGCCGATGAGGTGGAAGCCTTCCTCCAGGGGCTGGAACCGGGAACCTACAGCCTGGATATTTCCGTTGGGCTCGGGATGTCCGACCTGTCCGTCTGCGGCTGCCTGTTCACGGCGCCCTAGCCGGAAAAACCCGGCGGGGAAACGCGGAATTCCGCAAAAGCTCAATAAATCCCATAAAAAAGCGGCTGGATTGCCGAAAAAAGGCAATCCAGCCGCTTTGCTGTGGCTTTTTCTGCAAGGGCTGGTTTGATACGGCGCCCTTTGGGGAGATCAATTGCTGCGGAACCGGGAGAGGAAGTCCCGGGTCTCGGGTTTTTGGGGATTGCCCAGCACCTGCTCCGGGGTGCCGTCCTCGCAGATGACCCCCTGGTTCATGTACACCACCCGGGTGCTCACATCCCGGGCGAAGGCCATTTCATGGGTGACAACCAGCATGGTCATCCCCTGGGCGGCCAGAGCCTTCATCACGTCCAGCACCTCGCCCACCATTTCCGGATCCAAAGCGGAGGTGGGCTCGTCAAACAGCAGCACCTCCGGCTCCATGGCCAGAGCCCGGGCGATGGCCACCCGCTGCTTCTGCCCGCCGGAGATCTGCCGGGGCTTGGCGTTCAGATAGGGCGTCATGCCCACCTGGTTCAGATACCGCCGGGCGTCCTCCAAAGCCTGGGCTTTGGACTTTTTCAGCACCTTCACCTGCCCCACCAGACAGTTTTCCAGCACCGTCATGTTGTTAAACAGGTTAAAGGACTGGAACACCATGCCCACATGGGAGCGGTACCTGGCGGCGTTAACCCCGGGGGCGGTGACGTTCTGCCCGTGGTAGAGGATTTCGCCGCTGGTGGGGGTTTCCAGCAGGTTGATGCACCGCAGCAGGGTGGACTTGCCGGAGCCGGAGGCGCCGATGATACTGGTAACATCCCCCTTGCCCACGGAAAAATCAATGTCCCGCAGCACCTGATGGGCGCCGAAGGCCTTGCTCAGGTGGCGAATTTCCAGAATTTTATCAGCCATATCACCGCTCTCCTCTGTTGCGTCCGAATTTCAGACCCTGCCTGACCCGTTCCCGGCTCTCTTTGCTCCGCTCGTCAAAGGGCGTGCCCCGGTGGGGGTGGTTGTAGGTTCCGGCGGTCATGGTGAGGCTGTCTTCCTGCACCAGCTCGTAATTGTCCGCCCCGTCCATCATCCGCTCCACCAGCCGCAGGAGGAAGGAGGCGACCAGGGTCATGGTCAGATAGCCGATCATCTCCACGGTGGCGGAGGGGAAGTACATGTTGTTTACCCCCACAATATACTTGTGGGCGGCGAAGAACTCGGTAAAGCTGATGATGAACATCACCGAGGTGTCCTTCAAATTGATAATGAAGTTGTTGCCGATCTGGGGCAGGATGTTCCGCAGCGCCTGGGGCAGGATCACATGGAGCATGGTCTGCACATGGGTCATGCCGATGGCCTTGGCGCCTTCCGTCTGGCCGGGATCCACGGAGATAATGCCGCCCCGGACGGATTCGGCCATATAGGCGCCGGTGTTGATGGAGACGATGATGATGGAGGCCAGCCACATGCCGGCGTTGCCCCGGAAGGCCACCGCCCCATCGGTAAAGTACGGCAGGCCGTAGAAAATAAACACCGCCTGGAGCACCATGGGCGTGCCCCGGAAGACCTCCACATACACCCGGATCAGTCCCCGCACCAGCTTCAGAAAAACGCGCTTGGGGGCGGGATCGTGCTTGGCGCAGGGGATGGTGTTGAGCACACCGCAGACCAGGCCGATGAGAAAGCCGATCACCGTGGCAACCAAAGCCAGGATCAGGGTGTTTTTCACACCGTTTAAGTACATGGGATGGTACTTGCTCCACAGCACCTCCACGTCCTGGATCAGCTTCACAAACTTATCCATTGGGTTTCTCCTTTCAGAAGACGCGTCTTACCTCCGGCCCGGGGCCGGAGGCAAGAAACCGGGATCATCAAACTTCAGGCTGGATGGAAATGGCCTCGTTCATCAGGTCGTTGAAGTCGGCGGAGGTCATGCCGGACAGAGCGGAGTCAATGGCGTCCTTCAGAGCGGTATTGCCCTTCTGAACGGAAATGCCGATGTTTACGTTCTCATCCAGCTCCTGCTGGCTGGCGAACTGGAAGTCCCCGTCGGTGCCGGAGAAGTTCAGGATCACCAGGCTGTCGTCCTTGGCGGCGGCGGCCATGGCAGTGGGCAGGTCGGTGCAGATAAAGTCCACGGTGCCGGTCTGCAGCTGCATGATCATGGCGGGAGCGGTTTCCGCGGGAGCCAGCAGATTGGCGTTCTCAATCTGGGTCAGGCAGGAATCGTACCAGATGGTGCCGGACTGGGAGGTGCAGGTGCCGCCGGCCAGGTCGGCAATGGAGGTGGCGGAGGCGTAGGGGCTGGAGGCGGTGGTGACGCAGACGATGGTGGCGTAGTAGTAGGGGCCTGCCATGTCAATGGTTTCCATCCGCTCGGCGGTCATGGACTGGCCGGCGATGTTGGCGTCCATGGTGCCGGACTGGACGGCGGGTGTCAGGGAGTCCCAGGCGCTGGAAACAATCTCCAGCTCCCAGCCGTTGGCCTCGCAGATCTTCTTGGCGATCATCACGTCATAGCCGTTGGCGTAGGCGCCGGGGACGTTGGAGATGGGCACCGCGCCGTTGGAATCGTCCGTCTGGGTCCAGTTGTAGGGGGCGTAGGCGCATTCCATGCCCACAGTGAACACACCGTCCTCCAGGCCGGGGATGTCGCCGGCAGCGGCGGCCGGGGCTTCCGTGCCGGCCGCTTCCGTGCCGGCGGCTTCCGTAACGGCAGCCTGGGTCTCCGGCGCGCCGGAGCCGCCGCAGGCGGTCAGGATCAGGCACAGAGCCAGAATCAGGGGGAGAATCTTCTTCATAATCATTCACCTTTCTTGTTTGGATTCGGGCGGCAGCCCGGAAAATAAAAAAGAACCGCTTTGTTAAGCGGTTCATGGAAGGTACGGCAAACAGCCCGTGACGGGCGGAGTTCCTGACAGCCAATGATAGCGCTTCACAAAGATTTGTGACAGTCCGGCGGGTATTTCCCGACGGCCCAGGGAAGCAGGTTCAGGCAAGCCGATCTTCCCTTCGGCGGCGATCCCTTTTCCCTCCGGCGGCTGCCTGGCCTTGCCGGAGCGGTACTGATGAACGCCGCGCCTCTATCAAGCGATTCAATTTTGAATTATCCTAGCACCCTGGGAAAGCGATGTCAATAGATTTTTTGCATTTTCGTCAAAATACCGGGAATTTTCTGAAATCCTCCGGAATATTTGTACACAATGGGAGCCGGACGACGGCAAAGGCCATGAAAGCCGGAGCTTTACAGGGATTTTACAATTCTCCTCTTGCAAATATTACGTTTTTGCCGTAGTATCAACATGAGAGATTCTGAGGAGACCCTGGGAGGAATGGATATGATCTACTGTGTGGAAGACGATACCAGCATCCGGGAACTGATGCTCTACGCGCTGCGTGCTTCGGGATTTGAGGCGGAGGGATTCGGTGACGGGGATGCGCTGTTTCAGGCGCTGTCCCGGGGGATTCCCCAGCTGATTATGCTGGACATCATGCTCCCGGGGATGGACGGAATTGAGATTTTGAAAAAGCTCCGGGCCAGCTCCGCCACAGCCCGGGTGCCGGTGATTGTGGCCTCGGCCAAGGGCACGGAGTATGATAAGGTGGTGGGTCTGGATTTGGGAGCGGACGACTATCTGGCCAAGCCCTTCGGCATGACGGAGATGATTTCCCGGATCCGGGCGGTGCTCCGCCGGTGCGTTCCCCAGGGGGAGGTGGGCGTGCTGCGGATGGGGCAGCTGCAAATGGACACCCAGGCGCACACGGTCTACGCCGAAGGCCGCCGGGTGGAGCTGACGCTGAAGGAATTTGAGCTGCTGCGGCTGTTTATGGAAAATCCCCGGCGGGTCTACACCCGGGATCAGCTGCTGGAGCGGATCTGGAGCGCCGACTACCTGGGAGAGACCCGGACGGTGGATGTGCACATCGGCACCCTGCGCACCAAGCTGGGCGGCTGCGGAGAATATATCCGCACCGTTCGGGGCGTGGGCTACCGGCTGGAGGAGAATCCATGACCAGACGCATTTTCCGCGCCATCATCGCGGTGGCGCTGGTGGTGCTGACAGCGTCCCTGGCCTTGATCCTGGGGGCGCTGTACACCTATTTTAATGAAATTCAGCTGAACCGCCTCCATGAGGAGACGGCGCTGATGGCCAGAAGCCTCAGCCTGGAGGGGATCGCCTACCTGGAAGATCCCCAGCTTACCACCGACTGCCGGGTGACATGGATCGCCGCGGACGGCTCGGTGCTCTATGACAACCGCTCCGACAGCGCCGCCATGGAAAATCACCTGGCGCGGGAGGAGGTGGTGCAGGCGCTGGAAACCGGCTGCGGCCAGAGCAGCCGCTACTCAGACACCCTGCTGGAGCGGTATCTCTACACCGCCCGGCGGCTGCCCGACGGCTCGGTGCTGCGCCTGGGCAGCACCCAAAGCTCCGTGCTGAATCTGCTGCTGGGCATGTCCCAGTTTATTGCGCTGGTGCTGGCCCTGGCGCTGGTGCTGGCCATGACCCTGGCGGCGCATCTGGCCCGGAGCATTGTCAAGCCCCTGAACGAGCTGAACCTGGACGATCCCCTGTCCAACGGGGAGTATGAGGAAATCCTGCCCCTGCTCCGGCGGCTGGAAGCCCAGCAGGAGCGCCTTCGGGCCCAGGATATGGAGCTGAGCCAGAAGCGCCGGGAGTTTGAGGCAGTGACCCGGGCGTTAAACGAGGGACTGGTGCTGCTGAACAGCGCCGGAACCATCCTGAGCATCAATCCGGCGGCCGCCCGGCTGCTGGCGGTTACGCCCAACTGTCTGGGGGCGGATTTCTCTGTGGCAAACCGGGTCGCGGCCATATCCCGGCTGGTGGAGGAGGCCCTTTCCGGAAAGAAGGGGGAGATCACCCTTTCTCTGGCGGAGGGAGAGTATCTGGCGGCAGCCAGCCCGGTGAAGCAGGAGGGAAGCGTCTCCGGGGTGGTGCTGCTGCTGTTTGATGTGACCCAGAAGCAGCAGGCGGAGCAGCTGCGCCGGGAATTTACCGCCAACGTCTCCCATGAGCTGAAGACGCCCCTGCACGCCATCTCCGGCTATGCGGAGCTGATGCAGTCCGGCATGGTGCCCCCCGAGGATATGACCGCTTTTTCCCAAAAGATCTACACCCAGACCCAGCGGCTGATCCAGCTGGTGGAGGACATTCTCCGGCTGTCCCGGCTGGACGACGGGGCTGCGGATATGCAGTGGTCCCAGGTGGATTTGTACCAGGCGGCCAGAGCGGCCATTCAGTCCCTTGCCTCACCGGCGGAGCTGAACAAGGTGCAGGTTTCTCTGGAAGGGGAGAGCGCCGTGATCCATGCCATCCCCCAGCTCACCGGCGCCATTCTCTTTAATCTTACGGACAACGCCATCAAGTATAACCGTCCCGGGGGCAGCGTCACCGTCCGGGTGAAGGATCTGGGCAGCCAGGTGCTGCTGATGGTTTGCGATACGGGCATCGGCATCCCCAAGGAACACCAGAACCGGGTGTTTGAGCGGTTTTACCGGGTGGACAAGAGCCACTCCCGGGAGGTAGGGGGCACGGGATTGGGACTGAGCATCGTCAAGCACGCGGTGATGATCCTGAATGCCCAGATCCGCCTGTCCAGCGTCCCGGAAAAGGGTACCACCGTGGAGGTGCGGTTCCCCAAAGAGGGACCCGGGGAACATTCGGATGGAAGCGATGGACATCCGGAGAAAAATGCCTGACGAGGCCGCGAAACGCCTGTTTCGCGGCCTTTCTTTTTGCGACTTTACATGGATTTTACATACTGGTGATAATGGATTTGATGATCTCTTGATAAAATACCAGTGTCACATAATCGAAAGAAAGGCAGAATCTATGGATATTTTTGATTTTCTTACAATGATCGGCGGACTGTGCCTGTTCCTGTTCGGCATGAACCTCATGGGCGAGGCGCTGGAGCGCCGGGCGGGGAACAGCCTGCGCACCCTGCTGGGCAAACTCACCACCAACCGGATGATGGGCTTCCTCACCGGCCTGGCAGTCACCTCTGTGATCCAGTCCTCCTCCGCCACCACGGTGATGGTGGTGGGCTTCGTCAACTCCGGCATTATGACCCTGAGGCAGGCCATCAATGTGATCATGGGCGCCAATGTGGGCACCACGGTCACGGCCTGGATCCTCTCTCTGGGCGGCATTGAAGGGGACAGCCTGTTCATTCAGCTGCTCAAGCCCACCTCCTTTACCCCCATTTTGGCGCTGGTGGGCATTATCTACTACATGTTCCTGAAGGACAGCAAAAAGAAGGACACCGGCCTGATCCTGCTGGGCTTTGCCACGCTGATGTTCGGCATGGACACCATGTCCGGCGCGGTAAAGGGTCTGAAGGACGTGCCCGAGTTCCAGCAGATGTTCCTGATGTTCAACAATCCCATTCTGGGCGTGCTGGCCGGTGCCATTCTCACCGCCATTATCCAGTCCTCCTCCGCCTCTGTGGGCATTTTGCAGGCACTGTCCGTTACCGGTCAGGTGACGTACGCCGCCGCCATTCCCATTATCATGGGCCAGAACATCGGCACCTGCATCACCGCCATGCTGGCCACGGTGGGCACCACCAAGAACGCCAAGCGCGCCGCTGTGGTGCATCTGATGTTCAACATCCTGGGCACCCTGATCTGTCTGCCTCTGTTCATGCTGGGGCGGTGGATCTTTGACCCGGCGATCCTCTACGAAAGCGCCAACTATGTGGGCATCTCCATCTGCCACACCGCCTTCAACTGCTTCTGCACCGCCCTGCTGCTGCCTTCCGGCAGTCTGCTGGAAAAGCTGGTGTGCAAGCTGGTTCCCGACGCCAAGGAGCCGGAGACTGTGGCGGAGCTGGATCAGCGCCTGCTGAGCACCCCATCCCTGGCGCTGGAGCGCTGCCGCAGCGTCACCTG
>CALXDT010000074.1 GCA_944387125.1 uncultured Oscillospiraceae bacterium | reverse complement strand
ATTTACGATATGCTCTACGGAGACGCCGGAGGCTACCCCTCCTATGCCTCCGCCGCGGCCATTCTTCTCTTTGCCATTGTGCTGACCATCACCTGCATCAATCTGCTGGTGAGCAAAAAGCACGTCCACTACTGAGGAGGGCACTATGGATTACGGAAAAATCGAAAGAGCCGCCCGGCACCGCAGCCTGGCCGGCAGGATCCTCACCTATGTGCTGCTGACCCTCTGGGCCGCTGCCGTGCTGTTTCCCTTTTACTGGATGGTGCTGACCTCGGTAAAAAGCTACGGCTCCTACAACGCCGAGTGGACGCCCCGGCTTTATACCCTCAGCCCCACCCTGGAAAACTATGTCCAAGCCTTTACGGAGGTTCCCCTGGGGAAGTATTTCCTCAACACCGTGGTCTTTGCCCTGGCCACCACCTTCCTGATGCTGCTTGTAACGGTGCTGGCGGCCTTCGCCTTTTCCCGGCTGCGGTTCCGGGGGAAAAATCTGGTTTTCACCCTGTTTTTATCCCTGATGATGATCCCCAGCGAGCTGGTGGTAATTACCAACTTTGTCACCATCACGGAGCTGGATCTTCGCAATACCTTCACCGGCCTGATTCTGCCCAGCGTCACCTCGGTATTCTACATCTATCTGCTGAAGGAGCACTTTTCCCAGATCCCCGGCGAGCTGTACTACGCCGCCAAAGTAGACGGCACCTCGGACTTCAAATATCTGTGGAAGGTGATGATTCCCATTTGCAAGCCCACGGTGATCACCGTGACCATTCTGAAGGTCATCGAGTGCTGGAATTCCTACATCTGGCCCCGGCTGATCACCGACGATCCCAACTACTACCTGGTGTCCAACGGCATCCAGCAGATTCGGGAGAGCGGCTTCGGCCGGGAGAACATCCCCGCCATGATGGCGGCGGTGGTGGTGATCTCCGCGCCGCTGATCCTCCTGTTCCTGGGGTTCCGCCGGAAGATCATGGCCGGTGTGGCCAAAGGAGGGGTGAAGGGATGAAAAAGCGCTTTTTTCTGCTGACCCTCCTGTGCCTTCTCCTCACCGCCTGCCACGGCTCCCGGGAGCAAACGGTCTTTACGCCCCCGGAGACCTTCGATACCGGCCGAACCTACGAAATCACCTTCTGGGCAAAAAACGACACCAACCTGACCCAGGTGAACATCTATAAGCAGGCCATTGCCGATTTCCAGGCGCTGTACCCCAACATCACCGTGAACCTGCGGCTGTACACCGACTACGGCAAGATCTACAACGACGTGATCACCAACATCTCCACCGACACCACCCCCAACGTGTGCATCACCTACCCGGATCACATTGCCACCTACCTTACCGGCGGGGATACGGTGGTGCCGCTGGACGAGCTGTTCACCCACCCCGGCTACGGCCTGGGGGGGACGGAGGTTGCCCTTGACGGGGTGGAGCCGTCTCAGATCATCCCCAAATTCCTGGAGGAGTGTCGGATCGGCGGCCAAATCTACGCCGTTCCCTTTATGCGCTCCACGGAGGCTTGTTATGTAAACAAGACCTATGTGGAGGCACTGGGCTACACCCTGCCGGAGCAGCTGACCTGGGACTTTATCTGGGAGGTTTCGGAAGCCGCCATGGCTCAGGACAGCCAGGGGAATTTTCTGCTCAACGGGCAGAAGGTGCTGATCCCCTTTATCTACAAGACCACGGACAATATGATGATTCAAATGCTCCAGCAGCAAGATGCCGGGTATTCCACCCAGCAAGGAGAGATCCTGCTGTTCAACGATACCACAAGGGAAATTTTGCTGACTGTGGCCGACCAGGTGGAGAAGCGAACGTTCAACACCTTCAAGCTGGCGGGATATCCGGCCAATTTCCTCAACGCCGGGCAGTGCATCTTCGCCATTGACTCCACCGCCGGCGCCACCTGGATGGGCAGCGGCGCGCCGCTGATTGACATTGCCCCGGAAAAGCTGGTTCCTTTTGAGACGGTGGTTATGGCCATCCCCCAGTATAACCCTCAGGAGCCGCAGATGATCTCCCAGGGGCCGTCGGTATGTATCTTCAACAAGGAGGATCCCCAGGAGGTGGTGGCCTCCTGGCTGTTCGTCCAGTATCTGCTGACCAACCAGGTGCAGATCGCCTATTCCCAGACAGAGGGCTACCTGCCGGTGACATCCAAGGCCCAGGAGAGCGCCGAATACCGGGACTACCTGTCCCGCCGGGGAGAGGACAACGATCTTTACTACGCCGTGAAGATCGACGCGGCCAGACTGCTGATGGACAACACGGAAAACACCTTCGTCACGCCGGTATTCAACGGCTCCGCCTCCCTGCGCAACGCCGCGGGACAGCTGATCGAGAATGTCAACAAATCCGTCCGCCGGGGCGGGGAGGTCAACGGGGACACCCTGGACAGCCTGTTCCAGGAGGTCAGCGACCTGTACCGGCTGGATCAGATCAGCGCCTCCCGGGGAAAGGTAAACCTGGGCGCCCTGCCCGCGGCCTCCAAAATCCTGCTGACCGTCCTGGCACTTTGCTGGCTTGTCATGGGAGGTTCGTTTCTGATCGGTAAATTTAAAATGGAGAAACGTTAAATTCTCGCAAAATCGGATTGATTTTCCAACAATTCCATTGTATAATCCCCTTGTGCATATGGCACAAAAACAAGAAAAGGAGTAATCTAACATGAAAAAGCTGATTGCGACTGTGCTGGCACTGTCCATGGTACTGGCCTTTGCCGGCTGCGGCGAAACCGAGGCTCCCGAGACCACTGCGGCTCCCGAGACCACTGCCGCTCCCGAAACCACCGAAGCTCCCGAAACCACCGCGCCTGTGGAAACCACCGAAGCCGCCGCTGTCATGACCCACGAGGAATACATGGCCGCCGAGCTGGATTCCGCTGTCTGTGTCGAAACTTACGTTCAGGCTCACCAGTCCTGGTGGGACGGCAAGATCACCGTCTACTGCCAGAGCCCCGACGGCGCTTACTTCCTGTACGAAATGGCCTGCTCTGAGGAGGACGCGGAAAAGCTGGTTCCCGGCACCAAGATCCGGGTCAACGGCTACAAGGCCGAATGGTCCGGCGAAATCGAGATCATTGACGCCACCTTTGAATTTGTAGAGGACGGGGACACCTACATTGCCGAGGCACTGGACGCCACCGCCCTCCTTGGCACCGACACACTGATTGACCACCAGAACGAGTTTGTCTCCTTCTCCGGCCTGACCGTGGAGAAGATCGCCTATAAGAACGACGAGCCCGGCGACGACATCTACCTGACCCTGGGTCTGGACGGCAGCAGCTACGAGTTCTGCGTGGAGGTCTACCTCACCGGCACCGACTCTGAAGTTTACACCACCGTTGGCGAGCTGTCCGAGGGCGACGTGGTGAACGTGGAAGGCTTCCTGTACTGGTACGAAGGCCCCAACCCCCATATCACCGCCATCTCCCTGGCCGAAGCCCAGTAAATCCCCAAACAAGGCCACCGACGCTTTTGTCGGGGGCCCGTACCGGTTTATCGGCAGCCCCCTCCCCTCGGCGGGAAGGGGATTGCCGGGAACCGATGCTGTTTCTTGATGAAAGCATTTCCCTTTCCTCAAGAAGGCATCGCCTTACCTCGCTGCCGAATAGGATTTTCTTTTAAAATCTCTCATCCATTCGGATGAAAGATTTTAAAAGAGAATCCGCATGCGACGTTCGCCGCATTGGACACTGACAAATCGATTTCCGGAGGCTCCTATGGTACACGCCGTTCCCTGCACCGACTATTCTCCCCAATCCTGTGAAACCGCCCTGAACGCCCTGGCAGATACCCTGGACTGGGTGCGGCCGGGTATGACCGTGGGCATCAAAGCCAACCTGGTGCACGCCGCCGCCCCCGAAGCCGCCGCCACCACCCATCCGGCTCTGCTGAAGGCCCTGACCCGCATGCTCCACCAGCGGGGCGCCCGGGTGATCATCGGCGACAGCCCCGGCGGCCTGTATACCGCCGCTTACCTGCAGCGGGTGTACCACCTGTGCGGTCTGGAGGATACCGGCGCGGAGCTGAATCTGGACGTATCCATCGCCCAGGCAAGCTATCCGGAGGGCAAGGTTCTGAAGAGCTTTCCCTGTACCGGCTGGCTGAACCAATGCGACGCCATCATCAATTTCTGCAAGCTGAAAACCCACGGAATGATGGCCATGACCGGGGCGGTGAAAAACCTCTTTGGCACCATCCCCGGAACCATCAAGCCGGAGTTTCACTTCCGGTTCCCCGAGCCCATGGACTTTGCGGATATGCTGGTGGATCTGCAGCTGTACTGGAAGCCCCGGCTCCACCTGGCGGACGCGGTGATGATCATGGAAGGAAACGGCCCCACCGCGGGAACGCCCCATTTTCTGGGGCTGGTGCTGGCCTCCCGGAACCCCTTTGACCTGGATCAGGTCTGCGCCCGGCTGATGGGACTGAAGCCGGAGCAAATCCCCACCCAGCAGGCGGCCCTTGCCCGGGGGCTGGTGCAGACGCCGGATTTCCCGGAGGAATTGCTGCCCTACTGCCAGAAGGATCTGAAGCTGCCCCCGGCCAAGAGCACCTTGTTCCGCAGCCTTCTGCCCGGAAAAGCCGGGGTTCTGGCCGGAAAAGCCATCGCGGAGCTGATCTCTCCCCGTCCCACCCTGGTGCCGGAGCGGTGCATCGGCTGCGGCAAGTGCAGCAGCCTGTGCCCGGCCCACGCCATTGAAATGAAGGATAAAAAGCCCCGGATCCGCCGGCGTCAGTGCATCCGCTGCTTCTGCTGTCAGGAGTTCTGCCCCAAAGGCGCTCTGGAAGCCCAGCGTCCGCCCATTGCCAGAATCCTGACCCATTGAGCACAATCCGGAAACCCCAGGCAAAACTGGGGTTTTTTGGATCTCTGCACACCCATTGGCTCCAGGCCGCCGCCGGGTTTCCGATTCCCTATTCTTGCTTTTCTCAAACGAATGCGGCATAATGTGGGAAACAGCATCCTGATTTTTTTCAAAAACCTGTGACCCGGGAGCGAAAACTTCCTACTACCAGGGTGAGGAACGAACAGAAAGGAGGGGCGCCTCATTGGAAGATACAAACATCATCGCCTTGTTCTGGGCGAGAAACGAAGACGCCATCGCCGAGACGGATGCCGCTTACGGCAGAAAGCTCCGGGCACTGGCAATATCCAGTCCGTGGAAATTCTCGGGAAACTGGACGGCGCAACGCTGGAAGCGGATATCGGGTGACAGAAAAAGATGAAACAGCCATACAGCGGAGGGCAAGTCCGCTGTATGGCCCAAATGGCACGGCTTATTTTTGATCCGCCGCCGGGCGCTTTGTCCGATTACGGACGAGCCAGCTGGTAGACCCGGCTGCCGCAGCGGACGCACCAGGCCTTTCCCTCCCGGAGATAGAACTGCAGGGTGCTGACCCGTTTCTCCGGGTCCGCCGCGTCCAGAGCGGCAAACACATTTTTCCCGCACCAGTGCAGAACGGTTTTTCTGTCCTGATAGTCGGCCTTCAGCAGACCGTCCTCCCATGTTACCACGCAGTGCGCCGTCAAGCCCTCATGGCACAGGTAACGGCCGCAGAGCATCTCCGGCTGGCGGAACGTCTGACCGTTGGGCACCGCCCAGGGATGCCGGGTGTCCAGGGGCAGCTCCAGCAGATCGTTGAGGCACACCCACAGAAATTCCTCCATGTCCAGATCTCCCTCATTGCACAGCACCGTCACCGCCCAGCCCCCGTCCAGGAAGCCGCCGATGGTGGACACCCCGTGCAGGCCGCCGGAATGCTGGCAGAGGGTTCTCCCCTCCAGCAGCCGCTTTTCCAGCCCCAGGCAGTATACCGGCTTGGAGCGCAGGGGGAAGGCGCTGCCCACCAGCCGCTCCACCGCCTGGGCGGGGATCACCTGCTTTCCCTGCCAGAGCCCGCCCTGGGAGAGCATCTGGTAATATGCGGCCATGTCCCGGGCGGTGGACTTGACGCAGCCGCAGCCCCGGAAGGGGGGCAGGATGGACCAGTTGTCGTCCCACACCAGCGCGCCGGCCGCATCCCGTTCAAACAGGCTGGTGATATTTCCGCCGGAGAGAATCCGGGCTTCCCCGGCATCCACATCCAGCACTGTCCGCTTCATGCCCAGCGGTTCAAAGATCCGCTGCCGGAGGAACTGCTCCAGAGGGATCCCCGCCGCCTGATCCACAATGTAGGAAAGCAGCGCGTAGCCCTCATTGGAATAGCTCATCATCTCCCCGGGAGCGCCCAAAGGCACGTAGTTTCCCGCGGAGATGTACTCCACGATCTGTTCAATCCGGTTCATGGGATTGGGGGCGGTGCGCCGCATCTCCCGGTACCAGAGGCTGTCCCGCTCCCGGCTGTTCATGGCAATGGACCATTCCAGCGGCTCCATGGGCGGCAGGCCGGAGCGGTGGGTGGCCAGGGTCTCCACGGTCAGCCATTGATCCGGGGTGCCGGGAATGTGCAGATCCGGGAAATACTTCACCACCGGATCCTCCAGGGACATCTTCCCCTCCGCCTCCAAAATGCAGCAGGCCAGGGCGGTGATGGACTTGCTCATAGAGGCGATGCCGAACACCGTATCCATGTCTGCCGGGATCCGGGGCTGAAGGCTCCGGTATCCCAATGCCTTTTCAAAATAAATTCCCTGGGGGCCCCGGATGCATACCGTCATGCCGGGATAGCCCCGCTGTTGGAACAGCCGGGTCAAATACATATCCAGTTTCTGCGGATTCATAGGTTCTCCTTCCCCGTACTTGTAATCAAACACCAAAATGATACTGCCCCGGCAGCGGAATGTCAAGACTTGCCCGGGGAAAACCGGACATACTATGTAGGGGGAGCAGCGCAAGCTGCCGGGATCGCCGGAGCCTTCCGGCTTCCTGAGCGCCGCTCCCAATCCAAAATCTTCGCAGAATTTGCCGCATTGCGGTAAATAAAATTCAAATTCATTTTCTGCCGGGGCGCGTACCTGGCAGAAAATACCTCTCAGGCTGCGCAGTGTGCCAGTTGTACGCCAAAGGCGTACAAGGAGTGCATGAAGCTCACCTGCAAAAATCTGTCGGAAAGCCCCGTAGGGGATTTTCGAAAGCCTGGGGTTTCTCCGCCTTTGGCGGGGAAGCCGACTGCCTTCAGGAGGGACAGTTATGTGTGAAAATGTGCTGTTTTACGGCGGAAATATCCTCCCCATGACCGGCGCTTCCGCCCGGGTGGAGGCGCTGCTGGTACAAAGCGGGAGAATCGCCTGGGCAGGCTCCCTGTCCCGGGCAGAGGAATTGGCCGGCGCCTCTGTCCGGCGGGTGGATCTGGAGGGGCACACGCTGCTCCCGGCTTTTTTGGACAGCCACAGCCACCTGTCCCTGGCAGCCCAATACCAAAACGCCGTGGATCTTTCCTCATGCACCCAGGTTTCCCAGATCACCCACCGGTTAAAGGCCGCCCTTGCCGCCGCCCCCCAGGCGGTGCTGGGGGTGAACTACGACCACAACTTTCTCACGCCCCAGACCCACCCGGATCGGGCGGCGCTGGATGCCGCGGGATCCGCCGTTCCCATTTTGATTTTCCACACCTCCTCCCACATGGGGGTAGCCAACAGCCGCCTTCTGGAGATCCTGGGCTGGGATCAAAACACCCCGGATCCCCAGGGCGGACGGCTGGGGCGAAGGCCGGACGGCTCCCTCAGCGGCTATTTGGAGGAGACCGGCGCCTGCGTCCCGGCGCTGCTGGAAATCTTCCGGCGGCTGCCCTCGGATCCCCCGGCTCAGCTGTCCGCCGCCCAGGAGGAATACCTCAGCTGCGGCATCACCACCGCCCAGGACGGGGCATCCAACGGGCAGACCGCCGCCATGCTGGCGCAGTACGCCCAAGGCGGCGGCCTGAAGCTGGATCTGGTATCCTACCTGGCGGCGGAGGACCCCCAACAGGCGCAGGCGGCCTTCCGGGCCCTTGCCCCCTTTGCCCGGGGGTATCAAAACCGGTTCCGGCTGGGAGGCTATAAGCTGATCCTGGACGGCTCCCCCCAGGGCGGCACCGCCTGGCTGACCCGGCCCTACGAACACAGCGATCAGCGGGGCTTTTCCTACCGCACCGACGATCAGGTGTACCGGGTGTGCGCTCTGGCACTCCGGGAGCACCGGCAGCTGCTGGCTCACTGCAACGGGGACGCCGCCGGGGATCAGTTCCTGCCCCAGTACCGGCGCGCCTGGGAGGAAAGCCCTGACCGCCCCATGCTCCGGCCGGTGATGATCCACAGCCAGCTGCTGCGCCGGGATCAGATGGATCCAATGCGGGCGCTGGGCATGATCCCCAGCTTTTTTGTGGGGCACCTTTGGTACTGGGGGGATGTGCACCTGAAAAACCTGGGCGCCCAGCGGGGCAGCCGCATCTCCCCGGCAGCCGGCGCCCTGGAGCGGGGGCTGTGCTATACCTTCCACCAGGACACCCCGGTGACAAAGCCGGATATGCTCCACAGCCTCTGGTGCGCGGTGAACCGGCGCAGCCGCAGCGGGAAGGTTCTGGCCCCGGAGGAGCGGATCGGGGTCTACGACGCTCTCAGGGGGATCACCTGCAACGCCGCCTTTGGCTACGGGGAAGAGGGGCAAAAGGGAACTCTGGAGCCGGGAAAGCTGGCAGACCTGGTGGTGCTGGAAAAGAACCCCCTGGAAGAAGACCCGGAAGTCCTCAAGGACATCCGGGTGCTGGAAACCTATAAAGAAGGGATCTGCCTCTATCAGCGGTAAACGGCGGGGCCCCGGGGTTTCCGGAAGCGCCCACTCAGCGGCAGGGGCGGATCACAAGGGTTTATACAAAAAGCGGAGGAATTCCACATGGGATTCCTCCGCTTTTGTCCGGGGCTTATTCACCTGTTTCGGCGTTCCCCTCAAACTCCGCCGCCACCTGCTCCAGCAGCTGCCGGATGGGCAGGTGCTGGGGGCAGATTTCCTCGCAGGCGCCGCAGCGGACACACTGGGATGCCTTTCCCCCGTGGCGGGTGTGGACGTCGCTGTAGTAAAAATCCGCGATCCCCTGGTGAAAGATTTTCTTGGCGTTCATGCAGGCAAAGAGATCGGGAATGGAAATCCCCTGGGGACAGCCCTCAACGCAGTACCGGCAGGCGGTGCAGGGGATCATATGCTTCCCCCGGAATACCCGGATCACCTGATCCAGCGCCTCCCGCTCCCGGGGGGATAGCGGCTGAAAATCCGTCATAACCCCCAGGTTATCCGCCACCTGCTCCGGCGTGCTCATGCCCGAAAGCACCATGGCCACCCCCGCAAATCCCGCGGCGAACCGAATGGCGTAGCTGGCCGGGCTTCCTCCGGACAACCCCTCCAGGATCCTCCCGGCATCCGGCGGCAGGTTTGCCAGATGGCCGCCCTTCACCGGCTCCATGACAATCACCGCCTTGCCGAACCTCCGGCAGACCTCATAGCATTTCCGGCTCTGGACGGCCGGATCCTCAAAGTCCAGGTAGTTCAGCTGGATCTGCACCACCTCCACCTGGGGATACTCCCGCAGGATCTGCTCCAGCAGCTCCGCCCGGTCGTGGAAGGAAATGCCGAAATGGCGGATCTTCCCCTCCTCCTTCAGCCGGAGGGCTTCCTCATAGGCCCGGCAGTTCTTGAAGTGGGCGTAGATCCCCTGGCTCTGGGAGTGCATCAGGTAGACGTCAAAATAGCTGACCCCGCAGGCCTTCAGCTGACGTTCAAACACCGGGCGGATATCCTCCCGGCACTGAAAATAGGAATTGGTCAGCTTGTCGGCCAGCACGTACCGCTCCCGGGGATAGCGGCTGGTGAGGCATTCCCGAAGGGCTTCCTCGCTTTTCCCGCCCAGATAGCCGTGGGCTGTGTCAAAGTAGGTAAAGCCCTGCGCCAAAAAGGCGTCCACCATCCGGCTGAAGGTTTCGGTATCCACCTGATCGCCCTTCATGGGCAGGCGCAGGGTGCCGAAGCCCAGCTTCCTTTGGGTATTGAAAATTGGTTCCATAAGCCCCTCCTGTTGCGTTCATCTGCTTTTATCATAGTGCCTGCTGAATCAGCCGCTTTCTGCGGCTGATTCCCCGCCGTAGGCGGGAAATTGAAAAAAGCGGCTTTTTCCAACCGTTTTTTTCAATCAGGCGCGTATCAATGGGTATTTTGGATGGCGCGGCGCACCGCACCATCCAAACAGGCGCGAGATTTTTCCGCTGAAAAGCGGAAAAACCTTGCACCGGAACAACGCAAAAAAGTCCGGAAAGCCTTGGCTTGCAAGGACTTTTGCGTTGTTCACTACACATTATCATAGCCGAAGCACCGGTTCTGTCAAGGCTTTTCCGGAAAAAACCGCTCCGGGCGCCCCGGAGCGGCTTGGAAAGCTATCGGTCTTCCCGGAAGTAAGCCAGACCCAGGCTTTCCGGGGGCTGGTTCTCCCGCTTATTGCGCATGCTGGAAATCACCAGCACCACAATCGTCACCACATAAGGGAGCATCTTGTACAGCTCCTTTACCGACAGGTTCATGCCGGTGGGAACGAACAGATACAGAATATACAGTCCGCCGAAGAGCATGGACGACAGGATTCCCACATTGGGACGCCAGGTGGTGAAGATCACCAGGGCGATAGCCAGCCAGCCCCGGTCGCCGAAGGCGTCGTTGGACCAGACCCCGCAGGCGTAGTCCATCACATAGTACAAGCCGCCCAGTCCCGCGATCATGCTGCCTGTGACAGTGGCCACGTATTTATACCGGCCGATGTTGATGCCGGCGGCGTCGGCCGTGGCGGGGTTTTCCCCCACCGCCCGCAGGTGCAGTCCCGTGCGGGTGTGCCGGAGCACATAGGAGCTGATCAGCGCCAGGGCAATGGCCGTGTAGGCCAGGAATCCGTAGGACAGGAAGATCTTGCCGAACCAGCCCAAGTCCTCCGCAAAGGGAAGGGACGCGCTGAAATAGCCGCTGGTGGCGGACAGGGCAATGGAGGGTACCTCGCTGCCGGTGAGCTTGATCAGAGAGCCGCCGAAGAAGTTGCCGAAGCCCACGCCGAAGGTGGTCATGGCAAGGCCGGTGACGTTCTGGTTGGCCCGGAGCGTGACCGTGAGGAAGCAGTACAGCAGTCCCATCAGCGCGGAGCCCAGCAAGCACGCCAGGGTGGGGATGGCCACCGCCAGAACGGGATTCAGGCTGCCGCCGGCGGCCTGCTCGTACAAAAACGCGCCGATGACGCCGCTGATGCCCCCTACATACATGATGCCCGGGATACCCAGATTCAGGTTGCCGGACTTTTCCGTCAGGGTCTCGCCGGTGGCGCCGTAGAGCAGCGGGATGCTCTGAACCACGGCTCTGGGAATAAAGGATACCAGATCAAACATGGGTCAAGCCTCCTTTCCGGCGTTTTTCCGCAGCCGCAGCTGGTAGCGGATGAAAAACTCGCTGCCGATGATAAAGAACAGAATGATGCCGGTGATAATGTCCCCGAAGGAGTGGTTCAGGCCGAAATTGGTGGCAATTTCCCCGGCGCCCCGCTCCAGGAACACCAGCAGGAAGCTGGTGAGGATCATGTTGATGGGGTTGAAATTGGCCAGCCAGGAGACCATCACCGCGGTGAACCCCCGGCCGCCGGCAATGGTGGTGGTAATGGTGTGGTCGGTGCCAGCCACCAGCAGGAAGCCCGCCAGGCCGCACAGCGCCCCGGACAGGATCATGGTGCGCACAATCACCCTGCCCACCTTGATGCCCACATACCGGGCGGTGCGCTGGCTCTGACCCACCACGGCAATTTCATAGCCCTGCTTGGAGCGGGTGAGGTAGACATACATGGCCGCGGTAAGCACCGCCACAATCAGAATGTTGAGCAGATACTTGTAGCTGCCGATCTGGGGCAGCCAGCCGGCCTCGGTGGTCTGGTTGATGATGCCGATCTTTCCCGCGCCCTTGGGCACCTCCCAGACGATGACGAAGAAGGCCACCAGCTGCGTGGCCACATAGTTCATCATCAGGGTGAACAGAGTCTCGTTGGTGTTCCACCTGGCCTTGCAGACCGCGGGGATGGCGCCCCACAGGCCGCCGGCTGCCAGGGCAGCCAGAAGCATGATCCCGATGAGCACCGGGTTGGGCAGCTTGTCCCCCAGCAGAATCATGCAGGCAGCGGTAGCCAGGCCGCCGATGAGCATCTGGCCTTCCGCGCCGATGTTCCAAAAGCGCATGATGAAGGCGGGGGTCACTGCCAGGGACACGCACAGCAGTATGGCGATGTTCTGGAACAGGATCCAGGTCTTTCGGGGGGTTCCGAAGGCCCCCGTCCACATGGTGTGGTAGATCTCCAGCGGGTTCTCGCCGGTAAAGGCGGTGGTCACCACCGCGCAGGCCGCCAGCGCCAGGACAATGGCCGCCGCCCGGATGGCAATGGGGCCGTACCAGGGCAGCTCCCTGCGCTTGGAGATCTGGATCAGAGGGGCGTTGTTTTGTTTACTCATGTTCCCGGGTACCTCCCACAGTGGTCATCATCAGGCCGATCTGGTTTTTGGTGGCGGTTTTTCCGTCCAGAATGCCGCTGACCTTGCCGCCGCAGAGCACTACGATCCGGTCGCACAGCTGCAGCAGCACATCCAGGTCTTCGCCCACATACACCACAGCCACACCGGCCTGCTTCTGCTTGTTGATCAGCTCGTAAATGGTATAAGAAGAGTTGATGTCCAGACCCCGGACGGCGTAGGCGGTCAGCAGCACCGTAGGAGCGGAGGCGATCTCCCGCCCCACCAGAATTTTCTGGACATTGCCGCCGGAGAGGCGGCGCACCGGGGTGGTCAGCCCCGGGGTAATAACCCCCAGCTCCTTGACCACCTGGGCGGCCAGCTTCCGGGGGCCGTTCCGGTCGGTGAAGACGCTGTGCCCCTCCCGGAAGGAGCGGAGCATCATATTGTCTGTCAGATCCATGTCCCCCACCAGACCCATGCCCAGCCGGTCTTCCGGCACAAAGGACAGCGCCACACCCATGGAAGTGATTTCCATGGGATCCTTGCCGATCAGCTCGTCCCGGCTGCCGTCATCCTCCACAAAGCGGATGCTGCCCTTTTCCACCTTCTGAAGCCCCGCAATGGCCTCCAGCAGCTCCTTCTGGCCGCAGCCGGAGATCCCCGCGATGCCCAGGATCTCTCCGGAGCGGGCAGTAAAGGATACGTCCTCCAGCTTCAGAACGCCGTCCTCGCTGCGCACCGTCAAGCCCTCTACCTCGATCCGGGGTTTGGGATCCTTGGGCTCCGGCCGCTGGATGTTCAGCGTCACCGGATGCCCCACCATCATGTTGGTCATCTCCTGGGCGTTGGTGTCCCTGGTCATCACGTCCCCCACAAATCTGCCCCGGTTCAGCACCGCCACCCGATCGGACAGCGCCTCCACCTCATGCATTTTGTGGGTGATGATCACAATGGCCTTGCCGCTGCTGCGCATATTCCGCAGCACCGCAAAGAGCTTTTCCGTCTCCTGGGGGGTCAGCACGGCGGTAGGCTCGTCCAGAATCAGAATATCCGCGCCCCGGTAGAGCACCTTCACAATCTCCACCGTCTGCTTCTGGGACACAGACATGTCGTAGATCTTCTGGTTGGGATCCACTTCAAAGCCGTATTGCTCGCAGATCTCCTTGACCCGCCCGGCCACCTGTTCCATGTTCAGGCGGCCCTTCTCCTTCAGACCCAGGACGATATTCTCTGCGGCGGTGAGCACATCCACCAGCTTAAAGTGCTGATGGATCATTCCAATGCCGTACCGGAAAGCGTCCTTGGGAGAGGAGATCACCACCGGTTCCCCGTCGATGAGAATCTGTCCCTCATCGGGGAAGTAGATGCCCGAAAGCATATTCATCAGGGTGGTTTTGCCGCTGCCGTTTTCGCCCAGCAGGGCCAGGATCTCTCCCCGGTAAATATCCAAACTCACATGTTCGTTGGCCGGAACGCCGCCGAAGGACTTGGAGATATTTTGCAGGGAAACCGCAGGGGTATTCTTATCCAAGGTCTTCACTCCTATATCAAATATAAATGGCTGTTCTGTCCCAAAGGGCAGCGGGGCGGTGTTTTGCCGCAGCGCTGCCCTACAAGGCAGAACTGTGGAAGCCCCGGTAAGGGGCTTCCACAGAGTTGCGCAGTCATCAGAACGCGGTATCCAGCAGGCTGATGCCGTCGATCTTCAGATCGAAGTAGGGGGCGGAACGGAACTCGGACTCGTGGAAGTAGCCGTCGGAGACCGCCTCGGTGTCGGGGGTGTAGTCCGGATCGGTGTCCACGTCAGCCAGGTAGCTTTCCACAGGCGCGCCCTCCACCGTGAAGGTGGTGGTATCAAACACATGGATGCTGCCGTCCAGCAGCCCGGCCTTCACTTCCTCCAGCTTCTCGGCGGTGCCGGCAGCGGCGGCGGCTTCGTTGACCTCGGTGAGCACCACGGAGCCATCGGCGATGGTGCCGGTGTAGTCGGCGGGAATCTCCTCACCGGCCAGCACGGCGTTGATCACATAGGTATAGTAAGGCGCCCAGTTGATCCGGGAGGACACGATGAAGGTGTTGGGGCAGGCGGCAATGGTGGAGCCGTTGTAGGAGACGTTGGGCACGCCGGCGGTCTCGCAGGCAGTGGGAGCGCCCATGGAGTCGGCGTGCTGGCTGATCAGCTTGCAGCCGTTGGAGATCAGCTTGTTGGCAGCTTCCTTCTCAGCGGTCTCGTCGTACCAGGAGCCGGTAAAGGTCACTTCCATGGTGACGGTGGGGCAGACGCTCTTGGCGCCCAGGTAGAAGGAGGTGTAGCCGGAGATCACTTCGGCGTAGGTAAAGGCGCCCACATAGCCCATCTTGGCCTCCTCGGCGGTAAACTCGCCGGCCTCGATCATCTCGTTGAGCTTCAGGCCCGCGGCCACGCCGGCCAGGTAACGGCCTTCGTAAATGGAGGCGAAGGCATTGTGATAGTTGCTCAGGCCCTGGGTGTGCGCCTTGGTGCCGGTGGCATGGCAGAACTGAACCTCAGGGAATTCCTTGGCGGCCTGGATCATGTAGTCCTCATGGCCGAAGCTGTCGGCAAAGACCACGGTGCAGCCGGCATCCACCAGCTCGCAGGCGGCGTCATAGCATTCCTGGCCTTCGGGGATGTTGGTGCGGAAGATGTACTGGTCCTCGGTCAGACCCAGGCTCTTGCAGGCTTCCTCGGCGGCGTTCATGAAGTTCAGGTCGTAGGTGGAGTTCTCGTCGTGCAGGAAGATGAAGCCCACCTTGATGTCCGCGGCAGCGGCGGTTTCGGCAGGAGCGGCTTCGCCTTCGGTCTGGGCATTCTGCGCCGGGGCGGTGGTCTCGGCAGCGGAGTCTCCGCCGCAGGCCGTCAGCAGGCTCAGGCACAGAACCAGGGACAGAACCAAAGCAATGATCTTTTTCATGTTCATTTTCTCCTTTTCGCATTTATATACATCTCAGGAAGCTCCGGAAGGAACCGCCGCGCGCCGGCGGCGGGAGCTTTCGGTTCCGCCGAAAGACCCGCCTCGGCTGAGGACAGTTTGCCCGGATGTTTCCTGAAAATGCGCGCTCAATGGCGGAATACAATTCCGTTTTCGTCCATGCGGTCGATGATGGCCAGGGATTCCACCCGAATGCCTTGGGCCCGGAGGCTGTCTCCGCCGCCCTGGAAGCCCTTTTCAATGGCCGCGGTGACGCCGACCAGCTCCGCGCCGGCCTGACGGAGCAGCTCCATCAGCCCCCGCAGGGCATGTCCGTTGGCGAGAAAATCGTCCACCAGCAGAACCCGGTCCCCGGGGCAGAGGTAGTCCCGGCTGACCACGATCTGATAATCGGTGTTGTGGGTGAAGGAATGGACGGTGGCGGAATACACGGCGCCGTCCACATTGCTGGTTTTGTGCTTTTTGGCAAAAACCATGGGCACATCCAGGGCCATCCCGGCCGCCGCTGCAATGGCAATGCCCGAGGCTTCAATGGTCAGCACCTTGCTGACGCCGTCGCCGCCGAACAGGCGGGCAATTTCCTGCCCCATCTGCGCCAAAAAGCGGGTGTCGATCTGCTGATTCAGAAAATTGCCAACCTTCAGGATGCCCCCGGGGAGCACCTTACCGTCCCGGAGAATTTTTTCTTCCATTCGTTTCATGAACCCGGCTCCTTTCACCGACAAAAAGAGCAGACTGATTTTCAGTCTGCCTGCCGTCGGGACAACCGTCCCAAAACAAAACAATGCACACCGAATTTTCCTGTGCGCATTTTCTTTCCTCCACCAATAGTCGTGACTGAATCGGCGTCACGGTAGAAACTTTCGGGCCATCTATCCGAAATTATACCGGCAAGTATTTGATTCTGATAAGCCCATGGTATACAAAAATCCGCCGTTTGTCAACGGCATTCCACAAACATCGGAAGATTTTTCGATTCTGTCTAAAAAAGTCCGTTTCTCTCCGGCTTTTTTCTGGTAACTTTGGTTATTGATAAAAAATCCACGCCGTTTTCCCGTTTTTTCCGTCCCGGCGCGCCGGGACGGAAAAAACGGGTTGGCCGGATCCGCCGGTTTCTCCTTCCGGTGGAATATCCTTCCATTCTTTTGGGTAGGATTATGACAAATCCCCCAGGATGGTTCCCGGAGCGCCGGTAAAGGCGCTGAGCACCTCCACCCGGATCCCATGATCCCTGGCCAGCTCCACGCTTCGGTCATGGAGCACCTGGGCGCCCCCTTCAATCAGGCTCAGCATGTTTTCATAGCCGATCCGACGGAAGCGCACGGCGTCGGGGAATACATGGGGATCCCGGTCGTAGACCCCGTCCACGTCGGTAAAAATCCGGCATTGATCCGCCCCCAGCCAGGCGGCCAGCGCCACCGCCGTGGTGTCCGAGCCGCCCCGTCCCAGGGTGGTCACATCCCCCTCCGGGCCGATCCCCTGGAACCCCGCCGCCACCACCACCTTTCCGGCCTCCAGCTCCCGGCGGATCCGGGTGGTATCCACCTCCAGGATCCGGGCGTTTCCGTGGACGCCGTCGGTATGGATTCCCGCCTGCCAGCCGCTGAGGCTTACCGCCGGATGCCCCAGGGCCTCCACGGCCATGGCCACCAGCCCCGCGGACATCTGCTCCCCGGCGGCCAGATACGCATCCATCTCCCGGGCGGAGCCATGGCAGTTCACCCTGGCCGCGGCGGCAATCAGCTCATCGGTGGTATCCGCCTGGGCGGATACCACCAGCACCACCTGATGCCCCTGGCGCGCCAGCTCTGCCGTCCGGCGGGCGGCGGAGCGGATCCGTTCCGGATTTGCCAGGGATGTTCCTCCGTATTTTTCCACAAGCAGCATCTGATCCCTCCCCGGAACATCCTATGTCACCCCGGGGCGAACGGTGCCGAAGGCGCAAAAAAAAGAGCCGCCCGGGGACAGCTCTTTTTTATGGGCACAGCCTTATCCGGCCAGGACTTCCGCCTTCACCACGCCGGGGGTTGCGGACAGATTTGCCAGCAGCTCCTCCAGGGAAATGGACAGGTCGATGGTCTCGGCAGAGATTGTCACCACCGCCGTGCCGTTGGTGGGCACAATGGAGTTGATGGTGATGATGTTGGCATGGCACTGGGCAAAGACCTTCAGAATCTCCGACAGCAGCCCCGGCTCGTCGTGGAGCAGCAGCTGGAAGGTGACAATCCGGCCGGTCATCATGTTCTGGAAGGGCAGCACCGCATCCCGATACTTATAAAACGCGCTGCGGCTGATGTCAGTCATGCGGGTCGCTTCGTTGACCGTAGCCGCCTCGCCGGTGGACAGCAGCCGCTTGGCCTCCGCCACCTTCAAAAAAACCTCCGGCAGCGCGGACGCCTCTACAATATAGTATTTGGGTTTTGTGGACATGACTTGCCTCCTCAAAAGCAACAGCGTATTCGCCTGAATAACATTTGTCTTCTTGTTATGTATTGTAGCATACTTTTTCAAAAATGCAACCCTTTGCACTGCCATGAACGGAGGTTTTCTATGCAAACCGGCAAGCGCGCCCTGGCCTTTTTTTCTCTGTTTCTGACCCTCTGGCTGGGTCTGCGATTTCTGCTGCCCCTGTTTTCTCCCTTTCTGCTGGGACTGGGGCTGGCTCTGGCGGCGGAGCCGATGGTATCCTTTCTCAACCGGCAGCTCCGGGTGCCCCGGGGGGTCAGCGCCGGCATCGGGGTGAGCATGGCCTTTTCCTTCCTGGCCATGGCGCTGCTGCTGGTGTGCGCCTTTCTGGTGCGGCAGCTGCGAATGCTGGCACAGGTTCTGCCCCACCTGGAAAGCGCCGTGGATTCCGGCTCCCAGCTGCTCCACAGCTGGCTGCTGGAGCTGGCAGCCCATACGCCCCAGAGCCTGCAGCCCCTGCTTCGGGAAAATCTGTCCACCCTGTTCTCCGACGGCGCGGCGCTGCTGGATCGGGTTCTGGGCTGGGTGCTGAGCCTGGCGGGCAATCTGCTCAGCCATATCCCGGACAGCGCCCTGGGGCTGGGCACCGCCATCATTTCCGGCTTCATGCTCTCCGTGAAGCTGCCGCTGCTGAAGGACTGGGTGCGTCAGCGGCTCACCCGGCAGCGGCTGAAGGCCCTGTCCGAAGCGCTGAAGCGGATGCGCCGGGCGGTGGGCGGCTGGCTGCTGGCGCAATGCAAGCTGATGGCCGTGACCTTTCTGCTGCTGCTGGGGGGGCTGCTCCTGCTGCGGATTCCCTACGCCCCTCTGTGGGCGGCGGGAATCAGTCTGGTGGATGTGCTGCCGGTGCTGGGCACCGGCACCGTGCTGCTTCCCTGGGCGCTGATCTGCCTGCTGCAAGGCCAGGGGGCCAGAGCCTTGGGACTGGCGGGGCTTTACCTGGTGATCACCCTGATCCGTTCGGTGCTGGAGCCGCGGTTTCTGGGACGGCATCTGGGGCTGGATCCTCTTGTGGCCCTGATGGCCATGTACATCGGCTGCAAGCTGTGGGGCATCGGGGGGATGATCCTGGCGCCGGTGCTGACGGTGGCGGCCATGCAGCTGACCCCGGAGCAGGAAGCCGGCTCCGGCTGAATCCCCTTTTTCCCCCGGGCAGATCCCTTCTCACAAAAACCGGCGCCCTTTCGGGAGCCGCCCTCGCATTTCTTACAAAAATCCCATGCGCCTATTGTACATTCCCTTCATTTTTGCTATAATACAAGGAAAATGTATGTTATTGGGTGTGTGCTAAGGTGAAATACGGAATTTGGAATGTGCGCCGGCCGGAGGCGGGCGCCGTCAACGCATTGGCGGGCGGCGGCTGTTCCCCTCTGACGGCTATGGTGCTGGCCTCCCGGGGGATCCGCAGTGAGGCAGAAGCCCGCCGATACTTAGATTGCAACGCCCCCCTGACAAGCCCCCTGCTGATGACGGATATGGACAAGGCCGCGGCACGGGTGAAGCTGGCGCTGTCCCGGGGGGAGACCATGGCCGTCTACGGAGATTATGACGTAGACGGCATTACCGCCACCTGCCTGCTGACAGACTATCTGCGCAGCCAGGGGGGGAACTGTCTGAGCTACATCCCCGGCCGGCTGGAAGAGGGCTACGGTCTGAATCCCATGGCCATCCATCAGCTGCACAGCCAGGGAGTGACCCTGATCATCACCGTGGACTGCGGCATTACCGCCCTGTCGGAGGCGCTGCTGTGCCGGCAGCTGGGGATCGATCTGGTGATCACCGACCACCACGAGTGCAAGCAGACTCTGCCCCAGGCGGCAGCCGTGGTGGATCCCCACCGCCCCGACGGTGGCTATCCCCATAAAAATCTGTCCGGGGTAGGCGTGGCCTTCAAGCTGGCGGCCGCCCTGGAAGGCAGCCAGCAGGCGGTGCTGGAGCGGTACGCGGATCTGGTATGCCTGGGCACCGTGGCGGACGTAATGCCCCTGCTGGGAGAAAACCGCACCTTCGTGTCCCGGGGGCTTGCCGCCCTTTCCCATACCGACCGCCCCGGCCTTGCGGCCCTGATGGCGGAAAGCGGCTGCGATACCGGCAGCTTAAGCGTGGGCACCATCGGCTATACCCTGGCGCCCCGGATCAACGCCGCGGGGCGCATGGGGCAGATCGATCTGGCGGTGGAGCTGTTTCTCACCAGGGACAGCGTCCGCGCCCGGGAGGTGGCCCGGCAGCTGTGCGAGCTGAACCGGCTGCGGCAGAGCGTGGAGTCGGAAATCTACCGCCAGGCGGTGGAGATGCTCCCGGGGGACGTCAAGGGGGAAGCCATTGTTCTGGCCCAGGAAACCTGGCACCAGGGGGTGGTGGGCATTGTGGCCAGCCGCATTGCCGAGGAATACGCCTGTCCCACCTTCCTGATCTGCCTGGACGGTGAGCACGGCAAAGCCAGCTCCCGGAGCTACGGGGGCTTTAACCTCTTTGCCTCCCTCACCGACCTGTCCTCCCTGCTGGAGAGCTACGGCGGCCATGAGCTGGCGGCGGGCTTTACCATCAGCCGGGAGAATATTCCGGAGTTCCGCCGCCGGGTATGCGCCCTGGCCGGCAGCTATTACCGGGGGGACATCCCCCGAACCGTTCTGGACATTGACTGCGCCGTGGAGCCGGAGCTTTTGACCATTCCCAACATTGACGCCCTGTCCGTCCTGGAGCCCTGCGGCAACGGCTGTCCCAAGCCGGTGCTGATGCTGGAGCACATGACCATCGACCGGATCCAGATGGTAGGCGGCGGGCGGCATATGCGCCTGCGGCTGCGCAGCGGCCGCCACACCCTGGGCGCCATCTGCTTCTCCGCCACGGCGGAATCCTTCTCCATTGCCCCGGGAGACGTGGTGGACGTTGCCTTTACCCCCCAGGTAAACGAGTTCCGGGGGGAGCGCAGCGTCCAGCTGAACATCACCGACATCCGCCCCAGCTGTCAGGCTCCCTGTTCCTGCGCCTCCGGAGACTACCGGGCGCTGCGGGAGGGGAACCTTACCCCGGCGGGCGCCCAGGCGCTGCTGCCGGATCGGAGCACCCTGGCCATGGTCTGGCGGTATCTGGCCGCCTTCGCCGCCCCCACCGTTCAGGAGTCCCCCATCTGCCGGTGCCGGAAAATCGTCCGGTGGAGCGGCAGGGCTCTGAGCCTGGGGCAGCTGCTTACCTGTCTGGACATTTTCCAGGAGGTGGGGCTGCTGCGCCAGCAGCGGCAGCACAAGGATCTTCTGCTGTCCCTGACCCCCGGAACCGGCAAGGCGGATCTGAACCAGAGCCGAACCCTCCGGCTGCTGCGGCAGCTGGGCGGCCAATGACCTTCTTATGGCGGCGCACGGCGAAAGCCCATGGGTATTTCATCATAGCCTCCATCATAGTCTCCTAAGATTTCCAGGAAAGAGAGTTGAATCAGATGGAAACCTTTGAAGCCCACTATTCCTCTATGCAGGATACCATTCACAAGCACATGCCCAGCGCGGACATGGCTTTGATCGACAAGGCAGTGGAATACGCCAACGTCAAGCACCAGTTTCAAAAGCGCAAGGACGGCTCCCCCTATATCATTCATCCTCTGGCCGTGGCGGAAATCGTGGCGGAGATGGGGCTGGATCTGGACGCCATTCTGGGCGCTCTGCTCCACGACTGCATTGAAGATACCGACGCCTCCCACGAGGAAATTGAAAAGCTCTTCGGCGGCACCGTGGCGCAGCTGGTGGAGGGCGTCACCAAGCTGACCCGGGCCAACTTCTCCACCTCCGAGCAGGCGCAGATGGAGAATCTGCGCAAAATGTTCATGGCCATGTCCAAGGATATCCGGGTGGTGCTGATCAAAATCGCCGACCGGCTGCACAATATGCGCACCATGCAGTACCAGACCCCGGCCAAGCAGATCAGCAAGTGCCAGGAGACCATGGACATTTACGCCCCTCTGGCGCACCGGCTGGGCATGCAGAAGATCAAGTGGGAGCTGGAAGACCTGTCCATGCAGTATCTGGCCCCCGGGGAATACAATGAGATCATGACCTACCTGCTGGCCCACAAGGAGCAGGACGAAACCTTCATGCGCACCATCCAGGAGAAGATCACCCAGCGGCTGACCAATATGGGCATCCGCAACACCACCTACGGCCGGATCAAGCACGTGTACTCCATCTACCGGAAAATGCAGTCCCAGGGCAAGCGCATTGACGAGCTGTACGACATCTATGCTTTCCGGGTGATTGTGGACTCCATCCCCGACTGCTATAACGTGCTGGGTCACGTGCACGACCTGTTCAACCTGGTGCCCGGCCGGTTCAAGGACTATATCTCCACCCCCAAGCCCAATATGTACCAGTCCCTGCACACCACGGTCATCGGCTCCCAGGGCATCCCCTTTGAGGTGCAGATCCGCACCTGGGAGATGCATGAAACCGCGGAATACGGCATTGCCGCCCACTGGAAGTATAAGCAGGGCTCCGGCAACGGCAGCGAAAAGGACTTCGAGTGGGTGCGGCGGCTGCTGGAAACCCAGCAGGACTCCGATTCGGAAGAGTTCGTCCAGTCCATGAAGATCGACATGTTTGACGACGAGGTCTTCGTCTACACCCCCAAGGGGCGGATTGTCTCCCTGCCCGCGGACTCCACGCCCATCGACTTTGCCTACGCCATTCACTCGGGAGTGGGCAACGCCATGATCGGCGCCAAGGTAAACAACCGGATCACCAACATCGACGCCAAGCTGCGCAACGGCGACATTGTGGAAATCCTCACCTCCAAAACCGCCAAGGGACCCAGCCGGGATTGGCTGAGCATCTGCAAGTCCAACCAGGCGCGCACCAAGATCAAGCAGTGGTTTAAAAAGGAGAAGCGGGAGGAGAACATCATCCACGGCCGCGCCGCCTTTGAAGCGGAGATGAAGCGGGTGGGTCTGCCCATGTCCGCCCTGTCCGATCCGGAGCTGGAAGCCCAGGTGCTGAAAAAGCTCTCCTCCTTCGATACCTGGGACGATATGTACGCCGCCATCGGCTACGGCGGCCTCACCGCCTCCAAGGCCGTAGGCCGGGTTCGGGACGATATCGCCCGAGCCCTGAAAGCCCAGGCCACCGACAAGCTCAACCAGAATCCTCTGCGGATGAAGCCCGACAGCGAAGCCGCCCTGCGAAACCGCCACGCTGTCAACGGCGTGATCGTCGAGGACATCGATTCGTGCATGATCAAGTTCGCCAAGTGCTGCACCCCGGTGCCGGGGGACGCCATCGTGGGCTATATCACCAAGGGCTTCGGGGTCAGCGTCCACCGGGCGGACTGCCCCAACGCCAAAAACCGGGAGGATCCCAAGCAGGCCGCCCGGTGGGTGCGGGTGCGCTGGGCCGCCCAGGAAGCGCAGCCCTTCGATACCACCTTGGAGCTGGACTGCATCACCCGGGACGGTCTGCTGCTGGACGTGGCCACGGTCATGACCACCGCCCGGGTGCGGGTGAAGGAGCTGTACGGCAAGGATCTGCCCGGAGGCAGAAGCACCTTCACCGTCCGGTTCGAAGTGCGGGACGTGGCGGAGCTGGAATCCATCCGTAAGAAACTGCTGAACATCCGGGACGTGGTCGGCTCCCGGCGGGGTCAGAACTGACCCAGGAGGACAACAATGCATCAGAAACTTTCCACCTTTTGGACTTCCCTGAATCGAACCATCCCCGTAAACCAGCGGGAGCTGGTGCTGGGATTGGGGCTGTGCGCCCTTGCCGGGCTGGCTGCGGGCATGCTCCTCAGCCCCCGGAAAACCATCGCCATCGGCTCCCACAACAGCAGCAGCCAGGCCCTCCGGGAGGCTGACCAGGCTCCTGCCGAAACCGAATCCCACGAGGTATAAGCTATGCGCGCTGTATTGACAAGAGTATCCTCCGCCTCCGTAACCATTGACGGAGAAACGGCGGGAAAAATCGGAAGGGGCTTTCTCATCCTGCTGGGCGTCGGCCCCAATGACACCTCCCGGGAGTGCCGCTTCCTGGCGGAAAAGGCCCTGGGACTGCGGGTGTTCACCGATGAAAACGGCAAAATGAACCTGGGGCTGGACGCCGTAAAGGGAGAGGTGCTGGTGGTCAGCCAGTTCACCCTTTACGGCAGCTGCCGCAAGGGCCGCCGCCCCAGCTTTACCGACGCCGCGCCTCCGGAGCTGGGGGAGCGGCTGTATGAGGAATTTCTCAGCCACTGTGCCCGGCTGGGATATCCTCCCCAGCACGGCCGGTTCGGCGCCTCCATGGAGGTGGCCTCGGTGAATGACGGGCCTGTGACCTTGATTCTGGACACCGATCAGCTGATGGACAGCCCCCGCCGGGGCGGAAGCCGGGAGGGCTTGTGATGAAGATACATACCCTGCCCCTGGGGGCATATCAGACCAACTGTTACCTGATCCATGAGACGGGCAGCAAAACCTGCTGCGTCATCGACCCGGGCTTCGAGCCGGAGACGGTGCTGGACGAAGCCGCCCGGCTGGGTCTGACGGTGGAAGCCGTTTTGCTCACCCACGGCCACTTTGACCATGTGGGCGGCGTCCGGCAGATCGCGGCGGACACCGGCTGCCGGGTGTACCTGTGTCCGGAGGATCTTTCCATGCCCCCGGCCATGACCGCAGGCCCTTTGCACCATACCCACACCTACGGCGAGGGGGATGTTCTGCACCTGGCGGGGCTGGACATCACCGTGCTGCACACCCCGGGGCATACCCCCGGTTCCGTGTGCCTGCGGGTGGGAAACGTCCTGTTCTCCGGGGATACGCTGTTCGCCGGCAGCTGCGGCCGCACCGACCTGCCCGGGGGAGACTGGAACGCCATCCGCAAATCCCTGATCCGTCTGGCCGCCATACCGGAGGATCTGCAGGTCTTCCCCGGCCACGGGGAAAGCACCACGCTGGCCGCGGAAAAACGATACAACCCCTATCTGAGATAACCGCTATGAAGTTGACACTGATCGGTCATGACGACCGTTATGCCGTGGAGCAGCTGCAAATGTCCCTGTTCCCGGATCAAACCCGGGGAGAGGCCCGGAGCGCCCTCCACCGGGGGAGCACCTGGCTCACCGCCGTGACCAGCATCACCCTGGACGGGAAGACCGTCACCCGCAGCCGCCGTCTGAAGGCGGCGGAGGAAACGGTGCGTCTGCGGCGGCAGACCCTGCAGCAAAGCTACTATCTGGCCGCCCGGGAATTTCTCCCCGCGCCGCCCCCCTGGGGGGCGCTGGCCGGAGTGCGTCCCACCAAGATCACCACCCGCCATATGCTGGCGGGCGGCAGCGCCGCCTCCGCCTCCCGGCTGCTGGAAAAAACCTACTATGTCACCAAAGACCGTCGGGAGCTGGCCATCGCCTGCTCCCGCTCCACCGTCCGGGCAGCGGGGATGCTGCGGCCGGGGGATCTTTCCGTCTATGTGGGCATTCCCTTCTGTCCCACCCGGTGCGCCTACTGCAGCTTTGTCAGCCGCACCGTGGGGAAAAAGACGGAGCTGCTGGAGCCGTATCTTCACGCCCTGCACCGGGAGATCGCCCACACCGGCCGCCTGCTGAAGGCCTCCGGCCGCCGGGTGCGCAGCCTGTACATCGGCGGCGGCACCCCCACCACCCTGACCACCGGGCAGATGGTGCGCCTGCTGGAGGCCATCGGGGAGGCCTTTGACCTCAGCGGCTGCCTGGAATTTACCGTGGAAGGCGGCCGGCCGGATACCCTGAGCGGGGAAAAGCTCCGGGCCATCCGGGCCCACGGCGCCAACCGCATGAGCATCAATCCCCAGACCATGGAGGACGCTGTGCTCCGGGCCTGCGGCCGTCCCCACACCGGGGAGGATGTGCTGCGGGCATACCGGCAGGCAGAGGACGCGGGGTTTGACGCCATCAATATGGATCTCATCGCCGGCCTTCCCGGGGACAGTCCCCAGGGCTTCCGCCGTTCTCTGGACACGGTGGCCGCCCTTTCTCCGGCCAACATCACCGTCCATACCCTGGCGCTGAAAAAAGGCGCGGATCTGTTTGCCCGGCGGGAAGACCTTCCCGCCGCCCAGGCCGTGGCGGAGATGGTGGCCTATGCCAACCAGACCCTGGGCGCCCTGGGCTACAAGCCCTACTACCTGTACCGGCAGAAGTATATGTCCGGCAGCTTTGAAAACGTAGGCTGGAGCCGGGACGGCCTGGACTGTCTGTACAACATCTATATGATGGAAGAGCTGCACACCATTTTGTCCCTGGGGGGCGGCGCCATGAACAAGGTGAATTTTGCCGACGGAACCCTCCGCCGGTTCCACAACCCCAAGTTCCCGGAACAGTATATGGAAATGCTGGACACGGTGCTGCGGCAGAAGGACGAGCTGTTTGCCCTGATGGACAGCCCCGAAGCGCTCTGATTTCCACGAAAGGAAGGTTCCCTTTGGATACTTTGATCTCCAACGTCACCGCGGTGACAATGAATCCCAATATGGATGTGATCTTCGGCGCTTACATCGGCATCGATGGCGGCAAGATCGTCTCCATTGCGAAGCAGCCGCCGGAGCAGCCCCCCCGAACCATCATCGACGGCACCGGCATGGTGGCCGTTCCCGGCCTGATCAACTGCCACACCCACCTGGCCACCTCGGTGCTCCGGGGCAGTCTGGACGACCTGAGCAATTCCCAGGCGCTGGAAGCCCTGCTGCAGAAGGAGGCCAAAATGGATTCCCGCACCGCCAAGGCGGCGGCGCTGCTGTCCATTGCCGAGTGCCTGCGCTTCGGAATTACCTCCGTGTCGGATCTGTACTACTACCCCGACGCCACCGCCCAGGCAGCGGCTCAGTCGGGAATCAAGGCCAATCTGGCTCTGTCCAGCTACCGGTTTATCGACCAGAACGAGGACTTCGATTTTGAAACCGATGAACAGTGTCAGGAGCTGGTGCGGGTGACGGACGCCTGGCACGGCTACGACAACGGCCGCATCCGCATCGACGCGGGAATCTACGCCGAATATACCAGCAACTACCGGCTCTGGGAAGCGCTGGCAGGCTACGCCTGGGAAAAGGGTCTGGGCATGCAGCTGCACCTGGCCGAGACTCCCGCCGAGGCGGATTCCTGCCTGGAGCGCACCGGCATGGGGCCGGGAGAGCTGCTTTCCTGCCACAATCTGTTTTCCGTGCCCGCCACTGCCGCAGGCTGTACATATCTTTCTCCCCAGGAGCGTAAACTACTGGGGAAGAAGAACGTCACCGCCGTAGCCACGCCTTTGACCGCCTGTAAAAACGGTCTGGCCTCCACCCCCATCACCGCCTGCCTGAAGGACGGGATGAATGTGGCGCTGGGCACCGGCGGCGCGGCGGAGTGCGGCAGCCTGGATCTGTTTGAGACCATGCGCTGGGCGGCCATGAACGCCCGGCAGGCGGGGGAGGATCCCACCGCCCTGCCCGCCCAGGCGGCGCTGCTGATGGCCACCGTCACCGGCGCCCGAGCCCAGGGGCGGCAGGCCGAATGCGGAATGCTGGCCGTGGGCATGGACGCGGATCTGGCTCTGGTGGATTTTTCCGCCCCCCATCTGATTCCCTGCCACAACGTGCTCAACGGCCTGCTCTGGTCGGCCAAAGGCTCCGATGTGGCCATGACCATGGTGCGGGGAAGGATTCTGTATCAAAGCGGCAAATTCCCCACCATCGATTTGCGGGAGGTGGTCAGCGAGCTGACCGGCTATGCCATTCCCCACCTGTTCACCCAGGTTTCATAAGGAGGCGCCCATGTCCGAAAAGCAGCAAAATTTCCTCCAGGGCACTGCCCTGCTGGCCATGGCCACCGCCATTGTCAAGGTGATCGGCGCACTGTACAAAATCCCCCTCAACGCCATCATCGGCGAACAGGGCTTCGGCTATTTCAACACCGCCTATGAGATCTACAATGTGCTTTTGATGATCTCCACCGCCGGGCTTCCGGTGGCCATGAGCCGGATGATCTCCCAGGCCAGCTCTCTGGGGCACTATAACCAGGTTCGGCGGATTTACCGCACCTCCCGGGCCATTTTCCTGAGCCTGGGCATCACCGGCAGCCTGCTGATGACGGTCTTCTGCCGGGAGCTGGCCGTTTTCCAGAACCAGCCGGACGCCTGGGCGGCCATTGGCTGCCTGGGTCCCTGCGTGCTGCTCATCTGCATCATGAGCACCTACCGGGGCTTCTTCCAGGGGCAGGGAAACATGCTCCCCACCTCCGTTTCCCAGATTCTGGAAGCGGTGGTGAAGCTGATTGTGGGCATTGCCGCCGCCGTGGCCATGCTGCGCGTCACCGGCAGCGTGGCGATGGCCGCGGGAGGCGCCATTTTGGGCGTCACCGCCAGCTGCCTGGTATCCTCCGTTTACCTGTTCAGCCGGTTCCGGGGCAGCTTTGCCCGGCTTCCCCAGACCCGGGAGATGCCCCGCTCCTTCAGAGACACCGCCAAAGGGCTGCTGATGATCGCGGTGCCCATTACCATCGGCTCCGCGGGGCTGCAGATCCTGACCATGCTGGAAACCAAGATCTACATGGGGCAGCTTCTCTCCCTTGGCTACAGCCAGGGCACCGCCGATACCATGCGGGGCATTTACGGCATGACCCAGACCATCTACAACATGCCCTGCGCCTTCATCACCACCATCACCATCAGCATCATTCCCGCCATCACCTCCCAGCTGACCTTGTGCAACGAGCGGGAGGCCCGAGCCACGGAAGAATCTGCCGTGCGGGTCACAGGTCTGGTGGCTATGCCCTGCGCTGTGGGTCTTGCCCTGATGGCCGAGCCGGTAACGGCGCTGCTGGGCGGCTACAGCGGGGAGAACCTGGTTCTTGCCGCCAAGCTGATGACCGTGCTGGGGTGCAGCATCGCCTTTAACGCCATCGTCCTGGTGACTACCGCCATTATGCAGGCCCACGGCCACGCGGGTCGTCCGGTTGTGAACATGCTCATCGGCGGCCTTCTGAAGCTGGGCGCGGTGTACATCCTCACCGGCAATCCCAACATCGGCATTGTGGGCACCCCCATCGGCACCCTGCTGTGCTACGCGGCCATTTCGGCGCTGAATCTGTATTCCATGGGCACGCTGCTGGAGCATCCTCCCGCAGTGGTCAGGAACCTGATCCGCGCCTTCCTGTCCGCCGCGGTTATGGGCGTGTTCGTCTTCCTCGCCCTGAAGGGGCTGAAGGCGCTGGGCATCACCAGCAGCCTGATTCTGTGCGCCCTGCCCATCGCCCTGGGGGTGGTGGTATACCTGCTGGCCGCCCTGAAGCTCAAGGCCGTTGCCAGAGAAGACTGTCTGCTCCTGCCCAAAGGAGAGAAAATCGCCAAATTCCTGAAATTATAATGGCTTTCCAAAAAAATAACTTGCTTTTTTCAGGTAGTTATGTTAATCTAGATTCGATTTTCGCCGATATCCTACAAAGATCTTGATGAGAGGAGATAGTAAATTACCATGAATAAAACGGAACTGATCACCGCCGCCGCGGAAAGCGCCGGTTTGACGAAAAAGGATACGGAGCGGGTGCTGAACGCCGCCATCGACGCCATCACCGCCGCGCTGGTCAAGGGCGACAAGGTGCAGCTCTCCGGCTTCGGCACCTTCGAGGCCAAGGAGCGCAGCGCCCGGGTGGGCCGCAATCCCCACACCCGGGAGTCCATTGAAATCCCCGCCACCCGGGTGCCCACGTTCAAGGCCAGCAAGGCTTTGAAGGACAACGTGGCCAAGTGATCCCATGCGGCTGGACAAATATCTGAAGGTTTCCCGGCTGATCAAGCGCCGCACCGTGGCCAACGAAGCCTGCGACAACGGCCGGATTAGTGTCAACGGCCGGATTGTCAAGGCCAGCTACGACGTCAAGCCGGGCGACCGGATCGACATTTCCATGGGCGCCAGAACCGTCTCCGTGGAGGTTCTCCAGGTGGCGGAAGCGGTAAAAAAAGACGACGCCGCCGCCATGTACAAGGAAATATAAACGTTCCGCTGAACCCCCCTTTTTCCGGGTGGTTCAGCGGAACGTTTTTTTCGGGAAACGCCTGCCGGTATTTGGCTCAATACTGCCTTCCCTCCAGCAGGGCGTCGGTGATATCCTCCTGCCGGAAGGCGCGCACCTTCACATGGCGCTCCTTCTCCGGCGCCTTGCCGGCCTCCATGTCCCGGATCACTTCCTCCACCAGCGGGCCCAGCAGGGGGTCGCACTCCACCGTCAGGGATATCTTCCCCTGGCGGCAGTATTCCAGCGCCTCCCGGGTGGCGTCGAAGGAGATCACCGCCACAGCGTCCTTGCCGCAGGTGTAGCCGAAGGCTTCCAGCGCCTGAATGGCCCCGAAGGCTTCATTGTCGTTTTCGCAGTAGACCACATGGATCTGGGGCAGGGGTTCGCAGCTTTCCAGATACGCAGTCATCGCCTCATAGGTTTTGGCACGGGTGAAGTCCCCGTCCATCCGGGTCAGCAGGTTCCAGGTTTCGTGGGCTGCCAGCCCGTCTTCCAGGGCCTGGGTTCTGCCGATCTGGGCGGTGGAGCCGTGGGTTCCCTGGATGTGGATAATGTTCAGCTGCGCCGGATCCTTATAGGTCTGCTCCATCCAGCGCACCGCCTCCATGCCCTCTGCGTAGAAGTCCGCCCCCACCCGGGCGGTGATGAGAGTTTCGTCCTGAACATCCACCTTCCGATCCACCACAATCACCGGAATCCCGGCGGCGGAGGCTTCCTGGAGCACCGAGTCCCAGCCGCTCTCCTCCACGGGCATCACCACAATATAATCCACCTGCTGCTGGATAAACCGCCGAATCGAGCTGAATTGGTTTTCCGGTTTCTGCTTGGCGTCCTCAAACAGCAGCCGGTAGCCGTTTTCCTCGGTGAACACCGCCTTCATGGACTCGGAGTTGGCCACCCGCCAGTCGGATTCCGCCCCCACCTGAGACATTCCCACGACAATCAGATCTTCCGTTTCCTCCCCGGTCTCCGCCGGCTGACGGCCGCTGTAGAGCACCAGCGCCAAAGCGGCGGCGGTCAGCAGCAGCGCGGCCCATACCCGTTTCATGACAGCACCTCCTCTTCCCGGGGGATCCGGGCCGTAACCACCGTCCCCCGGCCTTCCCGGCTTTCGATCTGCAAGCCATAGCCCCGGCCGAACAGCAGCCGCAGCCGTTCATGCACTGTCACCAGGCCGAAGCCCACCCGCTCCCCGGTCTCCAAAGCGGCGCGCAGCTCCTCCAGCCGCTGCCGGGGCATTCCCACGCCGTCGTCGCTGACCCGCAGCACCACGTCCGCGCCTTCTATGGTGCCGGTAACGGTGATCTGCCCCCGGGCGCGCTTGAGCTTGATGCCGTGGTACAGGGCGTTTTCCACCAGGGGCTGCAAGGTCAGCTTGGGAATCCGCTGGCAGGCGATTTCCGGGGGAATCTGAATGGAATAGGACAGAATGTCCTGATAGCGCACCTGCTGAATCTGCAAATAGCTTCGCACATGGCTCTGCTCCTGGGCCAGGGTGATCACATCCGCTCCCTTGCTCAGGGAGTTGCGGAAAAAGGACGAGAGATTGGATACCATTTCCACCGCCTCCTGGCTTTTTTCCCCCTCGATCAGCCAGATGATGGTGTCCATGGTGTTGTACAGGAAGTGGGGATTGATCTGCGCCTGGAGCAGTGCCAGCTCCGCGTGGCGGAGGCTGGCCTGCTTTTCCGTGGCCTCCTGGATCAGCTGCTCCATCCGTCCGGCCATCTGCTCCACCCCTTCCCCGAAGGTCTGGATCTCCCGGATCTCCGAAGGCACCGGCCGGCGCACCGCCAGGTCGCCGCCGCCGATCTGCTCCAGCCGCCGGTTCAGGTGCACCATGGGATGGGTGATTCCCCGGCTCAGCTGCATGGCGTATTGGGTCAGCAGCACAAACACCGCCACCGCCCCCAGGGCAATGATCAGCATTTCCGTCAGCAGCTGCCGGCTGGTCTGCTGCTGCAGCACGCTCAGCTGCACCGCCTCGCTGTACAGATAGTTGTACATATACTCCTGAATCAGTCCCGTGAGCACGTAGATGTTGTTTTCCAGCTGCAATTGCCGCTGGTCGTAGCTTTGGGTCTGCTGGATCTGGTAGATCTTCGCCTCCAGGTTTTCGCAAAGATCCAGCACGCTGGTAATGGCCTGGAGACTGTCCTTGTTGGTGGTGCTGCTGATCAGATCCCTTGCCAGCTCCTGGGCGGCCTGAACCTGCTGGACAGGCAGTCCCTCGGAGTACCGGCTTTCAATGACATAGTAGTACATTTTCAGGTCGATCTCCGTTTTGAAGTCCTGGTTGAACTCCGACGCCCGGGTGAGGTTGCGCAGCAGCTCCCGGTAGCAGTCCTGATAGATCATCAAAATGGAGCCGGCCATCACCAGCACCGCCAGGGTCAGCAGCGCGAAGGAGAACACCAGCCGCTTCATCTGCCGGGAAATGGAAGTAGTCTTTTTGCTCATCCCCGCTTCCCCCCTGCCCGGTAATCCCGGGGGGTGCACCCCTGGGTCTTTTTAAACAGGAAGCTGAAGTAGTGGGGATCCTTGTACCCCACCGCCAGCGCCACCTCGCCGGAACGCTTGTCGGTGGTGCGCAGCAGCTCCTTGGCCTTGGCCATCCGCCTGGCGGTGACATATTCCACAAAGGTGCAGGCCATCTCCTGGCTGAATACCGCCGACAGGTAGTTGGCGCTGATATTGACCTCCCGGGCCACCTGGTTCAAAGAGAGGTTTTCATCGGTATAATGGCTGTTGATGTAGTTCACCGCCTGGGTCAGCAGATCCCGGTACTGGTTGGCGGAGCTGCTCTCCCGGAGCTTCACCGCCTGCATCAACACCTGCACCAGATACCGGCGCAGCTGCGGAAGCCCCACGGCAGTGCCCACCAGATCCAGGCAGTCCAGCCCGTCCAGAAACTGCTCCTGGGAAAAGCCCAGAGACTGCACAAATTCCGTGGCGGTGAACCGGGCGCTGAGCATCAGATACTGGCAGAAGGGGGCGAAGCCGGCGGCCTCCTGGACGCCCAGAAGAAACTCCTCCACAAAGTTGGGGATCTCCTCCGCCGCGGCATTCTGCATCACCGACAGCAGAATCCCGGGGCTGAACTTGCTTACATCCACCTGCCCCAGATCCTGGGACCCCTGGGGGCGCAGCAGATGCCCCACGGTCTCCATGGTCAGCACATGCCGCTCCGGCAGGATATACCGGTACGCCCACAGCCGGGAGACCTCTTCATAGCACCCGGGCAGGGCGCTGAGCCGCTGAATGGGACGGGCCACCGCCACGTGCCAGCTTTGATCCTGCCCCTCCCCGGCGTGGCAGTTCTGCACCGCGCCGATGCACCGCTGGATGTACCCTTCCATCCGATGGGCTTCCCCCTTGATCAGCACCATGTAGGTGGTCAGGTTCCACCGCAGCAGCAGATACTCCGGATACTTCATAAAATGCTCAAGCAAGGTCTCCGTGACCCGGGCGTCGGATTCCGAGTAGGTTTTCCCCTGCACCGAGAAAAATGCCAGGGTGTAGCTGCTGGCCATCAGATCCAGCCCCAGCCGCCCCGCTTTCTCATAGATCTGGGATACGGTCAGCTGCCCCGATACCATCTCCTCAGCGAACTGCCGCCGGGCAAACTGCTCATACTCCTGGGAGTCCAGCCGGAACCGGTCCTGAGACTGGCTGCGCTCCTGGAGGATCTTCTCCTGAACCTCCTGAAGCACATGGGTCAGGGTGGCCTTGGTAACGGGCTTGAGCAGATACTGCACCACCCCGATGCGGATGGCCTGCCGGGCATATTCAAAATCGTCATACCCGGATAAAATGATGATTTTGATATCCGGGAACTCCTCCAGCACCAGCTTGCTCAGCGCCAGACCGTCCATAAAGGGCATCCGGATATCGGTGATCAGCACATCCGGCCGGGTCTTCCGGATCAGCGGCAGCGCCATTTCCCCGTCCGCCGCCTCTCCCACAAAGGTATAGCCGCAGCGGTTCCAGGGCATGGTGTCCCGCAGAGTCTCCCGGATGATGCTTTCGTCTTCCACTAAAAATACACGCAGCATGGCTGGCCCTCCTTTTCTTTCAGCCGCTGGCCCGGACAAACAGCTCCCAGGACAGCGCAAGGGAGCGGGCGCTGCTGCCCTGAAGCAGATTCAGCAGCTGCCTGGCCGCTTCCCGCCCCATCCGCTGCCGGCTGTGCCCCAAAGAGGTAATGGGCACCGGGGACAGCTGGCAGTAGTAGCTGTTGTCAAAGCTCACCACCGCCACATCCTCCGGCACCCGCTTTCCCAGGGATCGCAGCAGCAGAATCAGATGATAGGCGATCTCATCGTTGTAGCAGACCACCGCCGTCACCGAAGCCAGCCGTTCCCGGAGGAAGATCCCCAGCAGCCGGTGATCCCTGTCCTCCACCACCGTCCGGCGCTGATCCGTGTCGTACCAGCAGATCCGGTGATCCGGCAGAGGGAGTCCCCGGTCCCGCAGGGCGCCCAGCATCCCGGCGCACCGCTGGGGCCCCTGAAGATCGTCGCTTTTGAAGATGCCGCCGATGGCTCGGTGCCCCCGATCCAGCAGATGCTCCGCCAGCCGGTAGCCGCCGGCAAAGTTGTCGTCGGTGACGGCGGTCATCCGGGGAAGGCCGGGGCAGTGCCCCTGAAAAAACACCAGGGGAATCCGCATCCCCTCCAGCCGCTGGAGCAGATCCCCGTTGGGACTGGGCAGGGCGGTTTTGGCGCACTCCATCAGAATCCCGCCCACCGGCTCCCGGAGCAGCTCCTTGAGAATCTGCCGCTCCCGCTCCAGGCGGTTTTCCGTAACATATACCCGCAGCCGGTAGCCCTGCTTCTGGAGCACCTGGGTCATGTCTTCCAGCACCCCGGGGAATATGTATGCGTCCGCAAAGGTGACGATCACCGCCACCTGCAAAGCGGCGCTGGTCTGCCCCTCCCGGGCATAGGAGCCGCTGCCCTGGCGGCGCCGGATCAGCCCCTCCTGCTCCAGCAGGGTCAGGGCGCGGCGCACCGTTTGGCGGCTCACCCCATAGCGCCGGGTCAGATCCCGCTCCGTGGGCAGCCGGTAATTGCGCACATTGCCGTGGGCGGCAATTTCCTCCCGGAGCAGCTGTGCCAGAATCCGATATTTGACGGCCATCCGCCGCCCCCCTTTCCTGCGGATTCCCGGGATCCGCGGGCGTCCCCGGATCCCCTGCGGGAAAATCTACGGTTATTATATCAAAGAATCCCGTTTTGGCAATTGACTTTTTTGTAAATTCTACTGTAAATTGGAAATTATTCCCTGTTTTTTCCATAGACGCCGGAGTTTTTTTGGAAAATTTCCCCCAGGGGAGGAAATTTTCCAAAGAACTGTTTCCCCTTTTCGTTTTTTTGACCGGCGTTTCCTTCCCCGGATTTCGGAAGGGATCATAAAATTTTCCATCGATAAAAAGGAATTTCGTAAAAAATTCAACCGAAAAAACCGGCTTTGGAAAAATTGGTACGCATTTGTTCGGAACGTAAAATATTTGTATTGTTTACGCTCCCGAACCTGTTGAAGTTGCCTTGACTTTTGGATTTTTGCGGGTCATAATACCTTTGGAAGCACCCCAAGGCACCGGTCTTTGGGGAATCTCAACAACATGAAAGTGAGGAAAAAACTATGAAAAAGCTGTTTGCTCTGCTCCTGGCTCTGGCGATGGTTCTGTCTCTGGCCGCCTGCGGCGGCAGCGCCGACGCCCCTGCCGAAACCACCGCCGCGGGCGCCGCCGCTCCCGCTACGGAAGCTGCCGCCGGTGACGGCGAGCTGATCAAGGTGGACATCATCAACAACGACCCCAACGAGTCCGGCTACCGCACCGCCAACGACAAGGACATGAAGGAAACCTTCACCGAGGAAAACGGCTATGACGCCTCCTTCGCCTACTCCCTGAAGAACGAAGAGCAGATCGCCGCCGCGCAGAAGTTCATCCAGGACGAAGTAGACTACCTGCTGATCTCCGCCGCCGGCACCTCCGGCTGGGACACCGTCCTCCAGGACGCCCAGGACGCGGGCATTCAGGTGATTCTGTTCGACCGTACCATCGACGCTGACGAGAGCCTGTACGTGGCCTCCATCGTCTCCGACATGGCCAAGGAAGGCCAGACCGCCGTGGATTGGCTGGCTTCCCAGAATCTGGAAACCTACAACATCATCCACATTCAGGGTGTCATGGGCTCCGCCGCCCAGATCGGCCGTACCGGCGCTCTGGACGAGATGGTCGCTGCCAACGACAACTGGAACCTGGTGACTCAGCAGACCGCCGAGTGGAACGCGGAGAACGCCCAGCAGATCGTCCAGGCCGTCATTGACTCCGGCAAGGAATTCAACGTCATCTACGCCGAGAACGACGACATGGCCAAGGGCGCCGTGGCCGCTCTGGACGCCGCCGGCATCACCCACGGTGTGGAAGGCGATGTGATCATCATGGGCTTCGACTGCAACAAGTGGGCTTTGGAAGAGCTGCTGGCCGGCAACTGGAACTACGACGGTCAGTGCAACCCCTTCCAGGCCGACTACATCCACGAAATCATCCAGGGTCTGGAGGCCGGCACCGCTCCCGCGGAGAAGGTAGTCATCATGGATGAGAAGGGC
>CALXDT010000073.1 GCA_944387125.1 uncultured Oscillospiraceae bacterium | reverse complement strand
TCAGACTGTGCTAGACGGAAGATTGTTTGGGGCGGGTATTGGAAAGACCACCATGTTGGATGGGGAACGTCTGTACCAATATGGGGCACAGAAATTTCCTTTGCTGTGTAAAGTCGATAAGCATATTCTTCTATTATACCCGTTATGGGTATCTGTGTCAAAGCATTTATTTTTCCGGGAATATCCCCCTCCGGGGCTTGCATACCGGAGAATTTCCGGCTATAATATCTGGATAGAAAGAAGGTGGATCCAGTGTCCCAGGAACATGAGCACGATCACCGGCACGTCTATTTTCATGCCCATGGAATCCCCCATTCCCACGGCCATGTCCACGAAAATCAAAAGGCGGTGGTCAACCGGCTCTCCCGCGCCATCGGCCACCTGGAAAAGGTCAAGCGGATGGTGGAGGAAGGCTATGACTGTTCCGAAGTGCTGATCCAGCTGGCAGCGGTGCGCTCCGCCCTGGACAATACCGGAAAGGTCATTCTGAAGGATCATATGCGCCACTGCATGGTGGACGCGGTTGCCGCGGGAGACGAAACCGCCATTGAAGACCTGTGCCAGGCCATTGACAAGTTCATGAAATAACCCCGGAAGGATTTGGCCTTCCGGGGTGTTCCTTTGCCGCCGGGGATGACAGGCTCAGTCCGGCATATACACATTCAGATCCACATTGCCCTCGATCCCGGGGACGCTGCCCTGGTCGGTGTACTGCCACATTTCCACCTTCCAGGGATAGGTCATCCGATCCTGGTACAGCGCCAGCCAGAAGGGCGCCCCCTCCAGCTCGCTGAGGTAGTATAACGTCTCACTTTGGTGCCAGTTGAAATAGACCATGGGCTGGTAGCCCATTTCCTCCATCTCCTGGATAAAGTACAGCTGGATATCCGTCAGGGTTTCGGCGTCCATGTTGGCGGTGCGGGCACTGGCCGCGGGGATCTCCCAGTCCAGCACAATGGGCATGGTCAGGTGGAATTCCCCCAGAATGTCCAGCATGAACTGCATTTCCTCCTGGGCTTCGTCAATGCTCAGGGCCTGTGAGAAAAAGTAGGCCCCTACCCGCAGACCCGCCTGGGAGGCTCCCGCCAGATTCTGCTGGGCATATTCATCCTCCACCAGCTTGCCGGTTTCATAGCCCCGGTAGCCCAGGCGGATCATGGCAAAGTCGATGCCCGAGGCGGCCACCGCTTCCCAGTTGATTTGCCCCTGGAAGGCGGACACATCCACGCCGGGATAGCTGATGAGGTTTTGCAGCAGCAGATAGTTTCTGCTGTTGTACTGGAAATCGTTCCGGTCATAGGGGTTTCTGTCCGGCGGGATGGTGGGATTCTCCGGCTCCGTCTCAGACTCGGTGGGCTCCAGAATGGTCTCCTGCAGGGGCAGGGTGATCTCCTGCTGCGCCGGATGCTTCATAGCCTCGGGATCCTCGTCCAGATGGATATAGGGCAGGGACAGCGCCAGGGATACCCCCAGCAGCACCGCCGCCAGGGCGGCAATCACAGCCATGACCATCTCCGGACGGATTCCCTTCCGGGGCGGGGGCGTCCAAACCGGTTCTTCCTCGTCATCCAGAATCACCGTTATGGTCTGCGGCTCTTCCCCGGTCAGATCCGGGTCCTCGGGCACCAGAATCTTCGGTTCCGCCCCGGTGGGATTGGGCTCCGGCGCCGCTTCCTCCGGGATCGGCTGCCGCGCCGGGGCAGTCTGATCCGCTTCTTCCGCCGGGAGGATGGGGGCGGTTTCCTGTTCTATGGCTTCCACGGTTTTGCCTCCTTTCCCAAAGGTATCTTATCGACACAGTATATCATATTTTTCCCCGTTCGCCAAGGGGGAAGATCCGGAAATTTACCCTGAAATCCTGCCTGGGAAATCAGCCGCGGAAAGCGGCCGATTCCCCGCCCCAGGGGGAGAAATTGGAACAAAACGGCTCTTTCCAAACTGTCCGGAAAGCCCCGGCCCGCAAGGGCTTTTGCGCCGTTCCGTACACATTAAATAATTCTTAAACAATCCGTAAATTTTCCCCAAAGCCGGTTGCATTCGGCGTTTTTTGCAATATAATATGGATAACGAGCAATGCCACCCCGGAATATCCAATGCCTTGGGGCGACAGAGTCTTCCGGGTTTGAAACTGATTTGGCAAGGTGTTATCTATGAATGGAATCGGCAGCTGGGTTCGCCAGCTTTTTTCAAAACTGTCTATGGGCATGCGCAGCTTCATGATGGGGCGCTACGGTACCGACCGGCTGAACATGGTGATCCTGGGCGTGGGCCTGGCAGCCAGTTTGATTTCGGTGATGTGCGATACCCCCCTGTGGAACCTGATCTTCTTTACCCTCAGCTACGCCATGATGATCTGGGCGATTTTCCGCAGCATGTCCCGAAATACCTATAAGCGGTATCTGGAAAACCGCCGGTTTTCCCAGATGATCACCCGGCTGAAGGATCGGCAGAACCGGTACTACGACTGCCCCAAGTGCCGCCAGGTGGTGCGCGTCCCCCGGGGCAAGGGCAAAATCTCCATCACCTGCCCCCGCTGCGGGGAAAAATTCATCAAGAAAAGCTAAAGGAGTTTGCCGCATTGCGGAAAATAAAATTCAAATCTCATTTTCTGCCGGGGCGCACCCCAGGGTGGTCTCTCTTGCCCCTTCGGGGCAATTCACCTTCTGTACCTGGCAGAAAATACCTCTCAGGCTGCGCAGTGTGCCAGTTGTACGCCAAAGGCGTACAAGG
>CALXDT010000072.1 GCA_944387125.1 uncultured Oscillospiraceae bacterium | reverse complement strand
TATTGTTGGAAGACGGTGTTGATATCAAGACCATTCAGGAATTCTTGGGTCACAGTGAAGCTTCTACTACGGCTAATATTTATTTGCACAGTATTGTCCGTGGTGGACACGTCACTGCAAACTCTTTAAGCCGAATCATTGTGTAAAGATTCTATAAAAAATATTATTCGATATTTTGTTAGAACTCATGTTAGAACTGGCGGACGAACCGCCAGTTCCAAAAAACTATCTGCTTAAAAAAGTGCAGAAAAATACCCCAAATCTTTCGATTTGAGGTATTTTGATGGTGGGCGAGGCGGGACTTGAACCCGCACGTCCGCAGTGAACACTAGAACCTGAATCTAGCGAGTCTACCAATTCCACCACTCGCCCCTATAAGCGCCGCCGCCTGACGACTGCGTTATATTATCACAAGCAGATGGATTTGTCAACCACTTTTTCCTTATTCCGTTGGTTCTTCCGCTTCCTCCAGATAGCTGCTGACGCAGTACAGGGTCTGGCCGTTATACGTTACCCTGGACCAGCCCACATCCCGGTTGATGCCGGTACGCCGGACCACTTCCCCGTTTTTAATGGATGCGACGATCTGACAGTCCGGATCCTCTACGCTGGGCAGAGACCGCAGGTTCACCTCAATTTTGGCTGTCACCCACTGATCCACCGTCTCAAACTGGGTCTGGATTCCCGTTTGCTCCGGCAGCGTCTCCGCCGGTTCCTCCCCTGCCAGGGTCAGATAGCTGCTGACTGCGTAGCAGGTCATGCCATTGTGCTCCAGCTTGCTCCAGCCATTGTCGCTGACCCCCACCCGGTGAGCCACCTCACCGTTGCGCAGCTGGCCGACCACTTCCGCGTCCTCATGCTCCACGCTGGGCAGCGCCCGAAGGTTCACCACTTCCTTGGCTGTTACCTGCTCGTCCACCGCCGTGAACTGGGTTTTAATCCCATCCGGGTCCAGGGCATCCTCGCCGGTCAGATAACTGCTCACCGCATAGCAGACCATCCCGTTGTACTCCAGCTTTGACCACCCCCGATCGCTGACGCCAATGAGCTTGGCCACATCTCCGTTGTTCAGCTGCCCCACTACCTGAGAAAGGCTGTGCTCGGAGCTGGGCATGTTCCGCAGATTCACCGTTTCCTTGGCCGTCACCTCACCGCTGGCGGGCGCAAAGGGCACCAGCGCCTCAACGTCCGGCTTGGCCTCCTCCCGGGGGGTATCATCCTGAGCCGGTTCGATTCCGTCATATCCGAAATAGGCCACGTTCAAATCCACATTCTGGGTAATTCCGGGCATTTCCCCCTGATCGGTATACTGCCACATATGGTGCTCCCCCTGGTAATCTGACCGGGCGGTTTCGGGGTAGGGCGCCGCGGGATACTGCGCCACCCAGACCTTGTAGTCCTTCTGGATCCGTTCCATGTCCCAGAACCGCTCCAATTCGTTTTTGGCGCCGTAGAACATTCCCTCATATCCCAGGTCTTCGATGGTTTCCAGAAAGGCCAGCGCCACATCTGTCCGCTCCTCCGCGCTCATGGAATACTGGCGGCTGTCCGGATCCCGGAACCCCTCACAGTCATAGGCCACCGGGTAGGTGATGGAATACTGTTTCAGAATCTCCCCGCACCACCGCGCTTCCTCCTCCGCTTCCGCAGTCGTAACGGCTGTGGAAAAGAAATAGGCGCCCAGAGCAATTCCGCAGCGCTCTCCCTCCTGCAGATTATACCGGGCGTTTCCATCCTCCCGGATCTCTCCGTTAACCAGTGTCCGGTTTCCCAACCGGACTATGGCGAAATCAATCCCGGACTGTGCCAGGGCATTCCAGTCGATGGTGCCCTGATACTTCGCCACATCGATGCCGATTGTAGTCTCCTCCGTCTCGTTTGTCACCCGGCGGCCGCCGCAGCCGCAAAGGCTCGCCAGCACCGCCCCCAGGATCAGCCAGATCCCCCAGCGCTTCCAGGGGACGCAATTCATTTTCCGATTCATAAGTATGTACCCTCGTTTGCGAATTTTGGGCTTTGCGTACTTTTTCAGGATACCATAGAAATCGAAAAATGTCTATATCCGTCGAACCCCGTTTCAAAGTCAAAATTTGGAGGAAGCGCTACAGCGCCTCCCCCAGAATGGATTTTGTGGCATAGGCATTCAGGCGCATATCCGCCGTATTCCCTGCCAGATATTCGTAATAGGCCTGAGCGCCGATCATGGCGCCGTTGTCGCCGCAGAGCTTCAGCGGCGGCATGTAAACCTGGGCGTCCAGCTTTTTCGCCGCCTCCAGAATATCCGCCCGGATCCGGGAATTGGCCGCCACACCGCCGGCCACGGCAATCTTCCGGCATCCGGTCTGCTCCAGCGCCATCACCACCCTGGGCACCAGGGTGTCGGAAACGGCCGCGGAAAAGGCAGCGCAAAGGCTGGGCACATCCAGGGTCTGCCCCACCTGCTGGGCATGGTGGATCAGATTCAGCGCGGCGGTTTTCAAGCCGGAAAAACTCATGTTGTAGGGATTTTCCCCGGGTCTGCTCCTGGGCAGAGGGTACTTTCCCTCGTCCCCCTGCCGCGCCATGCGGTCCCGCGCCGCGCCGCCGGGATAGGGCATTCCCAAAACCCGGGCGACCTTGTCAAAGCACTCCCCGGCCGCGTCGTCCAGGGTGGTGCCCAGAATCTCCATGTCCGTATAGTCCCGGACGTTCACCAGCATGGTATGGCCGCCGGAGACCACCAGGCACAAAAACGGCGGTTCCAGCTCTGGGTACGCCAGGTAATTGGCGGCGATATGTCCCCGGATATGATGCACCGGGATCAGCGGCTTATTCATAGCCAGAGCGGCGCCCTTGGCGAAGTTCACCCCCACCAGCACGGCGCCGATCAGCCCCGGCGCGTAGGTAACAGCCAGGGCGTCAATGTCCCTGCGGGTCATCCCCGTCTCCTGCAGCGCCTGATCCGCCAGGGCATAGATCACTTCCATATGCTTCCGGGAGGCGATCTCCGGCACCACGCCGCCATAGATCCGGTGCAGCTCCACCTGGGAGGCAATGCAGTCGCACAGCACCTCCCGGCCGTTCCGCACAATGGCTACCGCCGTCTCGTCGCAGGAGGATTCAATAGCCAGGATATTCAAAGCACCCACTCCTTTCGCAGGATCAGCCCGTCCTCTTTTGGATGATAATAATAATTGGGACGCCGCCCCACCTGGACAAATCCCAGCTTCTGATACAGCTTCTGGGCAGGCAGGTTGGAAGCGCGCACCTCCAGGGTCAGGCTGCTGCTGCCCCGCTGCCCCAGAGCGTCGATCAGGCCGTTAACCAGCGCTTCCCCAATGCCCTGCCGGCGAAAGTCCGGGTGAACAGCCAGATTCATCATATCGGACTCCCCCATCACCGTCTGGGAGCCTACATATCCGGCAACCGCATCGCCCTCCGCCGCCACCAGCCAGCAGGCCAGCCCGTTCTCCAGCTCCGAAGCGATGCTTTTCTCACTCCAGGGGTCGGCAAAGCACAGCTTTTCCAGCTCCGCCACCTGGGAAACGTGCTTTCTTTCCATTTGCACAATGACCATCATTTTGCCTCGTACCAGCTCTTTCCCCACTTGGCCTCGGCGGTCAGAGGAACGGAAAGGTCAGCCGCCTGCTCCATTTCCCGGCTGATCAGCGCCGCCACCTCCTGCGCCATGGCCTCCGGGCATTCCACGATCAGCTCGTCGTGGACCTGCAGCAGCAGCTTTGCCTGGGGGAACGCCTGTTCCAGAGCCTTTTCCACCCGGATCATAGCCAGCTTGATGATGTCCGCCGCGGTTCCCTGGATGGGGGTGTTCAGAGCGATCCGCTCCGCGCCGCTGCGCACGTTAAAGTTGCTGCTTTTCAGCTCCGGGATATACCGGCGGCGGCCGTAAAGGGTCTGGGTATAGCCGATGGTTCTGGCCTGCTCCACCACCTCTTTCATATACGTCCGGACGCCCCGGTAATTGTTCAGATAGCTTTCAATATAGGCTTTGGCCTCATACCGGCTGACGCCGATATCCTCCGCCAGAGAGAATTCCGACATGCCGTAGACGATGCCGAAGTTCACCGCCTTGGCATGGCGGCGTTGCAAAGGCGTCACCTGCTCCGCCGGAACGTCAAACACCTGGGCGGCGGTGGCGGTGTGGATATCCGCCCCGGAACGGAAGGCGTCTGCCATAACCTGGTCACGGGCAATGTGCGCCAGCACCCGCAGCTCAATCTGGCTGTAATCCGCGTCCACCAGCACATTGCCGGGAGACGGCACAAACATCTTTCGAATCTCTGCTCCCAGATCCGTACGTACCGGGATATTCTGCAGGTTCGGTTCCGTGGAGGAAAGCCGTCCTGTAGCCGTTACCAAATTCTGGAAGGTTGTGCGGATCCGCCCGTCCTTCTGGATCTGCTTGATCAGTCCGTCGGCGTAGGTGGATTTCAGCTTGGTAAGCATCCGATAGTCCATTATGGCCGGGATAATGGGATGCTTGTCCTTCAGCTTTTCCAGCACCTCCGCATTGGTGGAATATCCGGTTTTGGTTTTCTTCACCGGAGGCAGGTGGAGCTTGTCAAACAGCAGATCTCCCAGCTGTTTGGTGGAATTGATGTTAAACCGCTCCTGGGAGTAGGAGAAAATCAGTTCTTCACAGCTTTGGATCCGCTGGGACAGCATTTCTCCAAACTGCTCCAGCTGACCCCGGTGGATGGAAATGCCCCGATTTTCCATTCGGTACAGCACCGTGCAAAGGGGCAGCTCCATTTCCTGGTACAGCCGCTGCATTCCATCGGCTTTCAGCTGCTGCTCCAGCACCGGAAACAGGTTCCAAAGCGCCTGGGCGCAGCTGCCGGCGTCCCGATCGTCCACGCTGATCCCCAGGAAATTGGTTGCCAGCTTGGATACCGGATAATCCGACTGGGATGGATTCAGATCATAGGCCGCCAAAGCGGTGTCGAACACACAGCGGTCAAAGGCGATCCCCAGGTCATCCAGCCGGTGCATGGCGGTTTTGCTGTCATGGAGGATCAGCTCTTTCTCTTTCAGGCAAAGGCCGGCTCCCGGGATTTCCATGGGGGTCAGTACCAGCACCCCCTCTGACCAGGCCAGTCCCAGGCTGCCGTCCTCTGCCAGATATGCCGCGCACCGGGACACGGTTTCCGGCATCGTTTCCTGCCGGGGCAGCACCCGGGCTTTGGAAACCGGCTGGGGTTGCTCCTGCTCCGCTCCCCGGAGGCCGTACTTGTCAATGAGCCGGACAAACTCCAGCTTCTGGAACAGTTTATACAGCTCCAGCCGGTTATAGGGACGGATCACCGCGTCTTTTGGCGTAAACGCAATGGGCGCTTCCGGGCGGATGGTGGCCAGCTCATAGGAAAGGTAGGCGTTCTCCTTATCCTTTTCCAGCTTTTCCCGCAGTTTTGGACGGATGGAGGGATCCTCCAGGTGTTCATAAACTCCGTCCAGGCTGCCGAATTTTGCCAGCAACTCCTTGGCGGTTTTGGGACCCACCCCGGCCACGCCGGGAATATTATCAGAGGAATCCCCCATCAGCGCTTTCAGGTCGATGAGCTTTTTCGGTTCAAAGCCGTATTCCTCCCGGAAGGTCTGCTCTGTATATAATGCGGCGGTGGTCTGACCGGGCTTGGAGATCACCAGCTTCACATGAACATGGTCGTCGATCAGCTGCAGGCTGTCCCGGTCGCCGGTTACGATGACGCACTCCCAGTCCTCCCGGGCGCAGATCCTGCCCACGGTGCCGATGACGTCGTCGGCTTCCCAGCCCTGGCACTCATAGATCGGGATGTTCATGGCGCGCAGCACATCCTTCATCACGGGCATCTGCTGCGCCAGTTCCTCGGGCATGCCGTGGCGGTTGGCCTTATAGCCTTCATAGCGCAGATGCCGGAAGGTAGGGCCGTGGAGATCAAAGGCCACACAGACCGCCTCCGGCTGCTCCTCCTTCTCCATCCGTTCCAGGATGTTCAAAAAACCGTAAATGGCATGGGTGTAAAGTCCCTCCCGGTTGGTCAGGGGCTTTACCCCGAAATAGGCCCGGTTGATAACACTGTTTCCATCGAGAATCAGCAGCTTCATACTTTTCTCCACTTGGTGCCCTGGGGGGTGTCGATGATCTCAATGCCCCGGGCTTTCAGCGCATCCCGGATCCGATCCGCTTCGGCAAAATTCTTTTCCTTTTTGGCCTGGGCACGGGCAGCCACCAGTGCGTCGATCTCCGGATCCGCGCTTTCGGCCGCTTCCCGCGCCTGCTTTTCCCGCAGCGCCCGGGCGGCAGACAGCAGGTTCAGGGACAATACCCGGTCAAAATCTTCCAAAGCCGCCAGCTTGGTGGCGTCGCTGCACTTGGCTTTCAGCACATCGTACAGGGCTGTAACCGCCACAGAGGTGTTCAGATCCCCATTCAGCGCGCCTACAAAGCGCTTCTTCAGCTGCTCAAGAGTCTGCTGCTCCACCTGTCCGTCTTCCTTCAGCGCGGCGATCCGGGCAATGAGCTTTTCGTAGGCCACCGCGGCGTTGTCCAGGTTTTCCCAGGAGAACACCAGGTTCCGCCGGTAATGGCTCTGGAGGCAGAACAGCCGGTAGGCCATGGGATCATAGCCCTTCTGTTCCAGCAGCGAAACCGTCAGGAATTCTCCCTTGGATTTGGACATTTTCCCGGTGTCCGTATTCAGATGGTGGACGTGGAACCAGTAGCGGCACCACTTATGCCCCAGGTAGCTTTCCGACTGGGCAATCTCATTGGTGTGATGGGGGAAGGCGTTGTCAATGCCCCCGGCATGAATGTCCAAATCCTCCCCCAGATGCTTCATGGAGATGCAGGAGCACTCGATGTGCCAGCCGGGATAGCCCACGCCCCAGGGGGAATCCCATTTCAGCGCCTGATCCTCAAACTTGGACTTGGTAAACCACAGAACAAAATCATTCTTGTTCTTCTTGTTGGTGTCCTCTTCCACGCCTTCCCGGACGCCAACCGCCAGATCCTCCTCGTCGTGGTCGTTGAACACATAGTACTTTTCCAGCGTGGAGGTATCGAAGTACACATTTCCGCCGGCCAGGTACGCGCTGCCCTTTTCCAGCAGCACCTGCACCATATGGATATACTCCGCGATGCAGTTGGTGGCCGGCTCTACGATCTCCGGACGCTTGATGTTCAGCTTGTCGCAGTCCCGGAAGAAGGCGTCGGTGTAAAACTGAGCGATCTCCATAACGGTCTTATGCTCCCGTTTGGCGCCCTTGAGCATCTTATCCTCACCGGTATCGGCGTCGGAAGCCAGATGTCCCACATCCGTAATGTTCATCACCCGCTTCACCGGATACCCCAGATACTCCAGAGCCTTTTCCAGAACGTCCTCCATAATATAGGTGCGCAGGTTGCCGATGTGGGCATAGTGATACACCGTCGGCCCGCAGGTGTACATCTTCACCAGACCGGGATCCTTGGGGGTAAACAGTTCCTTCTGATGGGACGCGGAATTATACAAATACATATGGGAATCCCTCCATGATACATAGTTTTGCAACAAAAAATGCCTCCTATACCCCGCTGGGTACAAGAGGCGGTTTTTGCCGCGGTTCCACTCTCATTTATCGCTTATCATTTTTTCTTCGCTCCCGGACGCACCTTCCCGCCTCTTTCCCGCCCCGGCTTCCAGCCTATGGCCGCGGCTCTCTGATGGTTCCGGACTGCGGTACTCTTTCCGTTCATCGCGATATTCGGTTCCGGGTTATTTTATCATCATGATCCGCGGATTGTCAAGCACCGGGAGAAAAATACCTGAATATTTCCCATTTTTTGATGCAGGTTCTTTCCTCTCCCCGGCTCGCGCTTCCCGAGAACAGGCTTTTTTGTCAGGGTTCCTTCTGTGAAAAAAGGTTCTTAAGATCTCCTTTTTTCCCGGAATAAACGGCAAATCTTAAGAAATATTGGTAGAATTCACCAAACCAGCCAGAAACTGCAAGGCTATGTTTTATTAAGAATTTCTTATCCTATTGACAATCTCCCCCCTTCCTCGTTATAATATGCTTGAGAAATGAGACGAAAGTGAGGTAACGCCATGTATTTCTCCAATTCTAAGAAGCTCCGCAAGGCGTCGAGCTTGATCCTGGCGCTGTGTTTGATGTGTACCTTGTTAGCAGGCTGCTTTGGCGGTTCGGACGAACCCACCGACCCCAGCACGGAACCCAACAGCTGGCTGCCCAACATATCCGACACAACGGAACCCACCGTTCCTTCCACCGAGACGGAACCCACCGTGTACATGAATGAAAATACCGGCACCGTCACTGCCCAGAAGATCATCCGCAGTCAGCCTTCTCAGGACAGTGTGGGCATTGCCACGCTGTTCCCCGGCGACCGGGTGGAAATCCTCCAGCGGCAGACCGTCGCCGGCTATACCTGGGGTCAGATCAACGAACCCGAGTACGGCTGGATTGTTCTGGACGAGTATATTGAAATGGACTATCCCAGCGAGGACGAAAATGCCAGCGACACTACCACGCCTGCTGAGAATCAGGACGGCACCACCGACAACCAGGGCACTACCGGCAACGAAACCAGCGGCTCGGATCTGAATCTCAAGGGCGTTGTCACCGGCAACACCTTGAACATCCGCAGCACCCCCAACGGCGAAATCGTAGGCGGCTATAACAAGAATGACGTAATTACCATTCTGGAAGTGTCCAACGGCTGGGGCCGCACCAGCGACGGCTGGGTGAATCTGGACTATGTGAATACCTCCGGAGACAGCACCACTGACACCAACGATACCAACGACACCAACACCGATAACACCGCCGGCGACGGCAGCACCACCGTCATTGCCAAGGGCATTGTCATTGCCAAGGAGCTGAACATCCGCAGCGGCGCCACCACGGACAGCGACCGGGTTGGCAGCCTGGCTTACGGCGCCCGGGTAGAGATCTATGAAAAGAGCGGCAGCTGGGGTCGTACCAAAGACGGCTGGATCCATCTGGACTATGTCTATCAGGACGGCACCACCGGCACCAACACCGCCGGCGGCATTGTCACCGGCAACGGTCTGAATATCCGCAGCGGCCCCGGCACCGGGTATGTCTCTGTGGGCTCCTATAATTCCGGCGACCGGGTCAATATTCTGGAGCAGTTCACCTACAACGGCGTCACCTGGGGGTGCACCAACAAGGGCTGGATCTCCCTGGATTATGTCCGTCTGGACGGCACTGACACCGGCGACAGCAAAACCGGCGTCATCACCGGCGACAACCTGAATATCCGCAGCGGCCCCGGCACCAACTACAACGCTGTCGGCAGTCTGAATTCCGGTGACGCAGTGACTATTTACTACGAAGTCACTGTTGGAGACACCACCTGGGGCAACATCCCGGAGGGCTGGATCTCCATGGACTATGTAGATCTGGATTGATATCTGAAAGGACCGTTTATGAAAAAAATCGCAATTCTTCTGCTGTGCGTCCTGCTGCTCACAGGCTGTAAAGCCCAGGGCTCTGCGCAAGGCTCCACCACCGAACCCCCCACCACCCCTGCCGCCGAGCCCCAGGCCACTACCCAGACTCCTGCCACTGAACCCCAGACCACTGAACCCCAGACCACTGCCTCCCCAGAGCAAACCGTCACGCTCTACGTTCCCAATGAAGACGCCTCCGGTTTTGACCAGAAGCAGGTGCAGGTTTCTTCTCTCAGCGAAGGCAGCATTCTGGAAGCGCTGATCCAGGAAGGGGTTCTGGCCTCCGATGTGCAGATCATTTCCTTCCGTCAGGAGGGTGATCAGCTGTATCTGGATATGAACGGCGCCTTTGGCACCCAGCTTCGTTCCATGGGTACCGCCGGTGAGGTCGCGATCCTGGGCAGTCTGGTAAATACCTTCCTCACTGCCTACAACGCGTCCAGCGTAACCGTTACGGAAAACGGCCAGCTGCTGGAGTCCGGCCACGCCATTTACGACGCGCCGCTGGAGATGTTCTGATCGTCCGAAAAATCCGCCCTGCTTACGCAGGGCGGTTCCCTTTGCGCATATTGCAAAAACGGCGCGGCCTCCTGTGAACCGCTCCCCGTTTGACCGGCAAGCATGCTCCCATGCTTGTACCGGGAAACGGGTCGCGGCTCCCCTTGGGGCTGCGCCGTTTTTCATTTTTTCAAAGGACGTCACATTTCACGTCTGCCCTCCAGCGCCCGGGAGAGCGTTACTTCATCGGCGTACTCCAACTGACTGCCCACGGGGATGCCATAAGCCAGCCGGGTGACTTTGACCTCCAGGGGACGCAGCAGCCGGGAGATGTACATGGCTGTTGCCTCGCCCTCGGTGTCCGGGTTGGTGGCCATAATGACCTCCCGAACCTCCCCGGTGCCGACCCGCTGAAGCAGCTCCTTGATCCGGATATTGTCCTGCGTCACATGGTTCAGGGGAGAAATCACCCCGTGGAGCACGTGGTAAACCCCCTGGAATTCCCGGGAGCGCTCCATGGCGATCACATCCCGTGGCTCTGCCACCACACAGATGGTGCTGTGATCCCGGGCATCATCCTCGCAAATGGGGCAGATCTCCCGATCCGTCAGGTTTTGACACTGGGGGCAGCTATGGACTTTTGTCTTTGCTTCCAAAATGGCTGCGGCAAAGGCCTCCGCCTCCTCCTGGGGAAGGCTCAGCACATGAAAGGCCAGCCGCTGGGCGGTTTTTCCGCCAATCCCCGGCAGCCGGGCAAAATGATCCGCCAGATTCTGGAGCGCCGCAGGAAAAAACTGCATGAATCCTCCTTAGAACAAACCGCCTAGGTTCAGGCCCCCGGTAAGCCGGGACATATTGTTGGCGGCCTCCGCGTCCGCGGCGCGAACAGCCTCGTTTACAGCGGCAATGATCATATCCTGAAGCATCTCCACATCCTCGGGATCCACTGCCTCGGGATTGATCTTCAGCTCCACCACCTCATGCTTACCGTTGACCGTTGCGGAAACCATGCCTCCCCCCGCCTGGGCAGTGAAGGTCTTGCTCTCCTGCTCCTGCTGCATCCGCAGCATTTCCTGCTGCATTTTCTGCGCCTGCTTCATCATCGCAGCCTGATTCATTCCACCGGGCATGCCCCGGAATCCGCCTTTTGCCATGGTTCATTCTCCTGTTCTTATGAATTTTTGATTTTGATAATATCGCTGTGGGCTTTCCCAAAATGCAGCAGCTGCTCCATCCGGGGATTTCCCGCGGGTCTGGCGGTGCCGTCAATGACCTGAACCCGCAGCGGCTTCCCCAGAATCCCCGACGCTTTCCGCGCCACCACTTCCAGAATATCCGGCTTATCGATGCTCTCTGCCACAAAGGCATTTCCGCACACCAGCTCCAGCACCCCCTGGGACAGGTGTCCCCGCACCGGAGCATTGGGCGCGGCCGTGAAAAAGCCCATAGCCGGGGGTTTCAGTTCCTTTCGCACCGCGGCGCACAGATCCGTCCAGAAGCCCACAGGCGCCTCCTGCACCGGCATCGGCTCAGGCGCCTCCGCGGGAGGGGCGTCATCGTCCGTGGGCATGGGCGGTCTTTCCTCTTCTTCCTGAGGCTCCCCAGGCTCAGGACGCGCCGCGGGCACCGCCGCGCCGCTTTTGATCTGCTCTTCCAGCCGGGTCAGCCGGGCGTTCATCGACTGCAGGTCCAGGCTCAGCTCCGGCTGGCACATCCGCACAATACACAGCTCCGCGTCCATCCGGCGGCTGGAGCTGCGGGTAAACCCGGCCAAAGTCTTCTGAATCAGCTCCATGATGCACACCAGTTCCCCGGATCCCAGCGCCTTGGTCAGCGCCTGCACCTCCCGGTCGGAAGCGACGCCGGAAAGCATGGTGATTCCCGTTTTCCCGGCGGTTTTGATCACCAGCAGATCCCGGGTCAGGCAAGCCAGTTCATCCAGCAGGGCGCTGAGCTCCTTGCCGTCGGCGTAGAGCTTGTTGAACAGCTCCAGAGCGGCCTTGGTATCGTGGGCGGCAACGTATCCCATCAGTTCTGCGCACTTTTGCTCCCCGGCAATCCCCAGGCAGGCGTAGACCCGCTCAGCGGTCAGATCCCCCGTGGAAGCCGACGCGCACTGATCCAGAAGGCTCAGGCCGTCCCGCATGCCTCCGTCCGCCAGACGCGCCAGCACCCGGGCAGCACCGTCGTCCAGCTCAATATTCTCCTGATAGGCCACATATTGAAGCCGCGCGGCAATGTCTTCCTGGCTGATCCGCCGGAAGGCAAACCGCTGGCACCGGGACAAAATGGTAGCCGGAACCTTGTGCAGCTCCGTGGTGGCCAGAATAAACAGCAGATGCTCCGGCGGCTCTTCAATAATCTTCAGCAGGGCATTGAAGGCCGAGATGGAAAGCATATGCACTTCGTCAATGATATATACCCGCGGCCGCACCTGGGAGGGGGTGTAGATGGCATCATCCCGCAGATCCCGCACATTGTCCACACCGTTGTTGGAGGCGGCGTCGATCTCCAGAACATCCATGCAGGAGCCGGAATCGATGGCCTGGCAGGCGGCGCAGCGGTTGCAGGGATTGCCGTCGGTGGGGTTCAGGCAGTTGACAGCCTTGGCCAGAATCTTGGCGCAGCTGGTCTTACCGGTACCCCGGGATCCGGTAAACAGATAGGCGTGGCTCAGCTTTCCCGTGACCACCTGGGTTTTCAGGGTCTGGGTCACTGCCATCTGGCCGGAAACATCGTCAAAGGTTTGAGGGCGGTATTTCCGATAAAGCGCTTGATATGTGGACATAACCGTCCTCCTTTCCCATTTCGCTTCTCCAAATCAGACAAAACCGGCTCATAACAAGATCGCACACCCACATTTGAACGATACGCATATCCGTTACCGGCGCAGTTGGCTCAAAAACGGCAACCCCGCGGCACACGAGAAGATCCGCTTAATGCTGCTTGGTTCCCCACCTGACATGGTTCACGGGATCTCGTTGCGCAAGACCGATCTCTCAACACCACTTACGCAGGTCAGACAATATGCTGTTTCGTCCGGGTGTGGGAATTCATCCCTGCTATAGCGGATTGCAGGCATAGGGCACCGCTAACTCCCCGACTAGTGCGACCTTGTTATAAGCCGGTTCGTCTTATGACAAGGGTTATTCAGTTTCTCAGGCCAGCTTGGATTCGATAAAATCCGCCAGCTCCTGGAAGTTGGAGATTTTCTGATCCTCCAGATCCAGTTCCACGCCCAGCTCAGTCTCCAGATCCATAATCATCTCAACCACATCCAGGGAATCGATGCCCAGGCTCTCAAAGGTGGAATCCGGGGTGATCTCCGCAGCGTCCAGCTCCAGCTGCTTTGCCGCGTAGTTAACAAGTTTCTCGTACATAGATAAGACCTCCTGCACATCTTTGCTAAAGCGCTATCCAAAGTACATTCTATTACACCTTGTCCGTTTTGTCAATGGGTGATTTCCCCGGACGCGGCGGCAAGTCCTGCCGCTCTGGCAGTGGCCCAGGCAATCTGCAGGTTGAATCCGCCGGTATAGGCGTCGCAGTCAAGAATCTCCCCCGCGAAGTACAGTCCCCTGACCAGCTTCGATTCCATGGTCTTCGGATCCACTTCCGCCACCTTCACGCCGCCGCTGGTAATGATGGCCTCTTCCACCGGGCGTTTCCTCCGGATCCGGATGGGAAAGCCCTTCAGCAGCTCCACCAGCTCCCGGCGCTTCTGCCGGGTCAGGGAATTGGCCTGCAGGGACGGATCGATTTCCAGCCGCCGCAATACCACCGGGATCATGGATCGGGGCAGCAGATCCGTCAGAGCATTTTCCATGGATCGATTCTGATACATGGCAAGATCCCGGCAGATCCGCTGATCCAGCTTCTCCGGCTCCAAAGCGGGCTTCAAATCCAGAATCAGCCGGCAGCCCTCCCCTTTCAGGTGGCAGCTGGCGCTGAGCACCGTGGGGCCGGAGACGCCAAAGTGGGTAAACAGCAGCTCTCCAAAGTCCCGGTAGAGCACCTTCCCCTTGGCATTGAGCAGCTTTACGCCCGCGTTGCGCAGGGACAGCCCCTGCATGGCGGGGCAGTCCTCCCCTTCCGCTTCCAGAGGCACCAGGCTTCCCTCCGCCGGAAGAATCGTATGTCCCAATTCCGCGGCCATCCGATAGCCGTCCCCAGTGGAGCCGGTTGCGGGGTAGGAAAGGCCGCCGGTGGCCAGAATTACCCACCGGGAGGGGATGGTCTCCGTTTCCGTCTCCACCCCGGCAGCTCTGCCTTCCGCCACTCGGATGCTCTTGACCCGCGTGGTTTTCACAACCACATGGTTCGCCCGCAGCTGCCTTTGGAGGCAGTCCAAAACAGACTGAGCCTGATCGCTTTCCGGGAATACCCGATTGCCCCGCTCTGTTTTCAGCGGACAGCCGTTTTGCGTAAAAAACGCCTTGGTCTTCTCCGGCGGGAAAGCGGTCATGGCACTGTAAAGGAAGCGGCCGTTCCGGGGCACATTTTGCAAGACATCCTGGGCGGAGCAGTCATTTGTCACATTGCAGCGCCCCTTGCCGGTAATGAGCAGCTTCTTCCCCAAACGGGGATTCCGCTCCAAAAGCAGAACCTTCTGTCCGGCTTTGGCGGCGGTGATGGCCGCGAACATGCCCGCGGGGCCTCCGCCGATCACGATTCCGTCAAACATACTCACCGCTCCGTCTGCTTTTCATAAACATCGTATTCATCCCAGATCCGTTCCAGGTTGGCAAAGGTCTGAGACAGCTCTTTCTCCCGTTTGGAAGCCACCGCCACGATCAGTGCGTTGACAATGCTCAGGGGCGCCACCAGGGAATCCACCAGAGACACCATATCGCTTTTGGCCACCAGCACATGGTCGCTGTTGCTGCCCAAAGGGGAGAGCTTGGTATCGGTGATGCCGATAACCGTCGCCCCGGCGGAGCGGCAATACTGCGCGCCCTTGGTGGTAGAAGCGGAGTACCGAGGGAAGGAAAAGGCGATGACCGTATCCTCCGCGTTGACGCTTACGATCTTTTCAAACATCTCTCCGGTGCTGAAACCGGTGACAACATGGACATTATTGAACATATAGTTCAGATAATACCCTAAAAAGTTCGCCAGCGGCCCCACGGAGCGAACGCCCAAAATATAGACCCGCTTGGCGCGGATAATGGCGTCCACTGCCGCCCTGAACTCTCCCCGATCCAGCACCTCCTCCGTTTGGCGCAGCTTTTCCATGTCTGAATGAAGCACCATGGAAACCACGTCCTGATCGCCGATGCGGTTGCTGGCCACTTCAATGCGCTGCACCGAGGTCAGCCGGTTCAGCACCATCTCCTGCATAGCCTTCTGCATGCTGGGATAGCCGTCAAAGCCCAGATCCACGGCAAAGCGAACCACGGTGGATTCCGATACCCCAACCGTCTTGCCCAGCCGGTTGGCCGTCATAAACGCGGCCTTGTCATAGTTTTCCCGGATATATTGGGCAATCCGCTTCTGCCCCTTGGAAAAGGAGGTTTCCCTCTCCTGTAAAATTGACAATATGTCATGGCTCATAGCTGTCTCTCCATCAACAGGTTATTGGTTTCTGCATATAATCCATATGGTATCAAAAAAAGCAGAATTTTGCAAGAGGAACCGCAGCATCATGCAAAAAATAATCGTTTCCGGGAAAGGGCGCCCCTTCATCGCAGCGCATTTACTTCCGCTTCCGTCAGATATCGCCATTTTCCCCTGGGCAGATCTCCCAGGGTCAGGCTCCCCTCCCGGATCCGCACCAGCCGGGTGCAGCGCATCCCCGCGGCCTGGCACATCCGGCGCACCTGGCGGTTCCGCCCTTCGTGAATCGTCACCAAAAACTCCGCCTGATCCTTTTGGATCTTCACCACCTGCACCTTCGGCGGGCGGATCGCATATCCGTCCAGCACAATGGGTCGTTCCAGCCGTTTTTCGCTGCCGGGCGCGTAACCCGATGCCCATACCCGATAGGTTTTCTCCACCTCATGGCGGGGATGCGCCAGGGCGTTGGCAAATTCCCCGTCATTGGTAAACAGCAAAAGGCCTTCCGAGTCCATATCCAGACGCCCCACAGGGTACACCCGCACCCCGCAGTCAGCCACCAGCTGTGCGGCATTGGGTCTTCCCTTCTCGTCGGAAAGGGTGGTCACATAGCCTCTGGGCTTGTGAAGCAGGATGTACACGTTTTTTTGCCCGGCGGGCAGCGGCCGGCCATCCACCAAAATCCGGTCTGTGTCCGGGTCGGCGCTGGCGCCCAGCAGGGCGACGGTGCCGTTCACCGTCACCCGCCCTGCCCGGATCATTTCCTCCGCCTTCCGCCGGGAGGCCACTCCCCGGGCGGACAGTATTTTTTGAAGCCTTTCCTCCATGGGAAGCCCTCCTTTTGGGGGCAGATGGGTCATCTGCCCAATATCCTTTGCCAAAGGCTTTTCTCTTCCTCCGGGGTCTGCTCAATGGTTCTGCCGAACACCGTCGGCACCTTCCCCACAACCTTTCCCTGGATCAGCACATAGGCATATCCCGCATCCGCGCCCTCCACCGCCGGCGCATAGACGAAGCCGCTTCCGGGCAGCACAACCTGGGGTTCTTCCTCCGGGGCAAGGGCATAATCAAAGTCCTCCTCTGCCAGCACCTCCACCCGCTGATCCCTTCCGCCGGCCACTTCCAGGGTTCCCACCGAATCTCCCCGGGAGATTACCCGGCGGATGCTGTACCGGGAGAACCCCTCCTCCAGCAGCGCCTGATGATCCTGCCAGTCGTCGGGGTCATCAATGGTCACGGCAATCAGCCGGCGGTTGTCCCGGGTGGCGCTGGATACCAGGATCCGCCCGGCCGCTTTGGTGTAGCCGGTTTTCACGCCGTCAGCGCCCGCCACCCGCCATAGGAGCTTGTTGTGGTTGGTCAGATACCGCTGGCCGACCTTGACACTTTTGGTGGAGACTGTTTTATAGAAAATGGGATTTTCCATGGCATAGGCAGCCAGTTTGGCCAGATCCCGGGCGGTGGCATAGTGGCCGGGGCTGTCCAGGCCGTTGGGATTTTCAAAATGGGTTCCTGTCAGCCCCAGATTCCGCGCCTTGTCGTTCATCAGCTCCGCAAAGCCCTCCACGGTTCCGCCGCAGTAAATGGCCAGCGCCACCGCGGCGTCATTGCCCGAGGCGAGCATCAGCCCGTAGAGCAGCTCCTGGATGGTCAGCACCTCCCCCTCCCGCAAGTACATGGAGGAGCCTTCAATCCCCACAGCCTCCTTGGGGATCCGCATCCGGTCCAGAACATTGCACCGCTCGCAGACCACCAGCGCGGTCATGATTTTCGTGGTGCTGGCAATCAGGCTGCGCTCATCGGCATTTTTCTGATACAGCGCCCGGCCGCTGATTGCGTCCATCACATAGGCGTTTTGCGCGGACACGCCTTCCGCTTTCACAGGAAACAGCAGAACGGCGGCCAGCAAAGCAGCCGCCGTCCCGGCGAATAATCGTTTCATATACCTCACCCGAAGCTAGTGTGCCCGGAGTTTGGTAAATCATTCAAAAAGTCTGCCCCGGTGGGTCTGGGATGAAATCGACAAAGCTGACCCCCACCAATTCCGGCGCGTCCGAAGGTTCCAAAAGGGTTAGTCGGCCTTTCCCTTTTGGGCGTTTTTCCCCTCCAGATAAGCACTGAGCTTTTCCAGGGTATCGGGCATCATTTCCACAATCCGATCCGCCGTGGAGCTGGCCGGCTCCGGAATGGACATCAAGCGCACATTTCCATCCTTAATAACCAGGAAGCAGATGGGCGTTACCTTTACGCCGCCGCCCACACCACCGCCGAAGCCGCCGTCGGTATCGGGCTTTCCTCCGTTTAAGTCGGATCCGCCGCCGCCGAAGCCGACGCTGACCCGGCTCACGGGAATGATCGTCACACCGTCGGGAGTCTGAATCGCTTCGCCCACAACGGAATTCACATCCACCATATTGCGGATCTTTTCAATGGTACTTTCCAGCATATTGGGAAGTTTCTGGCTCATGTAACAGCACCGCCTTTTCTTTTCTTCATAATGTTCCAATATTCACGTACTGCCCGGAAACCGTATGCAGCCGCCAACGCTGCCAATCGGCCCAGGGGTATGACCAGCTCTATCCGGGCGAAAATCTGAGGCTGATCAGCGGAAAAGTCGCAGTCCACCTGAATATCCCGCTTTCGGATCACAAACAGCCGCTCCAGCTGGGGCATCAGATTCCCCACCGCGGCCCAGGTTCTGCCGTAGGCCACCGCCAGGTCGCAGGGATCGCTGCAGGCCAGCGTCAGCCTGCATTCCAGCTTGCGGACAATGATTTTCCTTCGAAGGGTTCCCAAAAGATCCCGTCCCAACCGAAACAGCGGAAAAAACTCCTTCAGGCTGCCCCCTTGCTTTTGGCCGCCGCCAGAGGGTTCCGGCGCTTGGGACTGCCGGGAGGGGCTTTCCCCTTTCTCCTGAGACGGCTTCTCCGGAGAATCGGCTTTCTTTGGTTCATCCTGTTTCTTTTTTCTCGGATACAGCGTCAGGGGTAAAAAACCGACCAGCACCTGAACCCGGGCGCCGCCCCGGCCGTAGGCTGCCCGAATGCCCAGGGGGAAGGTTCCGACCAGAACCAGAATCCCCAGCGCGATCCACCAGCCCATGCTATCCTTCCTCCCCGGTCTGCTCCGAAGGCTGCCGGGCAGGCTGCTCCTGGGGCAGCTCCACCGGTTCTCCGAAGGAGACCTTCTCAATGGGCGGCAGCTCCTCCAGAGACGCCAGCCCAAATGTACGCAGAAAATCCGGGGTCGTTTTATACTGAATAGGCCGGCCGGGAACGTTCAGCCGCCCCGCCTCTTCAATCAGCTTTTTGTTCAGCAGCGCGGCCACGGAGTAGGAACTGTCCACCCCCCGAATCTGCTCCACCATTGCTTTGGTGGCCGGCTGGTAATAGGCGATGATGGTCAGCGCCTCCAGCTGAGAGGCGGACAGCTTGGGAGGCTTTCGGGTCTCCAGCGCCTTGGTCACATAGTCAGCCATTTCCCCGGAGGACACCATCTGATATCCCTTTTCCAGCTTCAGGATCCGGATCCCCCGGCGCGCAAAGGCGTATTGATCCGCCAGCGCGTCCGCCGCCCTTTCAATCTGATCAGGATCTGTTTCAAAAACCGCAGCCAGCCTCCGGATGTCGATCCGCTCCCCGGCCGCGAAAAGGATGGCCTCAATGGCTCGCTGTAATTGTTCCTGTTCCATTTCAGCCCATCTCCTTCTTCTCTTCCCTGTCCAGCAGGCGTACATTGGGATTATCTCCGTTCACATCGTCTTCCAATGTCACGGAATTGGTTTTGCAAAGATCCAGTACCGCCAGAAAGGTGGCTACCACCTCCGAACGGCTTTTGTTCCCCTTGAACAGATTCTTCAGCCGCTCCACGCCCCGCAGCACCAGCAGCCGCAGAAGCTGCCCGGCCTTTTTCCCCACGGGATAAGGCTCCCGGCCAACGATCCCCTGGAAATTGGCTGCCGGAGGGGGCAGCTGACGCCGGTTTCGCTCGGCTATGGTATCCAGTGCCCGGAGCAGGTCGGACGGATCGTGCTGATATCGGTATCCAGCCTCCCGGCGCAGAGGCTCCGGATCCTTGGTAAACAGGCAGCGGCCAATCTCATTGCGCGGTTCCAGCGCCGCCACCGCCTGACGGATCTGCTCCATGGCTTCCTTTCGTTTCCGCTCCACCAGAGACTGGCGCAGCAGATCCAGCTCACTCTCCGCCTCTGCCTGCTCCGCTGCGGACAGGAGCATCTTGGTCTTGATCAGCATCAGGTGAGAAGCCATGGTAATAAACTCGCTGGCAATCTCCATATCCAGCCGTTTCATCTCTTCCAGATAGTTCAGATACTGCTCCAATATAGCCGAGATGGACACATCCTGGATCTCAATTTTATTCTTGCTCAGCAGTTCAAAAATAACGTCCAGAGGGCCTTCAAAATCCTCCATAATCTCACTTTTTGTGTGAACGATCCCTTCCAGACGGTATTGCGGTTGTTCCATAGTGGTATCCTTTTCTCACGATGCATACAATAATATCAGCAGCATTATACCATTGTTTTCGGTCTGGCGCAAGCATTTCGAAAAAAATTACCTTTCTTTCAGAAATTATTGCATTTTTCGATTGGTTGTGCTATCATTATCAAAAAGAGGTTGGAGGGATGAACGTGGCAAAGCGCAGCCGCTACCGTCAAATGGAGAGCACCATGTCCAAAATCATCTTGGCCGATGTTTTGATATTTGTGCTGTATCTGGTTTGTTCCGGGTATGATTCTCGCATTTTTAAAATGATCACAGCCATTATTGCCATTTTGGCCTCTGTTTTATGCCTGTTTTGGCTGTATCTGACAGGAGAATTCGGCCGTAGACGCAGTCTGTGGATGGTCACGCTGTTTGCCAGTGTTGTCATTTGTGTAGTGGTCTCTTTGCTATTGGGCTACCCCTGCCCCGCGCCTGCAGCTTAATTCGGTTCGGGTTCACGCGCCGTTCATTTGGACGGCGCGTTTTCTGTGACCACAGAAATGTGTCGAAACGGTATCCAATGTAAAAGCTTTCCCGGGCTTATCTTGTCTTTTCCTGAAAAAATGCTAGGGAACCTCTGAATAAATCGTCTTCGGCGGAATGCCGGATCTTTTACCACATCCGTGCAGTTCAAAAAGTGGGAAATACATACAGTATTTCTCCACTTTTTGAACTTTC
>CALXDT010000071.1 GCA_944387125.1 uncultured Oscillospiraceae bacterium | reverse complement strand
CGGAGCCCTACGCCTACTGCCAGTTTGTGGTGGGGCGGGATCACACCGCCTTCGGCCGCGCCAGGCACCCCTTTATGACCGGCTCCTCCGGCTGGGCTTATTATGCGGCCACCCAGTACCTGCTGGGCATCCGGCCGGACTTTGACCACATGGCCGTAGATCCCTGCATCCCCGGGGACTGGAAGGAATTTACCGTCCGGCGGAAGTGGCGGGGAGCGGAATATCACATCCATGTGCGCAATCCCCGGGGAGTGGAGAAGGGCGTTCGCTCCATTCGCCTGGACGGCGCAGAAGTGGAGAACCTGCCGGTGCGGCCCGGGGGAAGCATCTGCCAGGTGGAAGTGGAAATGGGATAAGGAGGGAACATTATGATCCGATTCGGAACAGGAGGCTGGCGGGCCATCATTGCGGACGGATTCACCAAAGCCAATATTCAACTGCTGACAGCGGGTCTGTGCAGGCTCATGGAAGAGGAAGGCCTCCTGGGCGAGCAGATCTGCGTGGGCTATGACCGGCGGTTCCTGTCCAAGGAGTCTGCCCACTGGGTGGCGGAGGTTCTGGTGGGGAATGGGTTCCGGGTGTTCATGGTGAACCGATCCTCCCCTACGCCGCTGATTATGTTCACGGTGAAGCAGCTGGGGCTGCCCTACGGCATGGCCATCACCGCCAGCCATAACCCGGCCATTTACAACGGCATCAAAATCTTTACCGCCGGCGGCCGGGACGCGGATCAGACAGTTACCGGAAAGATCGAGCAGTGCATTGAGAAGATACAGGATCTGCCGGTGAAAACGGCGGACTATGACCAGGGGGTGCGGGAGGGACGGATCCAGGAGGGAAATCCCTTTAACAGCTATGTGGACAGCATCCTGGATACGGTGCAGGTGGACGCCATCAAGCATGCCCGGCTGCGCATTGCCATTGATCCGATGTATGGCGTGGGGCAGAGCAGCCTGCGCACCATTCTGCTCACCTGCCGGTGCGATGTGGATATGATCCACGAGCAGCACGATACCCTCTTCGGCGGCAGAATGCCGGCGCCCAGCGCCCAGACCTTGAAGGCGCTGTCCCACTACGTGGTGGAGAATCGGTGCAGCCTGGGCATTGCCACCGACGGAGACGCGGACCGGCTGGGGGTTATTGACGAAATGGGGCGCTATGTCCACCCCAACCAGCTGCTGGTGATGCTGTATTACTACCTGCTGAAGTACCGGGGCTGGCAGGGAGCCTGTGTCCGCAACCACTGCACGACCCATCTGCTGGATCGGGTGGCGCAGGATCTGGGGCAGGCATGCTACGAGGTGCCTGTGGGCTTTAAACATATTTCCGCGAAAATGACGGAAACCGGTGCGGTGATCGGCGGAGAATCCTCCGGCGGGCTGGCCGTCCGGGGGCACATCAGCGGCAAGGACGGGATCTACGCCGCCGCCTTGCTGGTGGAAATGCTGGCGGTCACGGGAAAGACGGTGTCCGGCCTGTATGAGGAGATCCTCCGGCGCTACGGTCAGCTGTATTATGAAGAGACTTCCTTCCCCATGACCCAAAAGCGCAGGGAGGAGGCGGAGCTGCTGGTGAATGGAGCGATTCCCGACTTTGGCAAGGAGGTGGAGAGGGTGAATCGGATGGACGGCTGCAAGGTGTATTTCACCGACGGAAGCTGGATTGTCTGTCGGTTCTCCGGCACCGAGCCGGTGCTGCGAATGGCGGCGGAGGGGCGCAGTCCCCGGGAGACCCAGCGGGATGTTGCCTGCTGGCGCAAAGCATTGGGTCTGTAGCGAAGAGGACTTGCCGCGAACGGTTGTTTGCGGCAAGTCCCTGTGTTTTTTGACGGATCCATTTTGAGATAACGCCTGTTTCTTTACACTGCCCCGGAGGGGTGCTATAATCAGGATAAAGGAAAGGGGGCAGTGGAATGAAAAAACGCCCGATCTCTCTGCGGAAAAGCGTGGTAGGCGGGATCCTGCTGTGCTGGCTGCTGCCGGTGATTATGGTGGTGGCTCTGGCGGGGGTGTTGCTGGAGCGGAACTATCGGCAGTCCGCCGAACAGGAACTGCGCATTGGCGCCGGGAACGCCTTGCGCCAGGTGCAGAACATGCTGGAGGATACCGTCACCGACTCCAAGGCCGTCAGCTATGACGGAGTGGTGCGCAATGCCTACCGGGACTATCAGGGGGGAGGCACCCGGGCCGCGCTGTACCAGAGTGTCAACGACTATCTTAGCCGGGAATTTTCCCGGAATGACAGGTATAAGGCGGTGTTTATCACTTTCTGGGATCCCCAGGTGGGTGCGGACACCTATGTGATCAGCCGGGGCACCACCGGATCCTCCCTGTCCCGGAAATACCGGCTTACCCAGGGAGAAATTCTGGAAAGCATGGCCGATGCGGACACTGCTATCCGGTTTTATATTGCGGATCAGGAGCTGTACATGACCCGAAATCTTTTGGACAGCAGCTTTACGCCCTATGCCACGATTTCCATGATGCTGGATGCGCAAACGTTGTTCCGGCCGCTGTATTCCATCAGCCGGATCACGGACATCTGCATCCAGCTGGACGGCTGGCAGTTCCGGATGGGGGAGGACGGAACCCTGGAAGTGCTGGAGGAGGTTCCGGATTCTCAAGAACGGGTTTGCTTCCAGGGAGAACTGGAGGATCATGCCTGGAGCTTTTCCGCCCGGGGGGTGGGCTATTCTTTGTGGAAGGACAGCCTGGAACTGGGCTGGGCGGTGTTGGCGGTGGCTCTGCAGGGTGTGCCGATGCTGGGGGCGGGGGCGGTGTTGTTTTACCGCCATGTAACCCGCCCCATGGAGACCCTGGCGCAGGCCAACCGGCGGGTTCAGGAAGGGGAGCGGGGCTACCAGATCGCGGCCGCTGCTCCCAATGTGGAATTCGAGCGGCTGTTTGACAACTTTAACTCCATGTCCGCGGAGCTGAAAAACCAGTTTGAGCGCTCCTACCTGGAGCAGCAGGCCACCCAGCGAGCCAAGATCAAGGCGCTGCAGTCTCAGATCAACCCCCATTTTCTCAACAACACCCTGGAGATTATCAACTGGGAGGCACGGCTGGCGGACAACCAGCGAGTCAGCGCCATGATTGAGGCACTGTCCACCATGCTCAACGCGGTGCTGGATCGGGACGACCGTGCCCAGATTCCTCTGTCTGAGGAGCTGGGGTATGTGGATGCCTACCTGTATATCATCCGGGAGCGGCTGGGAGAGGGCTTCCGGGTTTATCAGCAGATCCATCCGGAGGTAATGGGTCAGATGATTCCCCGGCTGATCCTGCAGCCCCTGGTGGAAAACGCTGTGGAGCACGACATTACCGCCCGCCGGGGCGGAGTGCTGCGGGTTCGGGCATACCGCCAGGAGGGAGATGTGATGCTGGAGGTGGAGCACGACGGCACCATGACGCCGGAGGATCGG
>CALXDT010000070.1 GCA_944387125.1 uncultured Oscillospiraceae bacterium | reverse complement strand
ACGCCCCCGGCAGGGTCGGGGAGCACTTAAGCAGGAAAGCAGCCAAACCTTTGCGCCGATTTCCCTTTTGTTTCCCGGCAGTTGGATCCAAATTCGTACCAAGCTGTGTAAACCCGATAAGCGTATAGAAGAAAATTCTTTAGGAGGCATATCCATGCACATTCATCACGACCATGTTTCCGGCGGCGCCGAGCATGGGCATACCCATGACGGCGTAACCCATTCCCACGACCACAGCCACCCCCATGACCATGGGCACCCGGAGGGGGCGGAGCATACCCATGACTGCGGCGGCAGCTGCGGCAGCTGCCAGAGCCAGTGCCAGCACACCCCCATGGAAGAGCTGCTTGCGCTGATGAAGTACATGGCCGGCCACAATGCCGCCCATGCCAAGGAGCTGGCGGATCTGGCCATTCAGCTGGAAAACGCCGGGAGCCACAGCGCCTATGAGCAGGTGATGGCGGCGGTGTCCGACTTTGAAAAGGGCAATCTGCGGCTTCAGGCGGTGCTGGCCAGCCTGGACGTAAAGTAAAGGGAGGCAGAAACCATGTGTCTTTCCACGGTTTATAAAAACACCCTGACCCCGGAAACCGTTGCCATGCGCAACGTGATGCGCATTGAATGCCGGGACGGGGTGGTGATCCTTACGGATCTGATGGAGCGCCAGGTGGCCATTGAGGGCACTCTGGAAATGGCCAACCTGGTAGACGGAGTGGCCATTGTCAAAGAATCCCAAGCAAGCTGAATCAGGAACTGCCCGCCGGATCGGCGGGCAGTTCTTTTTGGCAGGTGGGTTTTGGGGATGGTGCGTTTTTTGGGCTGGTTCGTATTGGGTTTGGCTTTTTGAAAGAACGCCCCCGGCAGGGTGCCGCAGTCGGTCTTTGCCAAAGGCTGAACGCAAAACGAACAAGCCCCCGGCAGGGGTGACAAGGTTCGTCTTTTCCAAAGGCCAAATGCAAAACGCACCGGCCTGCCGTGAAAACCCCCCATGCGGATTGTCCGCATGGGGGTTGACGGCAGGTTTCAGATTCTCCGCAGGGGCTGGGAACCGTCCTGAGCCAGGAGCAGGTCGGTGATGATGTCGTTGCTTACCAGATAGCCCTTGGGGGTCAGCACCCAGCGGCCGGTGTCGGTCTGGGTGGCGTGGTAGTACCGGCGGTGCTTTTCCATCACCTCTTCCAAAGGCGCGAAGGGCAGCAGGAAGGTTTTTTCATACTCCTGGGCGCTGATGCCCACGTTGGTGCGCAGCCGGAGCATCAGGTATTCTCCCGCCCGCTCCCGCATGGGGATCTCCTGGATCTCCTCCATAATGTCCCCGCCGTCCCGGATGGCGGCGATATAGGACTGCAGATCCCGCTTCAGGGTATAGCGCTTGCCGGCAAAGTCCGAGCTGGCGCTGGGGCCGAAGCCCAGGTATTCCCCGCCGGTCCAGTATTTCATATTGTGCTTGGACACCAGACCCTTCCGGCAGAAGTTGGAAATCTCGTACTGCCGGTAGCCCCGGCTTTTCAGAGCTTCCACCGCCGACAGGTACATTTCCGCCTGGTCGTCGTCCGAGGGCAGATTCAGCATCTGCCGCAGCTCATAGAAGGGGGTGCCCTCCTCCACCTTCAGGGCGTAGCAGCTGATGTGCTCCGGGAGCAGCCGCAGAACATTGTCCAGGGTCTCCAGCCAGTCCTGCAGATCCTGCCCCGGCAGGCCGTACATCAGATCCACCGATACGTTCCGGAAGCCCGCCTTCCGGATCCGCTGGTAGGCGGTGACGGCCTGGGCATAGGTATGGGGACGGCCCAGCTTTTTCAGCATCTCGTCGTCGTCCGACTGGATTCGCAGGCTGACCCGGTTGAAGCCCTCTGCCCGGAGCCGGTGGAGCAGCCGGTCGGAGACGGAATCGGGGTTGGCCTCAAAGGTGATCTCCGCGTCGCTGCTTACGTCGAAGTTCCGGCGGATGGTGTTCAGAATTTCGGCCAGGCCGTCGCCGCCGAAGAAGGAGGGAGTGCCGCCGCCGAAATACACGCTGTTCACCTGATACCCCGGAGCCAGCTCCCCGGCTTCCTTGATGTGGTCGCACACCGCGTCCAGGTAGCCGTCAATGAGCTTGTCGTCCTTGGTGGCCAGGGAGTAGAAATCGCAGTACTGACACTTGCTCCGGCAGAAGGGAACGTGAACATAGATCCCCAGGGGCGTTTTATTGGGTCGCTTGGTCAGAATGGGCATGAGTAACCTCCAATATGATGATCAATCCTCGTCCAGCTTCAGCACGGCCATGAAGGCCTCCGAGGGCACGGACACGGTGCCGAAGGTGCGCATCCGCTTTTTGCCTTCCTTCTGCTTTTCCAGCAGCTTCTTTTTCCGGGTAATGTCGCCGCCGTAGCACTTGGCCAGCACGTCCTTGCGCAGAGCCTTGATGGTCTCCCGGGCAATGATTTTGCCGCCGATGGCCGCCTGAATGGGGATCTCGAACTGGGCCCGGGGGATATTTTCCTTGAGCTTTTCGCAGATCTTTCTGGCTCTGGGGTAGGCGTTGTCCGCAAAGAGGATGAAGCTCAGCGCGTCCACCACCTCGCCGTTGAGCAGGATGTCCAGCTTCACCAGACGGCTGGGGCGGTAGCCGATCAGCTCATAGTCCAGACTGCCGTAGCCCCGGGTGCGGGACTTCAGGGCGTCGAAAAAGTCGTAGATAATTTCATTCAGGGGCATTTCATAGTGCAGCTCCACCCGGTTGGCGTCCAGATACACCATGTCCTTAAATTCCCCCCGGCGCTGCTGGCACAGCTCCATCATATTCCCCACATACTCCTGGGGGGCGATGAGGCTGACCTTGGCAAAGGGCTCCTCTGCCAGCTGGATCTCCATGGGGTCCGGGTAGTCCAGAGGGGTGTAGACCATGAGGGTCTCCCCGTTGGTTTTGGTCACGCGATAGACCACGTTGGGGGCGGTGGTGATCAGGTCCAGATTGTATTCCCGTTCCAGCCGCTCCTGGATGATCTCCATGTGCAGCAGACCCAGGAAGCCGCACCGGAAGCCGAAGCCCAGGGCGATGGAGCTTTCCAGCTCGTAGCTCATGGAGGCGTCGTTGAGCTTCAGCTTTTCCAGCGCCTCCCGCAGATCCTGGTACTTGGCGCCGTCGGCAGGGTAGATGCCGGAGAACACCATGGGCTGCACCGGCCGGTAGCCGGGCAGGGGCTGCGCCGCCGGGTTTTCCGCCCCGGTGATGGTATCGCCCACCTGGGTGTCGGCCACGGTTTTGATGGAGGCGGTGATGTAGCCCACCTCCCCGGCGCCCAGCGCCTCCCGGGGGATCAGCCCGTTGGGGCTCATGGCGCCCACCTCCACCACCTTGTAAACCGCGCCGGTGGCCATCATTTTAATGTCCATCCCCGGGCGGACGGTGCCGGCCTTGATCCGGGTGTAGACAATGACCCCCCGGTAGGAATCGTACTGGCTGTCGAAAATCAGCGCCTGCAGAGGCGCTTCCCGATCCCCCGCCGGAGGGGGAACCTCCCGGACGATGGTTTCCAGCACCGCGTGGATGTTGATGCCGTTTTTGGCGGAGATTTCCGGGGCGTCCTCCGCCGGCAGACCGATGATGTCCTCCACCTCGGCCTTTACCTCCGCCGGACGGGCGGAGGGCAGGTCGATTTTATTGATCACCGGCAGCACCTCCAGCCCCGCGTCAATGGCCAGATAGGTATTGGCCAGGGTCTGGGCTTCCACACCCTGGGAGGCGTCCACCACCAGAATGGCCCCTTCGCAGGCGGCCAGGGAACGGGACACCTCATAGTTAAAGTCCACATGGCCGGGGGTATCAATGAGATTCAGGGCATAGGTTTCCCCGTCGTCGGCGGTGTAGCTCAGCTGCACGGCGGTGGCTTTGATGGTAATGCCCCGCTCCCGCTCCAGCTCCATGGAGTCCAGCATCTGCTCCGCCCGGATCCGCTGGTCAATGGCGTTGCATTCCTCCAGCAGCCGGTCGGCCAGGGTGGACTTGCCGTGGTCAATGTGGGCAATGATGGAAAAGTTACGGATCTTTTGCAATTCGGTCATGGACGCACCTCAAAAAACAGGGGATCCCTCCGGAAGATTCCGGGCAGGAGCCCAGCTGATTCATTCTATCACCATATTATACCGAATATTTTCCAAAAAGTAAACCGTATGTTTTTTCGAAATCCGAGGAAGACTGTCATTGTCCGGTGAACTTTTTGTGAAAAAATCGGATTTCTTTCAAAAAATTATGAAAATTCCCTTGTCAGAAGGGAAAAACCGCGGTATAGTTAAAAACAGACGCATCAATTATCGTGGATAATAAAAAGAGGGGACGTTATGAGCACACCAAAAAAGTCTGCCAAAACCAATTTTGAAGATGTACAGGCCGCCCTTCAGGCGCTCATCGCTCAGGGGAAGAAAGAGGGCATGATCCGGGCGGCGGATCTGAACGCCCAGCTGGAAAAAATGCAGCTGACCCCGGAGAAGATTGAGGAAATCTACGACCGTCTGGACGCGATGAACATCCAGGTGGTCACTGCCGAGCTGGAGCTGGAGCTTTCCGGAGACGACCTGGCGCTGGGGGAGGATCTGGACATCGACCTGAGCAGCCTGGAGGAAGAGGAGCTGGTGGATCCGGTGGATCTGGCGGCGGAGTACAGCCTGGACGATCCGGTGCGGATGTATCTGAAGGAAATCGGTCAGGTGAAGCTGCTGTCCGCCGAGGAAGAGGTGGAGCTGGCCAAGCGGGTCTGTGAAGGGGATCAGGAGGCCAAGAACAAGCTGACGGAAGCCAACCTGCGGTTGGTGGTATCCATTGCCAAGAAGTATTCCGGCCGTGGGCTGCACATTCTGGATCTGATCCAGGAGGGGAACACCGGTCTGATCCGGGCGGTGGACAAGTTTGACTGGACAAAGGGAAACAAATTCTCTACATATGCCACCTGGTGGATCCGGCAGGCCATCACCCGGGCCATCGCCGATCAGGCCCGTACCATCCGGGTGCCGGTGCATATGGTAGAGGTGATCAACAAGGCCACCCGGTGCAACCGGAAGCTGGTGCAGGAGCTGGGCCGGGAGCCTACGGTGGAGGAAATTGCCGCGGAGCTGAACCTGCCGGTGGAAAAGATCATCGAGGCCAACCGCACCGCCGCGGATACCCTGAGCCTGGACACCCCGGTGGGGGACGAGGAGGATACCTCCATCGGCTCCTTTGTGGAGGATGAGCGCACCCCCGGCCCCGCGGACGCCACCTCCAACGCTCTGCTGGCGGAAGCCCTGAAGGAGATCCTGGGCACCCTTACCGAGCGGGAAGCGGATGTGCTGCGGATGCGCTTCGGCATGTACGACGGCCGCACCCACACCCTGGAAGAGGTGGGGCAGATCTTCGGTGTCACCCGGGAGCGGATCCGCCAGATTGAGAACAAGGCCATCCGGAAGCTGCGCCATCCCAGCCGCGCCAAAAAGATCCGGGATTTCTACTGCTGAAGCCGCGCCCGGCGGGTCAAGGAAAAAACCAACCCCGTCTCCGAAAAGGGAGACGGGGTTTTTCCGTGGGTTACGGACGCTTTCGGCGCCGCTGGTGCCAGATGACCAGAGGCTTTTCCACCAGGAAGTACGCGCCGTAGGACACAAGCAGCACCAGCGCGCAGGACAGCAGGAAGCCCAGCCAGCTGACGGAGAACCGGGCGCCTGCGAAGTAGGGGGAGATTTGCGCGAAGACCATCACTTGAAGCAGGTACACCGCGTAGGTCACTTGGCTGAGGGAGCCGATGCCTCTGGCCGCCCAGGCCGGACAGTACCGGTCAAGCAGCCGGGGCTTTTCCAAAGCGGCCACCAGCAGGCAGCACAGCAGCGGCAGGACGGTGAACAGCAGCACCAGCCCCGGAGCCGTGGCACGGAAGGTGCCGGTGGCGTCCAGGTTCCGCCGGTAGAGCCAGTAGATCAGCCCAATCCCCCCCAGGGAAACGGCCAGCGCCGGGAATCCCCTGAGCTTCCGGTACAGTCCGGGTCTGTATTTTTGGATCAGCGCCAGCAGAACCCCCAGCATGGGAGCGTCCAGCCGCAGAAGAATCTGCTTTCGGATTTCCAGATCCCAGTCCTCCGGCTCTCCCGCGGCGGCAAGGATCCGCAGAGCCAGGGGAATCAGAATCAAAATCCCCGTGGCCGCTGCCAGCGCCTTCTCCCGGGCGATTTTCCGGGACAGAATCCCGGTAAGCAGCACCAGAAGACCGCCCATGAGGAAATAGAACCACATTTCCACGCTCAGGCTCCAGGAAGCGCCCATGAAGTTCAGATCCTCCGGGAAGAAGTTCTGAAGGAATACCAGATTGGACAGGGGAACGGCTGTGCGGCTCAGCAGACCCGTGGCCGCCAGCGCCAGATAGTACAGGGGCAGGATCCGGAAGAGCCGGTTTTGGTAAAACGAAATAAGCGCCTTCCCGGGCTGGGGAGACAGCGCCGCGGAAATTAGGGTTCTGCCCACCAGAAAGCCGCTGAGGGCGAAGAAAATCTCCACCGCCAGCACCCCGGAGAAGGACAGCAGCCCGCTGCTGAAGCCCAGGGAAAAGAATCCCGAGTGACACAGGATTACCAGAGCGGCTGCCCCGATCCGAAGCAGATCCAGGCCGATGCTTCGCTGTTTCATTGCAATCTTCCTTTCTTAACCATGGCCGCGAAGGGACGCCCAAAGTCTGGAAAGCCGGCGGCGGAGGGATCCGGATTCCGGCTCCGGGGCATTGGCCGCCTCCTGGGCCTGGCGAACCGCCTGGCGCATCAGCTCCTCCTGGGCGCACACCGGATCATAGGATCGGGGCTTGGGACAGTAGCTGCCGTCGGACTGCAGCAGCCGGGCTTTGGTATCGTCCCGGAGCATGGCGTCCAGAATTCCGTGGAGCCGCTGCCGGATCTGGGGAGAATCGATGGGGCAGGCGACCTCCACCCGCCGGACGGTGTTCCGGGTCATGAGATCCGCGGAGGAAATAAACATCTTCTCGTCCTCTCCCCGGCCGAAGCAGAAGATCCGGGAATGCTCCAGATACCGCCCCACAATGCTGGTGACGGTGATGTTGCTGGTTTTTCCCGGCACCCCGGGGCGCAGGCAGCAGATTCCCCGGATGATCATTTCCACCTTCACCCCTGCCTGAGAGGCCTGGGCCAGCTTGCGGATGATGTCGATATCTGTAAGGGAATTGAATTTCAGAAGGATGTAGCCCCGGTCTCCCAGAGAGATCTGCTCATCCATCAGGCGCAGAATGGGCTCTTTCAGGCTGTTGGGCGCCACCAGCAGGCGGCTGTAGCTGCCCTCCAGATTTCCCAGCGCCATATTCTGGAAAAAGGCCGCGGCGTCCGCCCCGATGGACTCCGAAGCGGTGACGAGAGACACGTCGGTATACTGGCGGGCGGTTTTTTCGTTGTAGTTGCCGGTGCCCACCTGGGTGATGTGCCGCAGCACCCCCCGGTCGTTGCGGGTGATCAGGCAGATTTTGGAGTGTACCTTGTAATCCTCAAAGCCGTAGATGATCTTGCACCCGGCCTCCTCCATCCGCTCCGACCAGTCGATGTTGTTCTGTTCGTCGAACCTGGCCCGCAGCTCAATCAGGGCGGTGACGTCCTTGCCGTTTTCCGCCGCGGCGCACAGGTACTCCACCAGCTTGGCTTTTCTGGCCAGCCGGTAAATGGTGATGCGGATGCTGACCACCGCCGGGTCGTTGGCCGCCTCCCGGATCATCTGCAAAAACGGCTCCATGGATTCATAGGGGTACGACAGCAGAATGTCCTGCTTCAAAGCCGCCTGCATCAGGCTCTGCCCCGGCCGCAGCATGGCGGGCGGCTGGGGCGTAAAGGGCGGATCGGACAGGGACGCCCGCTTATCCGCCGTCAGGTGATCTCCCAGGGAGAATACGTAGCCCAGATTCAGAGGCGCCACCCGGGACAGAAAGATCTGGCTGTCGCTGACCCCGAACCGCTGGCGGAAATACTCGGTAAAGTGGCTGCTGATGGGTCTGGACAGCTCCAGGCGCACCACCTGCAGGCTCCTGCGCCGGCGCAGCAGCTTTTCCATCTTTGCCCGGACGTCCACATCCGGCTCCCCGGACACCGGGTGGAAGGGCTCGTCGTCCAGGTTGATGTCCGCGTTGCGGGTGATGCAGAACAGCACCTTTTCCAGCACGTCGTACATTTCAAACACCGTGTCGGCGTAGGCCAGGAGAATCTCCGGCAGCAGCACATACCGCCCCGGGGAATCCTCCAGGAATACCGCCTCCGGCAGGGAGGCGGGCACCGGGATCAGACCCAGCATCTCGCTTTTTTTCTTCCGCAGCAGAGCCGCCACGTAGATGACCTTGCTGCCCAGGTGGGGAAAGGGGTGGTGGCTGTCCACAATCTGGGGGGAGAGAATGTGCCGGAGGGTGGAGCGGAAGTAGTGGCGCAGGTATTTTTGCTCCCCGGGGGTCAGATCTGCCATGGCCGCGTGGGTCAGCCCCTGCTGGGACAGCTGCTTTTCCACATTCTGAAACACCCGGTCCCGCTGGCGGTACAGGGGCGCCGTGGCGGCGTAGATCTGTTCCAGCTGCTCCTGGGCGGTGAGGCCGGACTTGCTGTCAATGCCGGTTTTGTCCACCTGGGCAATGTCTCCCAGGCTGCCCACCCGGATCATGTAAAATTCGTCCAGGTTGCTGGTGAAAATGGACAGGAATTTCAGCCGTTCCAGCAGGGGAACGGTCTCGTCCCTGGCCTCCTCCAGCACCCGGGCGTTGAACTGAAGCCAGGACAGCTCCCGGTTCTGGGTATAGCCCTCCTGCCAGGTATTGTCTGCCATGGATCTTCCTCCTTCATGGTCATTCTGCGGGGAACGCCGCCGGAAACCGGCGAAACAGGCCGGCGCGTTTGCCGCATCCTGTAAGGGAAGCTCTGATTAAATCGGCAAGAGCGGATGCCGAGAGATTTTGCCTCAGCCGAAAGTTCAAAAAGTGGAGAAATACTGTATGTATTTCCCACTTTTTGAACTGCACGGATGTGGTAAAA
>CALXDT010000069.1 GCA_944387125.1 uncultured Oscillospiraceae bacterium | reverse complement strand
TAATACGATTTCCTGATTAAATCCCCATGGGATACGATCACGCCACGAACCAAGAAAGCAGTACGTGCATGGGGATTGATATGCATCCGCATCGGTTGCCCCGTAAGGGGCGAGATGCGGGTATTTGTTTAAAGTTTTACTATGAATGCGGAGCTTTCATAGTAAAATATTTCATTTTAATCAGGAAAGCATCGCCTTGCGGCGCTGCCGAATCTGTGATTTTCGGAATAGAAAATCACAGATTCCCGTCTCATAGGATTCTCTAATGAAAATCTTTAATTTGAATTGATTAAAGATTTTAAAAGAGAATCCGTATAAGACGCCCCTCCGTTCCGGAGACGCCGATCCCTTTTTGTCCCGGAAGCAGGCCGGGCAGTGCTCAAGTCTCCGGGGAGTTGTCCTCGGGAACCAGCAGGTTCAGCAGGAACACCAGCAGGAAGGAAACCATCAGGGAGCTGCCCAGGATGTTCCGCAGCAGCTGGGGGCAGAACTGCAAAATGGAGGGCACGCTTTCAATGCCCACACCGATGGCCAGGGACACGCCCACGATCATTTTGTTCCGGTAGTTCATCGGCTGCTCGCCGAGAAGCTGGATGCCGGACATGGTAATGGCTGCAAACACCGTCACGGTGGCGCCGCCCAGCACCGGCTGGGGAATGGTGGTCATCAGGGCGCCGAACTTGGGCAGGAAGCCCGCCGCCAGCATCACCAGTCCCACAATCAGAAACACCCGCTTGGCCACCACCTTGGTGGTGCAGATCAGTCCCACATTCTGGCTGTAGGGGTCGGTGGGCAGGCCGCCGATGCAGGCGCCGATCATGCCGCACACGCCCTGACCCTTGATGGCGCCGCCCAGCTCCTGGTCGGTGGCCTCCCGGCCAAAGCCGCCCATGGCGGTGGAGGACACGTCCCCAATGGTCTGCACCGCCTGCACGATATACATCAGAACCATCATCGCAATGGCGTCCACATGGAACTCCAGCCCAAAGTGGAAGGGAACGGGCACAGACACCCAGGCGGCCGTTTTCACTTCCTCAAAGGAGATAATCCCTCCCATAAACAGCGCCAGCACATAGCCTGCGGCGATGCCGATCAGCATTCCCGACACGCGCACATAGCCCTTGCCGAAAAGGCTGCACCCCAGAGTCACTGCCAACGTCACCAGCGCCAGGATCCAGAACTGCGCCGAGCCAAAGGTGCCGGCACTCTGGGCAGCGGAGCCGCCGCCCATGTAGGTAATGGCGGTTTTGTACAGAGACAATCCGATGCACAGCACCACCGTGCCGCTGACGATGGGCGGGAAGAACCGGCGGATCTTTCCGATAAACATGCCGATGAAAATGGACAGGAAGCCCGCCACCAGCTGTGAGCCGAAAATGGCGGCGATGCCGTACTGGGTTCCGATCATCGTCAGGATGGGCATATAGGCAAAGGCCACGCCCATGACGCTGGGCAGCCCCATGCCGAAGCCCAGCACAGGAAACAGCTGCAGCAATGTGGTAATGCCGCCGATGGTCATGGCCGCCTGGGTCAGCAGGATTTTGTCCGCCGCGGACAGGGACAGTGTGGTGGCGATGAGCATAGGCGGGGTGATGTTGCCCACCAGCATAGCCAGCACATGCTGCATGGCCATGGGGAAGGCCTGCCCCCAGCCGGGTTTGCCGTTCAGCCGGAACAGTTCGGTGGTTCTTTGATTCATAGGATCCCTCTTTCCCGAAAATGGATGCTTGGAAAGCCTCTGCCTTGAGCGGGGACCGGTTTTTCCCCAGAAAAAGGATGAAAAACCAGGAAACGGTATCCGGTTCTTCATCCTGTGTCTTCCGGGAAAGCTCCAGAGGCTCCCGGACCGGGGGCATGGCGTTTCCGCAGGCTTTGTCCCGTTCATCATATCATACCGGTGAGAGGATGTCCAGACAAAATCCCCCTGGTTTCCCCCAAAAAATCGCCGTCCGGCATAAGCCGGACGGCGAAATTGTCACCAGGAGAGCATTTTTTCAAACAGCGCCATATATTTGGCGGCGGGAACGTCCCAGCTGAAGTCCGTCTCCATGCCCCGCTTCTGCAGCGCCCGGAAAGCCTCCGGCTGGTGGTTGTACAGGTTCAGGCACCGGCGCAGAGCGGCGTAGAAGTCGTCCGCGTTGTAGCTCTGGAAGGTGAAGCCCAGGCCGCCCTGGCCGTTTTCATCGGCAGGAGGCACGGTATCCCTCAAGCCGCCGGTGGCGTGCACCACCGGGACGGTGCCGTAGCGCATGGCGTTCATCTGGCTCAGGCCGCAGGGCTCGGACTTGGAGGGCATCAGGTAGATGTCCGCGCCGGCATAGATCCGGGCCGCCAGCCCCAGGTTGAAGGTGATCTTGGCGCTGACCTGCTGGGGGAACTGGTTCTCCAGATCCTTGAAGAAGGTCTCGTACTGCGCTTCGCCGGTACCCAGGATCAGCAGCTGCACATCCTCTTCCCACAGCAGGCGCCGGGCAATGTAGCACAGCAGATCCAAACCCTTGTGTCCGGCCAGGCGCGTAACCATAGCCAGCAGCGGCACGTCCGGCTTCTGGGGAAGCCCCACCTCCGCCTGAAGCTGCGCCTTGCATACGGCCTTGCCCTGGGGGAAGGTCTCCGCATTGAAGTGGGCGGGCAGCGCCTTGTCCGTCTCCGGATTGAAGGTGTTCACGTCAATGCCGTTGGTAATGCCGGTGAGCTTCCAGGCGTTGTTGGCCAGGATGCCGTCCAGCCCGTGGGCATAGTAGGGATACATCAGCTCCCGGGCATAGGTCTCGGAGACGGTTGTCACCAGATCCGCCGTTTCAATGGCGCCCTTCATTACGTTGACGGAGTTGTTCATATCCAGCGTGCCCCGATACTCCCAGGGCAGACCCAGCATATCGTCGAAGAAGCTGGCGTTGGCCCAGCCCTGGTACTCGATGTTGTGGATGGTATACATGCACCGGGTCTTGGGGAACCGGTCATAGTATACGGTCTTGAGATACACCGGGATCAGGGCGGTCTGCCAGTCGTTGCACTGGATGATGTCCGGAAGGAAGGAAATGGCTTCCATGGCATCCAGGCAGGCCCGGGAGAAGAAGGCGAACCGCTCGCCGTCGTCCATATCCCCGTAGATGGCGCCGGTGCGGCCGCCAAAGTAATACTCGCTGTCCAGGAAGTATACCTGCACGCCGTCGGTACGGTTTGTCAGGCGCATGACCCCGCAGTACTGCCGCCGCCAGCCCAGCTGCACCCGGAACTCCGCCACCTTCTCTGTGGGATAGGCCGCGTTGGATTTGATCTTACTGTAGTAGGGCAGGAACAGAGCCACCTCATTGCCTTCAATCCGCGCCAGCGCGGCAGGCAGAGCCTCCATCACATCGCCCAGACCGCCGGATTTTGCATAGGGAGCGCCTTCCGAGGCGCAGACTGCAATTCTCATACGGTCTCCCCCCGTCTGACAATGATGGGGCTCTTTTGGGTGCCGATGAGCTTGGCACCGGGGGTGACGGTGACGTCCTTATCCAAAATGGCGTACTTCAGCTCCGCGCCTTCGCCGATCACCGCATCGTTCATAATCACGCAGTGATCCACTTCCGCGTCCCTGCCCACGGCAACCTGACGGAACAAAACGGAGTCCTCCACCTCGCCCTCCAGCATACAGCCGTCGGCAATCAGGCAGTTTTCAATGTCGCAGGCCTCGCCGTAGTAGGTGGGCACCCGGTCGCGAACCTTGGTATACACCGGATGGTTGCCATGGAAAATATCGTGGCGGACGTCCTTTTTGATCAGCGCCAGAGAATTGTAGAAATATTCCTCCACAGATTCATTGAACAGCGCGACGCCCTGGAATTCATAGACATTCACGGAGACCTTGCCCCGCTGCCAGCCGCCCAGCACCAGATCTCTGTCCATGTGGAACTTGTCCCGGGCGATCATTTCCTTCACCTGCTGAACCATCCACTTCTTGTTCAGCACGAACATATCCATGGAGGCCAGGTAGTCTGCCGGGGCGGCATAGTCCACCACCATGTCAACCACTTCCCCGTTTTCCACCTTCAGCGCCAGGTCCAGCTGCTTTTCTCCGTTGGCAATGCCGGCCTTGGTGACAACGGTGATGTCCTTGCCGCTCTTGACATGCTGATTGAGCACATCCACCAGATCCACGTTGGACAAAATGGCGGAATCGATCATGACCATCAGCTCGTCCTCGGCGCCGAACTCCAGGAAGTTCATGGCATTGGCCAGAGACTCCAGCTTGCCCCGGTAAGTATGGGTAGCGGACTGGGCATAGGGGGTCAGGAATTCCAGGCCTCCCTCTTCCAGCTCCAGGCCCCACTCCTCACCGTCGCCGATGTGGTTCATCAGGGACTGGTAGTTATGCCGGGAGATAATGCCCACGTGGCGCACACCGGCGCAGCTTAAGTTGGACAGAGCAAAGTCCACCTGGCGGTAACGTCCGCCAAAGGGAAGGGACGCCATGGTACGCTGATTGGTCAGCTCGCCGATATTGGCGTCGTTGGCAAAAATAATACCCATTACGTTCATTGCGGAATCCTCCTGTTACAGCATATCGCCGGGGCGGAGCACGGAATTCTCCTCCACCACCGCGTTCTTGGAAGTGACGCTGATCTTCTTTTTATCCTTGGGGCCAAAGGCGCCGCCTACCACGGCGTTCTTGCAGATTTTGGAGTTCTCACCCAAAATGGCGTTGCGCACAATGACGCCGTCCTCAATTTCCACGCCGGGCATGACCACAGAGTCCTCCACCACCGCGTCCTTGCCGATGGTGCAACCGATGGAGATGATGGAGTGCTTCACAGTGCCGTAGACCTCGCTGCCCTCGGCCACGAAGGCGTTGATGATCTTGGCCTTCTCATCAATATAGGAGGAGGGCAGGGCGGAATTCCGGGCGTAGATCTTGAACCGCTCATCCCCACGCAGGTCGAAGGCAGGCTCTTTGCCCAGCAGCTCCATGTTGGCCTCCCACAGAGAGTCGATGGTTCCCACATCCTTCCAATAGCCGTCGAAGGGATAGGCCATCATCTTGTGGCCCTCTGCCAGCAGCTTGGGGATGATGTTCTTGCCGAAGTCGTTGGAGGACTTGGGATCATCCTCGTCCGCCAGCAGGGCTTCCCGCAGAACCTTCCAGTTGAAGCAGTAGATGCCCATGGAGGCGTTGGTGGACTTGGGCACCGGGGGCTTCTCCTCAAATTCATAAATGGTGTTGTCCGGGTTGGTATTCAGAATGCCGAACCGGGACGCTTCTTCCAGCGGCACGTTGCGCACCGCGATGGTGCAGGAGGCCTGATTCTGCTCATGATAGGACACCATGGCGGCATAGTTCATCTTATAGATATGGTCGCCGGAGAGCACCACCACATAGTCAGGATCAAACCGATCCACGAAGTCGATGTTCTGATAAATGGCATTGGCTGTGCCTTTGTACCAGCCGGACTTCTTGTCATGCCGTTCATAGGGGGGCAGCACCTGGGCGCAGCTGTGGGTCTTGTTCAAGCCCCAGGGCTGTCCGTTTCCGATGTACTCGTTCAGCTCCAGAGGCTGATACTGGGTCAGAATGCCTACGGTGTCGATGCCGGAATTGACACAGTTGGACAGGGGGAAGTCGATGATGCGGTACTTTCCGCCGAAGGGTACCGCCGGCTTGGCAGTTTTTTCTGTCAGAACCTTCAGACGGCTGCCCTGGCCGCCGGCCAGCAGCATGGCAATTACACGTTTTTTCTGAAAATACATGGTCACAGCTCCTTACATAAATTGATGGGCGCCTTATCGGATTGAAAAATTATCCATCGGGATATGCTTTTTCACATGGATAACATACCATATTTTTTTCCGATAGAAAAGAGAAAAAATATCTAAATTATTCCTTCACATTTCGTCATATTTAACAATTTGCCCCCAGGGAATTGGGAATCCCCCGGGATTATCCACAAGATTCACCTGTTTTTCCATCCAAATCATGTCCAGCCACCGGTCAAATTTCCATCCGCACCGGGGCAGCACCGCCCGCCGGCAGTAGCCCATTTTCTCGTGGAACCGCAGGGACGCCTGATTTTCTCCGCACACCAGTGCATAAAAGATCCGATAGCCCTGGATTTTCAAAATTTCCTCCAGCTGCCGGTACAGCTCCCGGGCGATTCCCTTCCCCCGGGCCTGGGGGCGCAGATACACCGTCGGCTCCGCGCACCAGCGGTAGGCCTCCCGGGTAAAGGGGGCGCTGGCATAGGCATATCCCTGCACCTGCCCCGCCTCTTCCCACACCAGCCAGGGAAACTGCGCCGTAATCTCCCGGAAGCGTCCGGCAAATTCCTCCGGGGTCGGGGGTGTGTACTCAAAGGAAATGGTGGTGCTCTCCACATAGGGCCCGTAGATGGCCAGCATGGCCTCCAGATCCGCTTCCGTTGCCCGTCGAATCATTGGGGTTTTCCTCCGTTTTTTGTATGTTTATTAAATAATATGCGTGATAAAACGATCAAAGACGCCCTCCGCGCCCGGGTGCATTTTCCCCCTTTTCCCACCGGCGTCAAGGTTGACAACGGTTAAAATGGGGGATATAATGGATATGATTTTGAGCAGAAAAGGAGGAACCACCATGGATGCCGGCGGCAGTGGCAATATACCTGGACGAAGTAGCTTCACGCCTGTCTCCGTGGCGGGTCTTGAGCTGTAACGGTCCGGTAGGATTGCCTCTTGATGAAATAATACTAGTTAGGAGGAGAATCATGGCCGAACGATTTGAAATTGTGGAAAAAGCCCTCCGGAAAATGCTGGAGGGGAAGAAATACGCCACCCTGCGGGACGTTCTGGTAACGATGAATCCCAGCGACCTGGCAGGGCTTTTCAGCACCCTGGAGGAAAAGCAGATCCCGCTGATGTTCCGTCTGCTGCCCAAAGAACTGGCAGCGGAAACCTTTGTGGAAATGGAGCCGGAGGCGCAGGAGCTTTTGATCCGGGGCTTTTCCGACAACGAGCTGAAGGAAGTTTTGGACGAGCTGTATGCCGACGACGCGGCGGATATTGTGGAAGAAATGCCCGCCAACGTGGTCAAGCGGATCTTGAAGCACGCGGATCCGGAGCTGCGCAGCTCCATCAATCAGATCCTTCGCTATCCGGAAAATTCCGCCGGTTCCATCATGACCACGGAATATGTGTCCCTGCGCCCCAGCATGACGGTGGAGGAAGCCATTCTGCGCATCCGCCGTCAGGGCATTGACAAGGAGACCATCTACATCTGCTACGTCATCTCACCGGATCGGAAGCTCATCGGCCTGGTGACGGTGAAGGATCTGCTTCTGGCAGAGGACGACGAAACCCAAATCCAGGACATCATGCTCACCCACCTGATCTACGTCACCACCCAGACGGATCAGGAAGAGGTGGCCCGGATGTTCAATAAGTATAACTTCCTGGCGCTGCCTGTGGTGGACGGAGAGCACCGGATGGTAGGCATCGTCACCTTCGACGACGCCATGGACGTTATGGAAGAAGAGGCCACCGAGGACATTGAGCTGATGCACGCCATGACCCCCTCGGAAAAGCCCTATCTGCGCAGCACGCCCTTTGACCTGTTTAAAAACCGGATCCCCTGGCTGCTGCTTTTGATGGTCTCCGCCACCTTTACCGGGCTGATCATCACCGCCTTTGAGGACGCTCTGGCCGCCCAGGTGGCGCTGACCGCCTTCATTCCCATGCTCATGGGCACCGGCGGCAACTCCGGCTCCCAGGCCTCCGTTACCGTCATCCGCTCCCTGAGCCTGGAGGAGCTGAAATTCCGGGACATCGGCCTGGTTCTGTGGAAGGAGCTGCGCACCGCCCTGCTGTGCGGCGGATTCCTGGCCGCGGCCTGCTTTGTCAAGATCTGGCTGGTGGATAAGATGCTCCTGGGCAACCAGGATATCACCCTCCTGGTGGATCTGGTGGTGTGTCTGGCGCTGCTGGTAACGGTGATCATCGCCAAGGCCGTAGGCTGCATCCTGCCTATGGTGGCCAAAGCGCTGAAGCTGGATCCCGCGGTGATGTCCAGCCCCTTTGTGTCCACCATTGTGGACGCCCTGTCCCTGCTGGTGTACTTCCTGTTTGCCAAGCTGATCCTGGGAGTATAAGGGGGCGGCGTCTGCCCTTCGGTTTTTTCAGAATCAGGAAACCCGGCCGGAATCCCGGCCGGGTTTTCTTTAAGGAAAATGGAAATCAGGCTTCCAGGTTGATGCCGGTCTCCTTGCTGAAGATGTGGCATACATGGCCGGGGAAGTTGAAGTTGACGTTGGAGCCGTTGGACAGGGCAGCCACTTCGGCACCGGTCATGTTCATGGTGGAAACCACCAGAACCACGTCGCGGCCCATGGAGGTTACATGCAGGTGCACAGAGGAACCCATCATTTCGGACACATCCACCTTGCCGGAGATGCCCTCGCCCAGCTCGATGTGCTCGGGACGGACGCCCAGAACCACATCCTGCTCGGGGATATTCTTGGCAGCCAGCTTGGCCTGCTTCTCTTCGGACAGAGTTACGGTCAGCTTGTCCAGCTGCACGGCGTACTTGCCGTCCACCTTGATCAGCTTGGCGTTCTCGAACATGTTCATCTGCGGCGTGCCGATGAAGGTAGCCACAAACAGATTGTAAGGATGGTTGAACACTTCCTGGGGAGTGCCGATCTGCTGGATGAAGCCGTCCTTCATGATTACGATCCGGTCGCCCAAGGTCATGGCCTCGGTCTGGTCGTGGGTAACGTAGATGAAGGTGGTGTTGATCCGCTCACGGAGCTTGATGATCTCGGCACGCATCTGGTTACGGAGCTTGGCGTCCAGGTTGGACAGAGGCTCGTCCATCAGCATGACCTGAGGATCCCGGACGATGGCGCGGCCGATGGCCACACGCTGACGCTGACCGCCGGACAGAGCCTTGGGCTTACGGCCCAGGTACTGGGTGATGTCCAGAATCTCAGCGGCTTCGCGAACCTTCTTGTCAATCTCGTCCTTGGGGGTATGACGCAGCTTCAGAGCGAAAGCCATGTTGTCATACACCGTCATATGAGGATAAAGAGCATAGTTCTGGAAGACCATGGCGATGTCCCGATCCTTGGGGGCCACGTCGTTGACCAGACGGTCGCCGATGTACAGCTCGCCCTCGGAAATCTCTTCCAAGCCGGCGATCATACGCAGGGTGGTGGACTTACCGCAGCCGGAAGGACCGACCAGAACGATAAATTCCTTGTCCTTGATCTCCAGGTTGAACTCCTGGACTGCCACAACACCCTTATCGGTGATCTGCAGATTGGACTTCTTCTCAGGCTGGTCGCCCTTCTTCTTTTTGCTCTTTTTGGTGTCTTCGCTGTGGGGGTAAATCTTCTTTACGTTCTTCAGGGTCAAAGTTGCCATGTGCTTTCAGCTCCGAACACGCCGAGCCTTTCGCGCGTGTTCTCGCGATTGGGAAGCAGAATCCCAAACGCATTACGACAGGCCTCCACACTGCCGCACCGTGAGCCAGACGGGGTTAATATCCTCCTTTTTTTAGTGGTATCGGGTCTATTATGTGGAGTAGACCCAATCCACCCGGATAGAGTAATGATAACATAGTTTTCAACCCATGGCAATGGTTGGTTCTGACAGTTTTTATAATCCGATTTTGGTGATTTTGACAGAATTCCGGGGAGATCCCTCTGCCTGTCACCCCAGGCGGACGCCCTCTTCCCCCCAGGTCAGCGCCGTGGAATAGTAGGCAGCCATGGCCGTTTCCAAATAGAGGGCATCCGCCGCGGCGGCAGTCTCCCAGCAGGCGTGCATGGCTAGCTGGGCAAGGCCGATATCCACCGTGGGCACCCCCACCTGCCCCAGGGAGATCCGCCCCAGGGTGGAGCCGCCGGGAAGGTCTCCCCGGTTGCAGTAGGTCTGCACCGGCACCCGGGCGCCGGCGCAGATTTTCCGAAAGATCCCGGCGCTGAGCCCGTCGGTGCAGTAGCTCTGATTGGCATTGAATTTC
>CALXDT010000068.1 GCA_944387125.1 uncultured Oscillospiraceae bacterium | reverse complement strand
GACAAGCGCTTCCCCATGACCTCCATTCAGCTGTCCCAGGAAATCGGCGGCAGGCTGGCGGAAGCCCACCCAACCTGCAAGGTGGACGTGCATCATCCTGCCTATACGGTCTATGTGGAGGTGCGGGATCTGGCTGCCTACGTGCACGGCCCCGCGGAGCCGGGCGCCGGCGGACTTCCCACCGGTGTGGGCGGAAGAGCCATGGTGCTGCTGTCCGGCGGCATTGACTCCCCTGTGGCGGCGTATATGATTGCCAAGCGGGGGGTGGAGGTGGAGGCAGTGCACTTTTTCTCCTATCCCTACACCTCCCAGCTGGCCAAGGACAAGGTGGTGGAGCTGGCACGGCTGGTCAGCCGCTACTGCGGGAAAATGACGGTGAATGTGGTCTCCTTTACCCAGATCCAGGAGGCCATCCGGGATCATTGCCCGGAAGAGTTCTTTACATTGATCATGCGCCGGTTTATGATGGAGATTTCCCAGCGGATTGCCAAGCGGGATGGCTGCGGTGCGCTGATTACCGGTGAAAACCTGGGTCAGGTGGCCTCCCAGACGATGGAAGCCATGGCAGTTACCGGCGCGGTGGTAGATCTTCCCATCTTTATGCCTCTGGTGGGCATGGACAAGGAGGAGATTGTGACCATTGCCCGAAAAATCGGCACCATGGAAACCTCCATTTTGCCCTATGAAGACTGCTGTACGGTCTTTACCCCCCGGCATCCCAAAACCAAGCCTACGCTGGGTCAGGTGATCCACGCGGAAAAGGCGCTGGATCGGGAGGCGCTGATCGCCCAGGCGTTGGAAAGCGTGGAAAAGATCAAGGTGAGCTGGCATGATGAACCTGTGCTGTGAGGTGCTGAAGGCGCTGGGAGGGAAGACCCTGGTCACTGCCGAGAGCCTTACCGGCGGGGGGATCGGCGCGGCTGTGACGGCCGTACCCGGCAGCAGCCGGGTATACAAAGGCGGCGTGATTTGCTACAGCGACTGGGTCAAAGCAAATATCCTGGGGGTAGACGCGGCGCTGCTGGAACAGGCGGGAGCCGTGTCCGCGCCGGTGGCGCAGGCTATGGCCTCCGGCGTCCGGAAACTGATGCGGGCGGATGTGGCGATAGCGGTTACGGGGCTGGCCGGCCCCGGCGGGGATGCCTACGGAAACGACGTGGGAACCGTGTTCATTGCCTATGAAGACAGCGTCCGCGGCTGTGTGGAGCAGCACCGGTTTCAGGGGGACAGGGAACAGGTTCGCGGGCAGACCTTGGAGGCGGCCTTGCATCTGGTGCAACGATATGCGCAAGCATCCCCAAGCGGCTCGGGCAACGGCTCGCTGTAAGCTCCGGCTCCGCTGATTCCGGCGGTTTCATAAACACGGAGGATTTCCCGGAAAAATGACAGAAGGACAGCCGCTGCGGGCTTTCTGCAGCGGCTGTCCTTTCATTTGTCCCGTATAAATGGCCGATTGACTTCAAAACGGACTAAGTCCGAATAGGCAGCCGGCTTTCGGTAGGCGTTTCCCCAGGTTTCGCGTTCCCGATACGCTCTGATTTTGTCCATATCAAAGGATGCGATCAAAATAGCTTCCGAAGCATCATCGGCCCTTGCGATCAGATTGTCCAGATAGTTCCCGTTTTCATCAAACACAATGGGAGAAAAGGCGCAGGAACCGCCCCATCCCTTGCGGGGATAATTTGCCATTGCAATCCCGACCATATTTTCAAAGGCTCTGGAGCCAAGCTGATTGATCCGCGCCGGATTCATATCGCAGGCATTGGGAACCAAAATGATTTCCGCGCCTTTCAGCATCAGGATGCGCGCGCTTTCCGGAAATTCCCGATCATAGCAAATCATCACCCCAAGCGGAATGCCTTCAAAATCACACACCTTAAATTCGCTGCCATGTTGAAGCAGCTTCTCCAGAGAAAAATCACAAGTATGGACTTTTGCGTAATTCAGGAGGATCTGTCCTGTCCGGTCGATGATTACGGCAGTATTTTGGAATGCATTTTCGGATTTTGATAAAAATGTAGCGCAGACGCCGATGCGGTATTTCGCAGCGGTTTCCCGGATGGTGCGGACATAGTCACTGTCGATTGTGACAGCATTTTCAAGCCATGCTTTCCGTTCTTTTTCAAAAGCCGGATGGGTCGGATGATCAAAAGCCCCATCAAAAGGCGGCGCATATCCATTCGACCACATTTCAGGAAAAAGAACCAGATCGGCACCCATGCTGCTTGCTTCCGAAACAGATTGAACCAATCGTTCCAGATTCCTGCCTTTGTTGTTTGGCACGGCACTTTTTTGCACCAGAGCAATGTTCATTGCAGGCTTTCCTCCCGTTCCTTTATGCCATCAGCATCCTGCGCTGTTCGTATCCTATGCCGACGCCGGGAAGCGTCAATGGGATTGGGTAAATTCCATATTCGGCCAGCGGTTTTCCATGAACTGGTCGTCGTAGGTGGTATCGAAAAAGGCTTCGATCATATTGTCTGCCACGGGATCGGTCTGCCGGGCGGTGCATCGCACCATGGCGCCGGCGGTAAGCAGACCGTCGCACAGCATCAGAACCACGACGATCCAGGTGAGCACCTTGCCGGCCAGCGGGCGCAGATGCTCGATCCCTTTGGACATGGGAGGATAGAGAACCTTGATCCAGAACACGGACAGCAGACCCCAGAAAATGCAGTACAGCACATTGGTGCGGCCGCCGATGTTCAGGGGCATATCGCTGTAGTCCCAGAAGACGGTGCCGAACAGCAGCTCCGTGAAGACGCTGCACAGATACTCATAGGCGCCGCCGATGACAAAGCCTGCCAGAAATACATAACGATCCGGCTTATTGGCCAGCCGCTGCAGGGACACGGTGAGAATCACCGCCCCCAGACCCCAGACAACGCTGAACGGCCCGTAGAGCAAGCTGGAGCGGCTCATCCAAACGCCGCCCTGGACGCGGCAGAAGCACATTTCAATCAGGGCGCCCAGGAAGGAGGATACCAGAAAAACCCAGACCAGCTTGTCAAAGCACAATCCCTGGGCAAAAACATATTTGCGGGAGGAATCGGCTTCGTCCTCCGCTTCGATTCCGGGGTAGGCTTTTTGCAGACGCCGCCAGATGGAAGAGACGATCCGGTCAGCCAGACGGCGGGTGCTCTCCTGACGCGCTTGGGTGAGCTTGCTGACAGTATTGGTTCGCAGTGTGAGCATTACGCTGGCAAAGTCAATGGCAGCCAGCACAGTCAGAAGGATTACCACCAAAAGAGAAATCCCGTCGGGTATCAGCTGTACCAGAGCAAAAATCATCGGGTGGATCACCAGATAGCAGACGAAAAAGATGGCGGCAATTGCCAGGCAGGACAAAATGCTCTCTTTTCCGTCTCCCACAGCCATGGCGGATTTGCCGCTGACCCTTCGGACAAACTGATCCGACAGGCTCCTGACCAGAAAGCAGAATATGGCGGAAGCCAGGTATTGCAGAAGCCAATTGTGATTCAGGGAAGACAGCACCGGCAGCAGCAGGGCAGCGGTAATGCCGTAGGGAAGGGTCAGAGGAAGATTCAGGAACCCGTGATTGATAAACCGCCGATGCCGCAGGGCATCGCCGCACACGGTAAGCCCCCAGCCCAAAAAGGCATAGATAAACAGATAGAGAAGAAGATCCACCGTGGTGTAAGTAATCTCCATAAACATCCTCCAGTCAATTGTTGCTTTGGTATTTTAGTGCCTGCTGAATCAGCCCCTTTCCGCGGCTGATCCCCCGCCGCAGGCGGGAAATTGAAAAGACGGCTCTTTCCAACCGTTTTTAAGGAAGCGCTGATGAAATCGGCAAGAGCGGGTGCCGAGAGAATTTGGTACAGCCGAATCTTCAAAAAGTGGAGGAATTCTGTATGGATTTCCCACTTTTTGAAGGGCACGGATGGGGCAAAAGATCCGGCATTCCGCCGAAGACGATTTTATCGGAGTTTCCTGAATTCAGGCGCGTATCCATGTGTATTTTGGATGATGCGGCGCACCGCATCATCCAAACAGCGCACATTATTCTAGGGAAGCTCTGATTAAATCGGCAAGAGCGGATGCCGAGAGATTTTGCCTCAGCCGAAAGTTCAAAAAGTGGAGAAATACTGTATGTATTTCCCACTTTTTGAACTGCACGGATGTGGTAAAAGA
>CALXDT010000067.1 GCA_944387125.1 uncultured Oscillospiraceae bacterium | reverse complement strand
GGACGTGCTTTTTGCTCACCAGCAGATTGATGCAGGTGATGGTCAGCACAATGGCAAAGAGAAGAATGGCCGCGGCGGAGGCATAGGAGGGGTAGCCTCCGGCGTCTCCGTAGAGCATATCGTAAATGTAGCCCACGATGGTGTTCATTTCCGCGGCGTTGAGATCCGTTCCGAACAGAGCCACCGCGTCGGAGTATGCCTTGAAGGCGCCGATGAAGCCGGTGATGATCAAATAGAACACCGTGGGGGAGATCATGGGCAGGGTGATCCGGGTGAAGATCCGCAGCCTGGAGGTGCCGTCCACCCGGGCGGCATTGTAATAGGTCTGATCCACCGAGGCCAGAGCGCTGGTGAGGATCAGGATTTTAAAGGGCATGACGATCCACACGGTGTACAGGCACAGCACCAGCATTTTTGCCCAGTAGGGGCCGGCGATGAAATCGATGGGCGCCACGCCGAACCAGCTGAGCACCAGGTTGGCCAGGCCGTCGGTATAGGGGGTGCGCTTGAACAGGATCATAAACACCAGACCTACCGCCAGGGTGTTGGTCACGTAGGGCAGAAAATAAATGGTCTGGTACAGCTCCCGGAGCTTTCGGGTGGAGCTTAAGCCCAGGGAAATCAGCAGGGACAGCCCTGTGGACACCGGGACGGTGATGATCACCAGCAGGAAGGTGTTTTTCAGCGCCTGGAGGAAGTAGGGATCCCGAAGCACATAGGAATAATTGTAGGCGCCGATGCCCCAGTAGGTCTGGGAGGCAAAGTTATACCCCTCCTCCAGGGAGTAAATGCACACGTCAATGAGCGGGTAGACCAGAAAGACCCCCAAAAATGCCATGGCCGGCAGCAGGTACAGCCAGCCCTTCGGCTGATTCTTTTCCATACAGCCGCCTCCTAGAAGGGGATCCGCTCCCCGGTTTCCCGGTGGAACAGAAAGATTTTTCCGGGCTTCAGAGCGAAGGCGACCCGGCCGTTTTCCGGGATCACCGGCTGATCCCCGCTGACAATGGCGCGGATCACCGGCGCCTGGCAGCTGGGGTGGGCAGCCAGAACGGTCATGTCCCGCCCCATCACCTCCACACCCTGGAAGGCGCAGTGGAACGGGCCGTCCCCCCGGGGAAGGAAGCCTTCGGGCCGCACGGCGGCGGTAACTGGCTGATCCGCCGTTCCCGGAACCTCCAGCACCGCCTCGGCGCCGATGTACAGGCGGCCGCCGCTTACCAGGCCGTCAAAGACGTTGATGGGCGGGGTGCCCAGAAACCTGGCCACAAACAGGTTGGCCGGATCGTCGTATACCTGCTGGGGAGCGCCCGCTTGCTGGATGACCCCATCCTTCATCACCACAATCAGGTCGGAGATGGACATGGCCTCCTCCTGGTCATGGGTGACAAACACGGTGGTGATGCCGGTGGAGCGCTGGATCCGCCGGATTTCTTCCCGGGTCTGCAGCCGCAGCCGGGCGTCCAGGTTGGAAAGCGGCTCGTCCAGCAGCAGGATCCGGGGCATCTTCACCAGCGCCCGGGCAATGGCCACCCGCTGCTGCTGGCCGCCGGACAGTTCCCCGGGCTTGCGCTCCATCAGCTCCTGGATCTGCACCAGCCGGGCGGCGTCCTGAGCCATCTGAGCCATCTGCGCCTTGGTGAGCCTGTCCTTGCCCTTGCGGTTTTCCAGGGGGAAGGTGATGTTTTGCCGGACGGTGAGATGGGGATACAGGGCATAGTTCTGAAACACCAGCCCCACACCCCGGTTCTCCGGAGGCAGGCGGGTGATATCCTCCTCCCCGAAGAAGATCCTTCCGGAGGTGGGGGCTTGCAGGCCGGACAGCAGGTGCAGGGTGGTGGATTTTCCGCAGCCGGAAGGACCCAGCAGCCCCACCAATTTGCCGTCGGGGATCTCCAGGGAGAAGTCGTTCACCGCGACGACGGCCTGCTGCTTTTTTCCCCGGCCGGGGAATTCTTTTGTTAGATTCTGCAAGGTGACTTTCATGCAATCACATGCCTTTCCTGGATTAGCGGTTTTCATCTGGTAAGGGGGATGGCGGTTGGAATCATGGGTGCGGAGCAAATCAGATACCCATTATTATAGAGGATTGCTTCCGGTTTTGCAAGAACGAAACGCCGCCCCGGAGGGGGCGGCGCTGGAAAGCGGGGATTATGCGGCCACGGCTTTTTTCCGGGTTACATACTGGGTAAGAACCATAATGCCCACCAAAACGATGCCGATGACGTCGGTCAGGGGCTGGGGATCGATCAGCATCAGACCGCCCAGGGCAATGACAATCCGCTGATACATGGGCATGTGGTGCAGCAGATATCCTTCCAGAGCCGAGGCGATGGAGAAGATGCCGATGAAGGAGGTGACGCAGATGGTGACAACCTTCAAAGCGTTGGTATCGATGAACAGCAGGGCAGGGTTCAGGGCGAAAATGTAGGGCACGATGAAGGCGGCAATGGCCAGCTTTGTGGAGGTCAGCGCCGTTTTCATGGGGTTGGCCTGGGCAATGGCGGCGCCTGCGTAGGCGGCCAGCGCCACAGGCGGGGTCAGGTCGGCCACAATGCCGAAGTAGAACACGAAGAAGTGCGCCGCAATGGCCGGAACGCCCATGCGGATCAGAATGGGGGCGCAGGTAGAGGCCATGATGCAGTAGTTGGCGGTGGTGGGGACGCCCATGCCCAGGATGATGCAGCAAACCATGGTCAGGAACAGGGCGATGATCACGTGGTTGCCGGCCAGGGCGACGATGCCGTTGATCATGGTGTTGGCCAGGCCGGTCATGGTGATGGTGCCGGCAATGATGCCCGCCACGCCGCAGGCGGCGGCTACGGTGATGGTGCCTTGGCCGCCGGCGGCCAGGGCTTCCAGAATCCGCTTGGGGGTGATGCGGTTTCCCTTATTGAACAGGGAGACAAAGATGGCGGCCAGAATGGCCAGGGCGGCGGCGTACTGGATGCTCCGCTGGCTGGTGCCCACCAGGTAGATCAGCAGTACCAGAGGCAGCAGCAGGTAGACCTGCTTCAGCAGAGGCTTGAGCTTGGGCAGCTCTTCCTTGGGCAGACCCTTCAGACCCAGCTTCTTGGCTTCCAGGTGGACGGCCACAAAAATGCCGGTGAAGTACAGCACCGCTGGGAGAATGGCCTTGACCGCAATGGTGCTGTAGGGCACCTGAACATAGTCGGCCATCAGGAAGGCGGCGGCGCCCATAATGGGGGGCATGATCTGGCCGCCGGTGGAGGCGGCCGCTTCCGCGGCGCCGGCGAACTCGGGCTTATAGCCGGTTTTTTTCATCAGGGGGATGGTCACGGAGCCGCTGCCCACGGTATTGGCAACAGAGGAGCCAGAGACCATGCCCTCCATGGCGCTGGCCACCACGGCCACCTTGGCGGGGCCTCCGGAGAAGCCGCCCACAAAGGCATTGGCGATGTTGATGAAGAAATCGGCGATGCCGGTGCGCTCCAGGAAGGCGCCGAAGATGATGAACACCACAATGAACTTGGAGCATACGTTTACCGGGGTGGAGAAAATGCCCTCCTTGCTGTAGAACAGGTAGCGGACGGTGTAGTTGAGCTTCCCCCAGAAGGAGGGATTTGCCAGACCCCAGATCAGGGCGTAGAGAATGAAAAACGCGGCCACACAGAGAATGGGCAGACCTACGCTCCGGCGGCAGACCTCGGCCAGAGTCAAAATGCCCACAATGCCGATGAGAATCTGATACCACTGGAAAAAGCTGCCCTGCTGGATGATGGTCATGGCGTTAAAGGTAAAATATAAAAACGACCCGGTGCCCGCGAGCATCAGCACGATGTCATACCAAGGGATGAAGTTGACCTTCTGCTGCCCCTTCCGGGCGGGGTAAACCAGATAGCCCAGGAACACGATGAAGGCCATAAAGGACGTCAGCCGCAGTTCCTCCAGCCAGCTGGCAAACAGGGTAACATACAGACAGAAGATGGAAAAAACCGCCAGGATGCAAGTGACTGCCAGCTTGGGTCTGCCTTCCCAAATCCGGACGTTGGACTCCCGGTCGTACTTTTTCATCACGGATTCCAGATCCATGGGTTCTTCCGGCTGAGAACGTTTCTTTTTAAAAAGGGCCATGGGATACCTCCTGAGGAATGTGTATGTACAGAACCAGCCGCGGCTTGGGCCGCCGCGGCTGGTTGGATCGCCTGGGGACGGTTACTGGGTGGAGACGGTCACGCCCTTTTCCGCGAAGTATTTGGCGGCGCCGGCGTGGAAGGGAACGGTCATGCCGGAGGTGGCGTTCTCCACAGACAGCTCAGCGCCCTTGCCGTTCTCAACGGTGATGTCCTCGATGTTGTCGAAGATGGCCTTGGTCAGGTTGTAGACATCGTCCTCACTGGCGGATTCGGTGACAATCAGGGTGGCCTTGATGGTGACGGTGGTCACGTCGGTCTCCTGGCCGGGGTAGGTGCCGGCGGGGATGGTGTAGGTGGTGTAGAAGGGGCAGGAGTCCATGACCTTCTGGCCGATCTCCCCGTCGATGGGAACCAGATAGGCGCTGTTGGTGGTGCACAGCTCCGTGACCGCGGCGGTGGGAGCGCCGGCCACGATAAAGGCGGCGTCAATCTTGCCGTCCTTCAGAGCCTCGGTGCTGTCCGCGAAGCTCAGGTACTGCGCCTGGAAATCCGCCTCGGTCAGACCGGCGGCAGTGAGCACGTCCATGGCGTTGAAATAGGTGCCGGAGCCGGGGGCGCCGATGGAAACGCTCTTACCGGCCAGATCCGCTACGGAGGTGATCTCGGGATCCATGGTAATCAGCTGGACGGATTCGGCGTACAGACCGGCCACTACCCGGAAGGAATCCACCTTGCCGTTGGTCTCAAAGGAACGGATGCCGTCCCAGGCGTAGGCCATGACGTCGGACTGGACGGTGCCCAGCTGGTAGTCCCCGGCGGCAATGCCTTCGATGTTGGCCTTGGAGCCGTCGGTGGAAACCACGGTTACGTCAATGCCCGCGTGGTTCTTGATGTACTGACCCAGAACGCCGCCGAAGGCATAATAAGTACCGGAGGTACTGCCGGTGCCCATGGTCATTTTGGAAGCGGAACCGCCTCCGCAGGCGGCCAGCGCCAGAATCAGGGCTGCGGCCAATACCAGGGAAAGGACTTTTTTCATTTTCATAAGTAACTTCCTCCTTCTTCTTTGGGTTGCTTTCTGAAAAGCTCATGAAAAAATTATACAACTGCTCTTGCATTTTTTCAAGGGAAAAATCCGGTTTTATCTGGGAAAACCCGAGGATGCCTCGGCTGCAGCGTATTTTATTCAACAAAAAACAGGGGTTTTCTCTGCAAAATAAGAAAATCCCGAACCGCCCCTTGGGGACGGCGCAGGATTTGTTATGCATTTTCAACAATAATCCATTAAAAAAACGGCGTTTTTTCGTCTGTATCCGGGATCTTCTTCCGTGGACAGAAAAACGTGTTCAGCCTGCGGACAATTTTTGAAGAATCCGGGAACGGGAAAGGAAGGGAAGACAGACGGGGCTGCATTTCAAGACGGAAACCTTGCAAATCTTCCCGCTGCCCCGCCGGCGGGGGCTATTGGCTCCGGGGGGCGCAGGATGCCCGGGGGATCAGCTCCGGGTGAAGCAGGAAGGTGCTCAGGCGCACCCCCTCCAGCTGGCTGGCCAGGGCGCAGTAGGCGCTTTTGCCCAGCTGGGCGCGGTCCTGGCGGATGGTGGTCAGAGGCGGGCGGGCGGCCTGACACAGGGGCAGATCGTCAAAGCCCAGGACGCTCAGATCCTCCGGCACAGAGATCCCCATCTCCCGGCACTGGACAAGCACGGCGGCGGCCAGGGAATCGTGGCTGCAAATGACGGCGGTGCAGCCCTGCTCCAGCAGGGCGTTCAGGTGCAGGGGAAGGCACTGCTCCGGACGCGGGCCGCTTCTGGCCAGGCTCTCCTCCCGGGGAAGCCCCCATTCCCACAGAGCCTGGAAAAAGGCGGCGTGCCGCTGGCGGTAGACATAGGAATTCAGGGGGCTGCTGAGATAGCCGACGCGCCGGTGCCCCAGGGTTTTCAGATGCCCCACGGCCAGCCGCAGCCCCTCGGCGTTGTCCACCCCCACATAGCTGATCCGGGGGTTGCCGGAGACCCGGTTGTCGTAGAGCACCGCGGGGGTGCGGCAGGTTTCAAAATCCTGCAGCCAGGGATCCTCCGGAGAAAGCCCCAGAAACAGCGCTCCCAGATAATTCTGCTGCATCATGTACTGGTCGTAGCCCACCCGGGCTTCCAGCTCCCGCTCCAGGGGGATCACGCTGACCTGGTAGCCTGCCGGCTCCGCCAGCTTCCGGAACCCCACCAGCACCTCATAGCCGAAGTCCTCCTGGCTGGCATAGCCCATGTTGGTGATGAACACCGCCAGCCGGGGGGCTTCATCCCCCCGGCGGATCCGGGAATAGCCCAGCTCCACGGCGGTCTCCACCACGGAGCGGCGCATGGCGTCGCTGACGTCCCCGGCGCCGCTGAGCGCTTTGGATACGGTGCTTTTGGATACGCCCAGCACCCGTGCAATGTCTTCCAGTGTCGCCATAAGCCAACCTCGTTTCCGATTCTTTTGAAGAATCATACCATATTCCGGCCGAAGATGCAATCCGTTCCCGGGGGAAGAAGGGATGGTTCTTTTCCATAAAACAGAAAACGGGTTTTTGTAAAGAACGTTGAATTTTTCCGGATTGGCCGGAAACGGTTGACGGGAAGCCGGGAACCGTTTATACTGGATAACCTGAAACTTTTCGAAACAATGGAAACGTTTCCGGAAATGCCATATCAGCAGAGGAGAAAAGACAATGAATCGTTATGCAGGCGTATTGATGCCCATTTCCAGCCTGCCGTCCCGGTACGGCATCGGCTGCTTTGACAAGGCGGCCTATGAATTTGTGGACTGGCTGGAACGGGCGGGGCAGCGGTACTGGCAGATCCTGCCCCTGGCGGCTACGGCGTTCGGAGATTCGGACAACTCCCCCTACCAGGCCTATTCCGCCTTTGCGGGAAATCCCTATTTTATCAGTCTGGATACCCTGGTGGAGGAGGGGACGCTTACCCGGGAGGAGTGCGACGAGCTGGACTTCGGCACGGATCCGGAGCAGGTGGATTACGAAAAGCTCCATGAACACCGGCTGCGCCTTCTGTACAAGGCCTACCGGCGCAGCCGCATCAGCGAAGACCCGGAGTACCGCTGCTTCATTCAGACCAACGGCTGGTGGCTCAGCGACTATGCCCTGTTCATGGCGCTGAAGGCGTTTTTCGGCGGCCTGCCTTACCACCGCTGGCCCCAGGATATCAAACTGCACTGGGGCTTCGCGGTGGATTACTACCACCGGGAGCTTTACTACCAGGTGGAGTTCCAGAAGTATCTGCAGTACCAGTTCGCCCGCCAGTGGAAGGCGCTGAAGGCCTATGCCAACAGCAGGCACATCCGGATTGTGGGCGACATTCCCATTTACGTCTCCCCCGACGGGGCGGATGTGTGGGCGCGCCCGGAGCTGTTCCAGCTGGATGAAAATCACGAGCCCACGGCTATTGCTGGCTGTCCGCCGGACGCCTTTGCTGCCGACGGTCAGATCTGGGGCAACCCCCTGTACCGGTGGGACTACCACCGGGCCACCGGCTACGACTGGTGGTGCAGCCGGATCTGGCACAGCTTCCAGCTGTATGACGTGGTGCGCATCGACCACTTCCGGGGCTTTGACGAATACTTCTCCATTCCCAGAGACGCCGCCACCGCCCTGGCCGGCCACTGGGAGAAGGGACCCGGGATGGAGCTGTTCCACACCGTCCGGTATCGCCAGGGGGATGTGCAGGTGATTGTGGAGGATCTGGGCACCATGACCGAGGGAGTGCGCCGCCTGGTGGCGGAAAGCGGCTATCCCAATATGAAGGTGCTGCAGTTTGCGGTGGATCCGGCGGACATTGGCGCGGCCAACGACTACTGGCCCCACAACTACGGGACAAACTGCGTGGTCTATACCGGCACCCATGACAATGACACCCTGGCCGGGTGGTACGCCGGCCTGGATCCGGTGTCCAAAAAGCTGGTGCGGGACTATCTGGGAGATTATTACACCCCGGACAGCCGGATGCATCAGGTGCTGATCTGCCTGGCCATGCGCTCTGTGGCCAAGGACTGCATCATACCCATCCAGGACTGTCTGGGTCTGGGCAGCCAGGCGCGGATCAACACCCCCGGCACGGTGGGAAGCAACTGGCGCTGGCGGATGAAGGACGGGATGCTGACCGGGGAGCTGGCGCAAACACTGCGGGAGATCACCCGGCAGACCGGGCGGCTGAACTGGGAAACCGGGTGCGGCCGGTAACAGATCCGGGAGAAATCCGGAAAGAAACGGGGAAAACATGAAAAAATGTCCGTTTTTCTGACAAATCCCTCTTGCCAAACGGGACAAAGAGTGGTATAATGCCACTGTAAATGGTAGTATGCAGGTAAAGAGAGGCGCGAGCGCCTCTCTTTCTTATTGGCCTTGGGGATGTCCCCGGGGGAAAGGAACAAACTATGAAAGTAACCGAATTGGTGGAATCTTTTGCCAGACCCATTGTGGAGTCCCTGGGCTGCGAGCTTTGGGATGTGGAATATGTCCGGGAGGGCAGCGAGTATTTCCTGCGGCTGTACCTGGACAAAGAGGGCGGCGTGGACATCAGCGACTGCGAAGCGGTTTCCCGGGCGGTGGATCCGATCCTGGATGAAAAGGATCCCATCCCGGGGTCTTACCATTTTGAGGTGTGCTCCGCCGGCCTGGAGCGTACCCTGAAGCGGCCGGGGGACTTTCAGCGGTTCCTGGGCAGCCCCATCACCGTCAAGCTCTACCGCCCCAGAGACGGGCTGAAGGAAATTCCCTGCGTGCTGAGGGGGTACGAAGACGGCCGCCTGACCGTGGAAGCGGGAAAGAATACCATTACCTTTGAAAAATCCGAAGTCGCCCTGGTGCGGCTCCGTGTGGAATTCTGATAGGAGGAAACGATATCATGGCTAGAAATACCAGAGCCAAAAAGCAGGCCGAAGCGCCCAAGGTAGACATCGGCGCGGAGATCTTCGCCTCTCTGCGGGAGCTGGAAAAGCTCAAGGGCATCCCTGTGGAATATATGGTGGAGCGGCTGAAGCAGGCGCTGACCAACGCCTACCGCAAGGACCGGGAAGACCGCCGGGACGTGCCCGCTGAGAATGTGGTGGTGGACTTAAGTGAAAAGGGTCTGTCCATGCACATTGTGAAAACCGCGGTGGAGGAACTGGAGGACACCGCCCTGGAGATCCACATCGACGCCGCCCGGCGGATGGATCCCAATGTTCATGTGGGCGACACCGTGTGCATCCCCGTGGACATTCAGAAATTCGGCCGCATCGCCGCCCAGACCGCCAAGCAGGTGGTGATCCAGGGGATCCGGGAAGCGGAGCGGGGGGTCGCCTATGAGTCCTACTCCAGCAAAGCCCAGGAGCTGCTTACCGGCACGGTGCTGCGGATCGATCCGGCCACCGGCGATATGTTTGTGCGCATCGGCCAGGGGAGCGACGCCTCCGACGCGGTGCTGCGCGCCAGCGAGCAGATCCCCGGAGAGCACCACGTGGAGGGCGACCTGATCCGGGTCTATGTGCTGGAAGTGCACAAGGCCAACCGGGGGCCGCTGGTACACGTATCCCGCACCCATCCCAACCTGGTGCGCCGGCTGTTTGAGCTGGAAACCCCGGAGATTGCCGAGGGTCTGGTGGAGATCCGCAACATTGCCCGGGAAGCCGGTTCCCGCTCCAAAATGGCCGTTCGGGCTGCCCAGGAGGGCGTGGATCCCGTGGGCGCCTGTGTAGGTCCCCGGGGCGGCCGTGTGGGCGCCGTGGTGGAAGAGCTGGGAGGGGAAAAGATCGACATTGTGGTCTGGAGCGAGGATCCCTGCGAATACGTCCGGGCTGCCCTCAGCCCCGCGGAGGTCATTTCCGTGTCCCTGATCCCCGGGCAGAAGGCCTGCCGGGTGATTGTGCCTGACGATCAGCTGTCCCTGGCCATCGGCAAGGAGGGGCAGAACGCCCGGCTGGCGGCGCGGCTCACCGGCTATAAGATCGACAGCAAGCCCGCCTCTCAGGCAGAAGCGGCGGCCGCGGAATAAGCTCCGGCTTTGCCGGAAAAGAAGGAGGGGCAGTATGCAGAAGAAGATCCCCCAGAGACAGTGCATGGGATGCCGGGAGCGAAAAGCCAAGCGGGAGCTGATCCGGGTGGTTCGGGGCACGGACGGAACCGTGCGCCTGGACTTCGGCGGAAAAGCCCCCGGCCGGGGCGCCTATATCTGCCCGGATCCTGAGTGCCTGAAAAAAGCCATCCGCTCCAAGGCGCTGGAGCGCAGCCTGGAAACGGCCATTCCCCAGGAGGTCATTGACCAGCTGGTCAAAGAAATGGAGGGACGGCATGGATAAAGCGCTGAGTTACCTGTCCCTGGCCCGGAAGGGCGGTCTGGCGGAGCTGGGCGAGGAGCCGGTGGGCGCCGCGGCCAGAGCTGGGAAGGCTTACCTGATCCTGGTGGCCGGGGACGCCTCCGACCATACCTGGCGGCGGGCAAAGTCCTTTGCCGCGGGAACAGACCAGCAGTGCCTGCGGCTGTCCGCGTCCAAGGACGAGATGGGGCAGGCCGTGGGGCGAACCAGCCTGGCCATTGCCGCCGTTACCGACCCCCGGCTGGCGCTGGCGCTGGCGCGGACCCTGGAACCTGCGGAAGGGGTAAGCGAGGCGCTGAAGGTTCTTACCGCCGCGGGCGAGAAGGCAAAGAAGCGGCAGGCGGAGGCCAGGGCTCACCGGCGGAACCGGAGAATGGGCAAAAAATGAGTACGTCAGCAAGATCCGTTGTAAGGCCCGCGGAGCGGTAAAATGCAAAATGCAAGACGCGAAGGAAGGCTTCGCCTTTTGCACTTTGCATTCTGCGGCTTCCGCCGGCAGTGACATTATGGAGGTGCGTTTATAGATGAGTTTTGTTAAGTATCGCGTTAAGGAGGTTGCCGCAGATTTCGGCATGACCCCCAAGGAGATCTCCGAGATTCTCGGCAAGTACGCCGAAAGACCCAAGTCCTATACCCAGGTGCTTACCGACGGGGAGCTGAACCTGGTGTTTGACCATATCACCCAGAAGAACCAGATCGCTTCCATTGAGCAGGTGTTCGCGGTGAAGCCCGCCCCCAAGCAGGAGGCTCCCAAGGCCGAGGCGCCCAGAACCGAGGCGCCCAAAGCCCCGGCGCAGCAGGGGAACCGTCCCCAGAACCGCCCCAACCGTCCCCAGAATGCCGCCCCGGCAGCCCAGCAGCCCAAGGCCAAAACCGAGGCGCCCAAGGAGCCGGAGCGGAAGCGGGAGCGCCGGGTGGTGGATACCTCCGCGGTGCAGATCAACGCCGCCCGGTTTGACGACCGGGTGGACAGCCTGATCTCCGAGCGGGCTCAGAAGTTCCAGGGGGGCAAGCAGCGCATCGGCGGCAAGAAGGGGCAGCAGCCCAACAAGAAGGACAACAAGTTCCGGGGCAGCAAGGGCCGCAACGAGGAGCAGGAGAAAATGCGCCGCCTGCAGATGGAGGTGGCCCGGAAGGCGCCCCTTACCGTGAAGATCCCCGACGAGATTACCGTGGGAGAGCTGGCTTCCCGGATGAAGAAAACCGCCACCGAGGTGATCAAGTGCCTGATGAAGAACGGCGTCATGGCCGGCATCAACCAGACCATCGACTTCGATACCGCAGAGTTTGTGGCCACGGAAATGGGCTGCAAGGTGGAGAAGGAGATCACCATCACCATTGAAGAGCGGATCATTGACGACCATGTGGATACCGCGGAGGAGCTGGAGACCAGAGCGCCGGTGGTGGTGGTCATGGGTCACGTTGACCATGGCAAGACCTCCCTGCTGGACGCCATCCGGAAGACCTCCGTTACCGCGGGAGAGGCCGGCGGCATTACCCAGCACATCGGCGCCTACACCGTGGATGTAAACGGCAACATGGTCACGTTCCTGGACACCCCCGGCCACGCCGCCTTTACCTCCATGCGGGCCAGAGGCGCCAAGTCCACGGACATCGCCATTCTGGTGGTGGCGGCGGACGACGGCATCATGCCCCAGACGGTGGAATCCATCAACCACGCCAAAGCGGCAAATGTGCCCATCATTGTGGCCATCAACAAGATGGATAAGCCCACCGCCAACCCCGACAAGATCAAGGAGCAGCTGACCAAGTACGACCTGATTCCCGAAGAGTGGGGCGGCGACACCGTTATCTGCCCCATCTCCGCCAAAACCGGCATGGGTCTGGACGAGCTGCTGGAAATGGTCATCCTCACCGCCGAGGTGCAGGAGCTGAAGGCCAACCCCAACCGCCGGGCCAAGGGCACCGTCATCGAGGCGCGGCTGGATAAGACCCGGGGTCCCGTGGCCACCCTGCTGGTGCAGAACGGCACCCTGAAGCAGGGAGATATTGTCATTGCCGGCACCGCCGTGGGCCGTGTCCGGGTGATGACCAACGACAAGGGACGCACCGTCAAAACCGCCGGCCCCTCTGTGCCTGTGGAAATCACCGGCCTTGCGGACGTGCCCACCCCCGGCGACGAGTTCAACGCCGTTACCGACGAGCGGATGGCCCGGGAGCTGGTGGAGCAGCGCCGTCAGGCTCAGAAGGACGCTCTGGCCAAGCTGAACCAGAAAGTCACCCTGGACAACCTGTTTGCCAAGATGCAGGAGGGGGAGATGAAGGAGCTGTCGCTGATCGTCAAGGCCGACGTGCAGGGCTCCGCCGAGGCGGTGAAGGCTTCCCTGGAAAAGATCACCAACGAAGAGGTTCGGGTACGGGTGATCCACGCGGGCGTGGGCGCCATCAACGAATCCGACATTCTGCTGGCCTCCACCTCCGGCGCCATCATCGTGGGCTTCAACGTCCGTCCCGACGCCGCCGCCCAGGCTTCCGCCCAGCGGGCCAATGTGGATATGCGGTTCTACCGGGTGATTTACGACGCCATCGGTGAGATCGAAGCCGCCATGAAGGGCATGCTGGCGCCGAAGTACGAGGAAGCGGTGATCGGCCACGCGGAGGTGCGCATGACCTACAAGGTCTCCGCCATCGGCACCATTGCCGGCTGCATGGTCAAGGACGGCAAAGTCACCCGGGACGCCCAGGTGCGGATCCTCCGGGACAACATTGTCATCCACGAAGGGGAGATCGGCTCCCTGCAGCGGTTCAAGGACGCGGTGAAGGAAGTGACCGCGGGCTACGAGTGCGGCATGAGCGTGGTCAAGTACAACGATATCAAAGAAGGCGACATTTTCGAATGCTTCGTCATGCAGGAGGTCAAGCGCTGAGTTCTGCCGGCGGCACTGCCCAGGGCGGTGCCGCTGAGCCTGCATCATCCCCCGGCCGGGATATCCGGCCGAAATTCCAGTAAGGAGGAACAAACAATGGCATCCAACCGAATCGCCATTATCAACGAAGAGATCCGGAAAGAGCTGTCGGCCTTGCTCCGGGGCGTGAAGGATCCCCGGGTTCAGGATGTGATGATCTCCATCACCCGGGTGGAGACCACCCCGGATCTGCGCTATACCAAGGTGTATGTGAGCTTCCTCCAGGCGGAGAAGGCCAAGGAGGCCATGGCGGGGCTGAAGTCCGCCGCCGGGTTCCTGCGCCGCCAGCTGGGAAGCAACCTGGGCCTGCGCTACAGTCCCGAGATTGTCTGGACCCAGGATGATTCCATTACCTACGGCGCGAAGATGCTGAAGCTGATCAACTCCCTTGAGGTGAACCGAGATGAAGAAACTGACACGCTCTGAGGCCGCCGGATTTCTGCAGGAGCATGACAACTTTGTGATCCTGTCCCACCGCCGCCCGGACGGGGATACCCTTGGCTCCAGCGCGGCGCTGTGCCTGGGTCTGCGGCAGCTGGGAAAGACCGCCCATGTGCTGCGCAACCCCGAAGCCACCGACCGGTTTTCCTGGCTCCACCAGGGACTGACCACGGAAACGGTGGGGGCGGAGGATACTCTGGTGTCCGTGGACGTGGCATCCCCGGGAATGCTGCCCGGGGAAGCGGCTCCCTATCAGGAGCGCATCGCCCTTCGGCTGGATCACCACAGCAGCGCCACCTCCTTCACGCCCCTGGAGCTGGTGGACGGCGCCAGCGCTTCCTGCGCCGAGCTGGTGTGGGACGTGCTGAGCCTTATGGGTGTGCGGATGGATCGGGACATCGGGGAAGCGGTGTACGTAGGGCTTTCCACAGACACCGGCTGCTTCCGGTATGCCAATACCACCGCCCACACCTTTCTGACCGCCTCCCAGTGCGCCCAGACCGGGGCGCGGATCTATGAGCTGAACCAGGCGCTGTTTGAAAGCAACAGCCTGGGATGCCTGAAAATGCGCGCCTGGATTGTGGACCATCTCCGGCTGCTCCGGGACGGGGAAATGGCCCTTTGCGCCATCTCCAAGGCCGTGGAGCAGGAGATCGGCGTTACCGAGGACGATATGGACAATATCTCCGCCTTTCCCCGGTCTGTGGCCGGGGTGCGGGTGGCCTCCACCCTTCGGGAGGTGGGGGACGAGGTGAAGCTCTCCGTTCGGGCGGTGCCCGGCTATGACGCCGCCAGGATCGCTGCCCGGTTCGGCGGCGGCGGCCACGTGGGCGCCGCGGGAGCCACTTTGCGTATGCCCCTGGAAGAAGCGGCCCGGGCGGTGGAGCAGGCCATGCTGGAGCTGGCGGATTGAGCGATGGACGGAATTGTTATTGTAGATAAGCCCCGGGACTGGACCAGCCAGGATGTAACCGCCCGGCTGCGGCGGGTATTTCAGACCCGGCGAATCGGCCATGGGGGCACTTTGGATCCCATGGCCACCGGGGTGCTGCCGGTCTTTGTGGGCAGAGCCACCCGGGGCGTGGAATTTTTTGAACACGCGGAGAAGACCTATGAAACGGTGCTGCAGCTGGGCGTGACCACCGACACCGAGGACATCACCGGAGAGGTGCTGGCCCGGAAGGAGGTGTCCGTGACCCGGGAGCAGGCGGAGGCGGTTCTGGACAGGTTCCGGGGGCAGATTCTGCAAGTCCCGCCCATGTATTCGGCCTTGAAGGTGAACGGCCAAAAGCTCTGCGACCTGGCCAGAAAGGGCAGGGAGGTGGAGCGCAAGCCCCGCCCCGTCACCATTCACCGGCTGGAGCTGCTGGAATTTACCGGCGGCGCCATGGGGCTGCGAGTGCGCTGTTCCAAAGGCACCTATATCCGCACCCTGTGCAAGGATATCGGCCAGGCGCTGGGCTGCGGCGGCTGTATGGCCGCGCTGCGCCGGACCCAGGCAGGGGAGTACACCATCGACCAGGCGGTGCCCCTGGAGGAACTGCTTCAGGTAGAGGATCCGCAGATCTATCTCCGGGGTGTGGACACCCTGTTCGCCCACCTGCCGGAGATTGTCCTGACCCCCAGGCAGGAGCTGCGGTGCCGCAACGGCAATTCCTTTTCCAGGCCGCTGGAGGACGGTACTTACCGGGCGTACAGCCAAGGGGGAGAATTTCTGATGGTGGCCAGGGCGGAAAACGGCGTGGTCTCCACGGTGAAGAGCTTTTTTGCGGTAGAGTAATGGGAAGGCGGCTGCATCCCTTCCCGCGACACAGGAGTAAGTATGAACAAAACCATTTGCGCCCTGGGCTTTTTTGACGGAGTACACCGGGGGCACGCCGCCTTGCTGTCCGCCTGCCGCGCGCTGGCGGAGGAAGCCGGAGGGGCGGCGGCGGCAGTGACCTTTGCCGCCCACCCGGACGCTCTGGTGCTGGGCAGCGCCCCGGGACTGATCAACACCTCCCAAGACCGGGAGCGGCTGCTGCGGCAGTGGTTTTCCATGGATCGGGTGGTGAGCCTGCCCTTTGACGAGCAGATGCGCGCCATGCCCTGGCAGACCTTTCTGGAGATGCTTCGCAGGGACTATGGCGCCGGGGGCTTTGTCTGCGGCGAGGACTTCCGGTTCGGCGACAAGGGCAGGGGCACTGCCCCGTTGCTGGAAGAATACTGCCGGGATCAGGGGCTTTCCTGTCAGGTGGTTCCGGAGCAGACCCTGGAAGGCGTCCGGGTTTCCAGCACCCATATCCGAACCCTTCTGGAGCAGGGGGATATGGCCGGAGCGGTACGGTTTCTGGGGCATCCCCATATTCTTACCGGATCGGTGATCCACGGCCATCAGCTGGGGCGCCGGCTGGGCATCCCCACGGCCAATCTGCTGCTGCCCCGGGAACTGGCCGTTCCCCGGTTCGGGGTCTACGCCTGCCGCACCCGGCTGGACGGCCGGACGTACCTGGCAGTGACCAATCTGGGAACCCGCCCCACGGTGAACGGCCACCGGGTGACGGTGGAGCCGTGGATTCTGGACTATCAGGGAGATCTGTACGGCCGGGAGATCACCCTGGAATTCTACGAATTTCTCCGGCCGGAGCAGAAATTTCAGGATCTGGAAGCGCTGAAGGAGCAGATCCGCCGGGACGCCCGGCAGACCCGCAGCCGCTTCCGTTAAAAATCCTTAACATTTGTCCCCTTGAGTTATGGGGGGATTTGGAGTATAATGAAGACCAATGCAGCGAAGGAACCGGAAAGGAGGAGATCCGATGCCGCTTCATGACGATGAAATGAACCGACGCCGGGAGAAGCGGGACGCCATGCGCAAGCGCCGGGAGGCGGAAGCCAAACGGATGCGCCTGCGGCTGATTCTGGCCGGCCTGGTGCTGGTGCTCTGCGGCTTCGGGATTTTCCGCCTGGTGCGGGGGGGCGGCGCGGAGGAAAGCCAGCAGGCGCAGACCCAGGCGACGGAAGCCCCCACCGAGGCCACCCGGTCCACATCTCCCGCCCAGAGAGACCCCATTACCACCATCCACATCAAGGCGGCGGGGGATCTGAACGTGACGGATACGGTGGTCAGCTCCGGTGTGGCCGTCTCGGGCTACGACTATACCGCCGCCTTTAAGGATGTGGCCGCGGTGCTGTCCGAGGCGGATCTGACGGTGCTGAACTTTGAGGGCAATATCTACGGCAGCACCTACGGAACCCAGACCACCTGCGCCCCGGTGGAGCTGCTGCAAAGCCTGCGCAACGCCGGGGTGGACATGGTGCAGACGGCCAATTCCTGCACCGTCAACAACGGCCTCAACGGCCTGGTATCCACCCTGCAGGCCATCCGCAGCGCGGGCATCGAGCCGCTGGGAGCCTATTCCAGCGAAGAGGAATTCCGCCGCTCCAAGGGCTACACCATTGTGGAAATCCAGGGGATCCGGGTGGCCTTTGTCGCCTTTACCAAAGGCATGGGCGGCCGGGGTCTGCCCGCGGGAAACGAAAGCCTGGTAAACCTTTTATACACAGACTATGCCACCAACTACCAGGAGGTGGACACCGAACGAATCGAGACGATTCTGAAAAACGCCGAGGCCGAACGGCCGGATATCACCATTGCCATGGTGCACTGGGGCAGCGAATACAACGACGCCATTTCCTCCTCCCAGGAGAGCATTATCTCCCTGATGCAGCGCCGGGGAGTGGATGTGATCCTCGGCACCCATCCCCACCTGGTGCAGCCCATTGAATACGACGCTGCCTCCGGCACCCTGGTGGCCTACTCCCTGGGGGACTTCTTCGGAGACGCCACCCGGGCGGGCACCAATTATTCCATCATTCTGGATCTGGAAATCACCAAGGACGCCACCTCCGGCGTTACCCGGGTAACGGATTACAGCTATACCCCCATCTACACGGTGAAAAAAACCGAAAGTGCCGGCGACTATACCTACAGCCGGGTGGTTCGCATCGAGAATGCCCTGTCCGCCTACGAAGGCCGGTTCCTGGACAGCGTTACCACCACTTGTAAGGAGAGCATGGAAAAGGCGCTGACCCGGATCGCGGAACGGCTGGATATGCAGAAATGGCTGGGCACGGAAGACGAGGACGCCAAAAAATAAGCGGAGACGGAAGCGCGGCTTCCGTCTTTTGCGTACCGGAGCCGGGGAAAGGCGGGATTTTTCTTGCTATTTCGCCCGGCACAGGCTATAATAATCCCTATGGGATCCCCCGGGCGTTGTCCCGGCGGATCCCGCTGACAGAAGGAACATCCGCAGCCTCCTGTTTCCAACGGAAAGGAGACCGCTATGGCGCAAAAGAAAAAGATTTTGCTCCTGACCACCGGGGGCACCATTGCCTCGGTGCCCGGAGGGCAGGGGCTGGAGCCCCGCCGCTCCCAGGTGATGGAGCGGGAGCTGGAGCAGCTGCGCACCTATTATGAAATTACCGTCCGGGACGTGATGTGCCTGGATTCTTCCAATATCCGCCCCCAGGAATGGCAGACCATCGCCCAAAGGATCTTTGCGGAGCGGCCGGGATTTGACGGGGTGGTGGTGTCCCACGGCACGGATACCATGGCCTATACGGCCTCCGCCGTAACCTTTATGCTGCCGGACATCGACCTGCCGGTGGTGTTCACCGGCTCCCAGCTGCCTTTGGCGGACATGCTCTCCGACGGGCCTGACAACCTGCGCACCGCCTTTGCCATGGCCGCTGCCGGCCACCGGGGGGTGTTTCTGGCCTTCGACCGGAAGGTGATGCTGGGCTGCCGGGCGGTGAAGGTTCGGGCCGCTGGGTTCTCCGCCTTTGAAAGCGTCAACGCCCGGTACGCCGCCCAGGTGGGCAGCCTGGGGCTGACGGTGGATCGGCGGGTGCTGCCCCGGTTTACAGGACAGCCCAGGCTGTGTCCCGAAATCAGCCAGAACGTGTTTTTGCTGAAGCTGACCCCCGGCCTGAATCCCCGGATCTTCGATATGCTGGCAGCCATGGGCTGCCAGGGGATCGTCATTGAAGCCTTCGGCCTGGGAGGCGTGAATGTGCTCCATCAGGGGCTGCGGGGGATCCGCCGGGCTGTGGAAGACGGGGTGTGCATCGTGGTCACGACCCAATGCCTGTATGACAGCGCCAACCTGGAGGTCTACCAGGTGGGCACCAGGCTGCTGGAGCTGGGGGTCATCCAGGGGCGGGACATGACCTCGGAAGCGGCCATGACCAAGCTGATGTGGGCGCTGGGCCAGGGAATGGATCGGCAGGCGGTTATGGAGCTGTTCGACCGGAACCTGGCGGGAGAAGTAACCCTATGACCCGGGCGGCGCTGCCCGGAGAAGAAACGAGGAGGAAACAAATGGATCGCATCTATGTCACCGGCCACCGGAACCCGGATACCGATTCCATTGTGGCAGCCATTGCCTATGCGGCTCTGCGCAATGCCTGCGGCGAGCGGGAATATGTGGCCGCCTGCCTGGGGCCGGTGTCCGACGAGACCCGGATCGTGCTGGATCGCTTCGGCTTCCAGCCTCCTATGCAGATCACCAACCTGTATAACCAGGTGCGGGATCTGGACTTTGACAAACCGCCCATCCTCAGCGCCGGCGTCACCGTGGGACGGGCCTGGGATGAGCTGCAGACCTATCCCGCGGTGGCGGCGGTGCCCGTAGCCCGGGAGGACGGCAAGCTGTACGGCATTTTGTCCCGGACGGATGTGTCCAACTACAATATGTCCCGGATTGCCTCCGCGGAGCTGGAGGAAGTGCCCCTGTTCAATGTGCTGTCGGTGCTGGAAGGACGGGTGCTCAACGAGGCCGGGGAGAATACCGATACCATTGCGGGAGAAGTGACCATCGCCCTGCCCCAAAGCCGGGAGAACCTGATGTTCCAGAAAAAGGAGAGCATTGTGCTCTGCGGCAACCAGCCGGATATGATCCGACGGGCGCTGGAAATGAACGTCCGGTGCCTGGTGCTGTGCCAGGCGGAGATTTCCGAGGAGCTGCGGAATATGTCCACGGAAACCTGCATCATCGCCACGCCTCTGGACGTATACCGGGTGGCGCGGCTGATCTTCCAGTCCACCCCGGTGGGCAGAATCTGCAACACCCAGGGGATCGTTTGCTTCCACCTGGACGAGCGGGTGGACGACGTGCGGGAAACGGTGCTGAAATACCGCCATCCCAGCTACCCCATTCTGGACGCCGATGAGAAGGTGGTGGGCATCCTTACCCGGTATCACCTGCTGCGTCCCAGGAGAAAGCGGGTGGTGCTGGTGGATCACAACGAGGCCGCCCAGTCCGTCCCCGGCCTGAACGAGGCGGAGCTGCTGGAAATCATCGATCACCACCGGCTGGCGGATATCCAGACCAGCAACCCGATTTTTGTGCGCAATGAGCCGGTGGGCTCTACCAATACCATCATCGCTTCCATGTTCCAGGATCGGGGACTGATGCCCTCGGCCAATCTGGCGGGGATGATGGCCGCGGCCATTTTGTCCGATACGGTGATGTTCAAATCCCCCACCTGCACCCAGCGGGATATCCGCACCGCCGAGCGGATGGCGCGGATTGCCAATGTATCCCTGACAGAGCTGGGCAGAGCCATTTTCTCCGCGGAGGTGAACAACAAGTCCCCGGAGGAGGTGCTCTTTGCGGACTATAAGGAGTTCCGCATCAACGGCCACAAACTGGCGGTTTCCCAGCTGACCAGCGTGGACAGCTCCGGGGTAATGGAGCGGAAAGGGGAGTTCCTGGCGCTGATGGACAAAACCGCCAGGGAGAAGGGCTTTGATCTGATGCTGCTGATGCTCACCGATGTGATGATGGACGGCACCCGGATTCTGTATGTGGGGGATGACGACGCCATCCGCCAGGCCTTTAACGTCACGCCGATGGACAACACCGTGTTCCTGCCCAAGGTCATGAGCCGGAAGAAGCAGGTGATTCCCATGTTGTCCAATGTATGGGGATAATCCCCGGTAAAATACCCAAACCTGGAGGAGCCCATGGCCTTTGAAACGCTGCTGGGGAACCGTCAGATCAAGGAAAATCTGACGGAAAGCCTTTTAAAAGGGCATATTTCCCATTTTTATCTGATCTCCGGTCCGGAAGGCGCGGGAAAGCGCACCCTGGCCCGGCTGCTGGCTGCGGCGATCCTGTGCCGGGAATCCCAAAAGCCCTGCCTGGGGTGTCACAGCTGCCGCAAGGTGATGGCCGGCACCCACCCGGACTTTATCACCGTGGACGACCCGGAGAAAAAAACCGTGACGGTGGATCTGATCCGCCAGGCACGGTCGGATATGTATATCCAGCCCAACGAATCCGATTATAAAATCTACCTGTTCCCCCGGGCCCAGGACATGGGTCTTCCCGGGCAGAACGCCCTGCTGAAGGTGCTGGAGGAGCCTCCCGCCTACGGCGTTTTCCTGCTGCTGACGGACAATCCGGAAAAGCTGCTGCCGACGGTGCGTTCCCGGTGTGTCCAGCTGCGGATGCAGGCGGTGCCCCGGGAGCAGATGCTCCCCTGGCTGCGCAGCCGCTTTCCCAATGCCCAGCAGGAGGATCTGGATGCCGCCTGCCGGCGCAGCCGGGGCTTTTTGGGGCAGGCGGAGGCGATGCTGGCCGCCGGGGCGGAGCCCTCGGAGCAGAGCCTGCTGTTTGTCCGGGCCTTTTCCCGGAAAGATCCTCTGGAGCTGATGAAGCTGCTGGTGCCCATGGAAAAATGGAAGCGCGACGCCTTGACCGAAGCGGTGGAAGGCTGGCTGGAGCTGCTGGAAAGCGCGCTGGTCAGCCGCAGCGGCCAGCCGGTGGTGTCCGCCCAGGCCAGGGTTTTGGCTCAGGAACGCACCGGCGGGGAGCTGTACCAGGGGGTAGTCTGCATGAAAACCGCCCTGGAATACCTGCAAAGCAACGTCTCTCCCGCCGCGGTGTGCGGCTATCTGGAATGGGCGCTGCGCTGACGGCTTTCAGGAAGAATGATACGGCTTTTGCCGATAGCAAGGAGCAAACCAATGGAAGAACAAAACAAGAACGTATCCCAAACCCCGCCTTCGGAAACTGTGGAGGTGGTGGATATCCAGTTCCGGCCCGGGCAGAAGATCTACTACTTTGATCCCGCGGGCGGAAGCTACGCCCAGGGAGATCATGTGATCATCGATACCGCCCGGGGGGCGGAGTTCGGCGTCTGCGTCAGCGGCGTCCATGCCATAGCCCCCAAGGACGTGGTGGCGCCGCTGCGGAAGGTTCTGCGCAAGGCCAACGCCCAGGACGAGAAGACCATTGCGGATAACCGGGCCAAGGAAAAGCGCGCCTATGAGGTGTGCCTGCAGAAGATCGAAGATCACGGCCTGGATATGCAGCTGGTGTCCGCGGAAGTGGCCTTCGACGGCAGCAAGATTCTGTTCTACTTCACCGCCGATGAGCGGGTGGATTTCCGGGAGCTGGTGAAGAATCTGGCTTCCGTGTTCCACACCCGGATTGAGCTGCGGCAGATCGGCGTCCGGGACAAGGCCAAGATGGTAGGGGGTCTGGGCATCTGCGGCCGGCCCTTCTGCTGCGCCACCTTCCTGGATGATTTCCAGCCGGTGTCCATCAAAATGGCCAAGACCCAGAACCTGTCCCTGAATCCCACCAAGATTTCCGGCACCTGGGGGCGGCTGATGTGCTGCCTGAAATACGAGCAGGAGGCCTATGAGGATCTTTTGCGCACCAGTCCGAAAATGGACTCCTTTGTGGATACCCCCGAGGGACGGGGCACGGTGGTGGAGACGGATCTGCTCCGGCAGCGGGTGAAGGTGCGGATGGAGGAAAACCCGGAAACCATCACCGCCTTTGCCAACGGGGATATCGCGGTGCTGCGCAGCGGCAAGGCCAAGAAAAATGACCCGCCGATCCCGCCGGATCTGGCGCCCATATCCGGCGGCGGCAAGCGCCCTGCCAGACAGGATCCGGAGGAGGTCATCCGCCTGGAGCCCATCCGCTTCCGGTACAGCGCGGAGTCGATTGTGGAGGAGCCGGAGGAAAAACCGGAGGCTCCCGCCCCCAAAACCGGCCGTGCCCGCTCCCGCCGCCGCAGAAGCACCCCGGAGGGGAATCCGGAAGCCGCCCGCACCGAGACGCCGAAGCAGGAGCGCTCCGGAAAAGAGGGAAAAGCGGCCAGGCCGGAGCAGGATCGCCCGGCCAGGGAGCCAAAGGCGGCCAGGCAGGAGCAGGAGGGAGAGCGCAAGCCCCGGCACCGCTCCGGCAGCCGCCGCAGCCGTCCCCGGAAGCCCAATCCGGAAGCATAAGTCCAAGGAGCAGATGCTGTGAAAATCAAAGAGAAATGGACAAAACGCCCCCTTCCGGGGTGGCTGTTCCTGATGGCGACGGTTTTTTATATAATGAACTGCTGCTGCACCTGTGGGTGACGGAGACCTTCCAGCCGGGAAGAATTCTGGCCGTGGCCTGCTTCGCGCTGGGCTTCGGCGCGCTGCTGGGGCTGCTCTGCTCCCTGCTGCCGGCTGCGGCCGGGAAATGGGCGGCGGTGGTTCCGGCGGCGGCGGTGGGGGTCGTCTGGCTGATGGAGTATTTCATCACCGACGCCTACGGGGGCTTCATGACCCCGGGCACCGTGCTCAACGGCGCGGGCGGCGTGGCCACGGACTATTTTGATCTGGTGATGTCCCTGCTGCTGCGGAACCTGTGGCGGATTGCTCTGGTGCTGCTTCCCACGGTGCTCTACGGCCTGCTCTGCACCTGTCCCAAAACCCCCTGGAAGCTCCGGGGCCTTCTGGCGGCCGGTGCCGCGGCACTGTACCTGCTGGGGCGGGGAGCGGTGAACGGCCTGACCCGTGACGCCGCCCGGCTGGACGAGAACTATGAATTTGACAGCGCTGCCCGGTGCTTCGGGCTGAACATGGCGCTGACCCTGGAGCTGCGGGTGAATACCGTTGGCAGGGAGGCGGAGCCGGCCTTTCAGGTGCCGGAGACCGTCCTGGAGCCTCCGGCGGAGGAATCCCAGGGGACGGCAGAGGCGCCGGAGACCGTCTATGACCCCCATGTGTTCCGGGGGGTGGACTTTGGAGAGCTGGCGGAACAGGCCGACGATTCCTCTGTGGCGGCGATTTGCCGGTACCTGGACGCCCTGGAACCGGCGTCGGAAAATGCGTACACCGGCCTGTTTGCCGGAAAGAACCTGATTCTGATCACCGCTGAGGCCTTTTCGGCGGAGGTGATCGACCCGGAGCGCACCCCCACCCTGTACCGGCTGGCTACCAAGGGCATCCGGTTTGAGGACTATTCTCAGCCTGCCTGGGGCGCCAGCACCATCGGCGGGGAGTTTTCCAACCTGGTGGGTCTGGCGCCTACCAACGGCGGCATGTGCATGAAGGAGCTGCGCCAGCAGAATATGTTCCTGACCATGGGCAAGCAGCTGCAGCGCCAGGGCTACAGCTCCACGGCCTGTCACAACCACCTGAAGGACTTCTATGACCGGGACGAGACTCACGTCCACTGGGCTACGACAAGTTTGTGGCGCTGTACGGAGGGCTGGAAGGGGTTCAGGCGGTGTGGCCGGAAAGCGACTTGAAGATGATCAATGCCACGGTGCCGGATTATATCGATCACCAGCCCTTCAGCATCTACTATCTCACCGTCAGCGGCCACAGCGTCTACTCCATGAACGGCAGCGCCATGGCCAGAAAGAACTACCATCTGGTGGAGGATCTGGATGTGCCCGAGACGCTGAAATGCTACTACGCCGCCCAAATGGAGCTGGAATTTGCCCTGGAATCCCTGGTGGCGCAGCTGGAAGCGGCGGGGATCGCGGACGATACGGTGATCGTCCTGGCCACCGACCACTATCCCTATGGCCTGGAGCGCAGCGGCACCTGGGAAAATTCCGACGACTATCTGTGCGATTTGTTCGGCGTGGAAACGTACGACAAGTTTATGGAACCTCTGAATAAATCGTCTTCGGCGGAATGCCGGATCTTTTACCACATCCGTGCAGTTCAAAAAGTGGGAAATACATACAGTATTTCTCCACTTTTTGAACTTTCGGCTGAGGCAAAATCTCTCGGCATCCGC